>JAHFEJ010000073.1 GCA_023248535.1 Nitrospinales bacterium | reverse complement strand
ACCCATCGGATAATCATGACAGATTCCGAAGACAAGAAAAATGCCTTATCCCCTTGCTAATAAAGGCTCTGGAGCCGCTTCACCCCACCTTTTTACCCACTCGATAAGGAGAAGACCCTAAATTGTGTACCCACCAAGATCGGGGGGTTACGCGGCTTTGTGCTGTTTTAAAGTTATTTTGTAATCAATCCCCAATGCGGAAAGCACTTTTAAAAGAACATCAAAACTAATCTGCGCGGTACCGATGCCGGACTCAATTTGGGCGATCCTTCCCTGTGAAACGCCAACCTTTTTGGCAAGAGCCGCCTGGGAAAGTTTTTTTGCTTTCCGCGCCGCGACGATTTTTCGGATAAGCCGCTGTTTTTCGCGCACTTCCGCTATATCCACCCCCAGCTTTTCCGCCAGACCTTCAACCGACATTGTTTCCCACGGCATTGTTAAATCTCCTCCAAAATAATGATAAGCTACAAATTATTAGTTAAAGCTAATGACGGCCGGTATTTGGAAGTAAATAAAACCTTTAGTTGCGGCGCAAGCCAGAAATATTATTTATCCATCGGCCAATGATTGCATAAATGCGAAAGAATACTTTCAAGATGCTTAGCAGCTTCATCATCATATGCATCAATTAAATCACCAAGTTTTAATTTTCCATGGTGTACATGAGAGAGGAGTTGGGAGACTTCTTCATTTCCAACATCAATCGATGTGGACGCCCCAAAGTTTTGTTCCATTTGTTCATCCCAAGTTTCAAATTCAATCGACTGGTAATCTCCAAAATTGCGTCCCAAAAAAGTCCGTTTTATTCGGTCTGTCTCTCCCTGATTGGAAGGATGACCAGCTAAAATATTTCGCATACACCTGATCTTCATCCACTTACTGTCACATGCAATATTTAATTTTTGGCCCGTAACGGCTCTATACAATTCCAAAATAGCGTCTTGCTGAATATAAACGGCCTGCATGACACCCCAAAACTCAATATATGCTTGAAATGGGTTTTGTGAGAATCCTTGCCCCCGATGATAGGTTAACGCCTCGCCGGTGTCTTGAATAAGATACATTGCCGTGTAGTATGCTGCAAATTTATTATGGTTTTTAATGATTTCAGGACTTTTATGAAAATAATCGTAGATTTTTCCCCTAGCTTCAAGAACTCTCATAATTAAACCTTGAATTCTTGAAAACTTGTTTTCAGCAATACCATATCCACAAACGGAAAATTGAAGAGAGAAAGAACAAAGGTATTTCTATTTACCATCGGTATAAATTCTACCACATCGCTAGGGATTCCCCCTGTGTAATGCGGAGAACCTGGCCAAAGGGCGCGGGCTAGGTGGGTACCCATTTCAATGGGTACATTGGCGCGATAGCGCCAAGAGACGGGTTCATGCCTTGCGACATGACGTACACAATGAATTGTGTACCCACCAAAAGACAAAGAGATTTGACAATATGGCTGGATTCCCGCCGGAGTTTACCCCCGCGAAAGCGGGGGCGGGAATGACAAGTGAGCTGGCGAGATCAGGCGGCGCGGCGGTTTTTGATAAGCGTGGCGGCGACGTAAAGGACGAACGCGATCCCCCCCAATACCGACAGCAGCGTACCTATCCCCATCAGCGACATGCTGGCGAGCACGACCGGATTGTCCGTCCAGGCGGTGCCGGGGGTTTTGCGCGGCGCGCCGAAAAGGCCTGAGACAAAGAGGCCGGAGATGAACAGAATCATCCCCACGCCGTAGATGTACGGCTGGGTTTTCGCCAGGCGGGGAAAAGTTATTGCAAGGCCGTCCTTGGTGAGCATGTGCCACGCAAAGCCCATCAACGCCAGCGTAAGCGCCGTAACCGCGCCGTGGTAATGCGCCGGCACGCGGGTATCGTTATCAAAGCCGCCGTAGGCGATGAAGATGCCATACAGATAAATGGCTATCGAAAAGTACAGCGCTACAGAAGCGGGGCTTTTGAAATCGCGCTTCGCCTGCCGGAGGATATTGGCGATGTGCATGAACAGCGGGATGCCGAGGCCGATGCCGTAAATGATCTCCGCGCCGATCCGCATCGGCCTGTCCATCGGATCCATGAAGAACAGGAGCGAAAATAGAAGCACGGACGAGACGATGAACAGCTTGTTGGCCGCTTTCAGAACGGGCCAGAATTTCAGCTCGCCGCCGGTGGTCAGGCGGGCCAGCGCGTACCAGACGGCCGCCAGCATCGAGCCGTTCAGGAACTGCTGGATGTGGCCGGGCGTCCAGAAAAGCCGCTCGTAATACATCTGCTGCTGATAGTCGTTAATATCCGGCCCCAGCTTGACGAGGCTTACCGCCACCGCCGCCGCCAGCACGATGCCGATCATCACCCCCGCGCCGATGGCGTTGAGCACCATGTCGTCGCTGGCAAGGTTCGCCGCGGCCTCTTTGGCGAAGCGGAACACGTTCAGGGAAAATCCGGTGAAAAACAACGCCAGGCCGGCGAAAAACACCGGATTCACCAGCGCCGGGACGTAGTTGTTCAGCACCGCGTCGCCGCCGCCGAACAGCGCGGCGGACGCCACCATCGCGGTGCCGATGCCCGCCAGCCAGAGCGCCGGTTTCAGCCCTTCGGTCTTCAGGTGATAGCACCAGACCGTCATGGTGGAGAGCAACAGCCAAAAAAGGATAGCGAGGTTTACATGCCCCACCAGCGCGTGCTGAAAATAGTTTTGCGGGAAATATTTTTCGGCGAACGGCGCGCGCGCCATGCCGATGAGGAAGGCGAACCCACCGCCCAAGCCAAGCGAAACGACGGAAAGCATGAACCATTTGCCGTAATAGGAATTTCCCATGATGCTCCCTTTACAGGTTTACCGCGTCGGCTATCATCGAGCCGAACACCACAACCAGATATATGTTTGAAAAATGGAAAATCGTCAAATCCTTGTCCCGGTCGGAAAAAAAGAAGCGCGCCGTCAAGGCGATATACACCAGGGTCATCGCCATCGCGATGGCGAGATACCACTTTCCCGCCATGCCCACCTGGTATGGCAAGGCCATCATCGGCAGATGCACCGCCACATACGCCATGATGCGCCGCTTGGTAGCCGCCACCCCCATCGCCACCGCGTGGTTCGGCACGCCGGCGCGGGCGTAATCCTCGCGGTATTTCAGGGCGAGCGACCAGAAGTGCGGCTGTTGCCAGATCACGATGATGAGAAAAAGCACCACCCCATGCACATCGATGCTGCCGTGGGCCGCCGCGTAACCGATCAATGGCGGCATGGCGCCGGCGATACCGCCGATATGCGTGGCGAAGGGCGTGGTGCGCTTCAGGAATAGCGAATAGAGGATAACATAAATGAAAACCGCCATGCCGGTCAGCAGGGTCGCTTGCGCACCGACGGCGATCTTCATGATGATCAATGACACCAGCACCAGCCCGGTACCGATAAAGTATGCGGCGCTGGCGGAAACAGCCCCCGACGGGAGCGACCGCCCCTGGGTGCGGGCCATCACCGAATCGATGTCGCGGTCGATAAAGTTGTTGAGCACCGCGGAACCCGCCGTGGACAGCCCAAGTCCCAGAAGGGTCCAGAAGGCAATTCTGGTCTGAAGGACGCCGTGCCCGCCGAGATAAAGGCCGGTGATGCCGGATACGATCACCAGTGCGACGATCCCCGGCTTCGGCAGGATCATCAATCCGGCGAACAGCTTCTTATCCAACCAAACCCCCGCGTGGGCCATGAGACATCAATCTTCCGCCGCCCGCGCCCCGATCATGCCGGGCGCGCCAAGCCAGGCGGTCCAACCCAGCAGGGCGAAACCGGCCGCGCCGTGCGCGACCAGCAGGGGGAGGAACATGACCGTCTGCACGATGCCGATGCCGATGGCCGCCTGCAGCAATACCAGCCCGAAGGTGATCCCCGCCTGACGCGCCGGGCTGCCCGCCTTGAGGAGGGTTGCCAATTTCCAGAGGGTCAGGCCGAAAATAACGTACGCGATGAGCCGGTGGATGTAATGCAACAGCACTTCAAACGAGTAATCGGGGGGAAGAATGCTCCCTTGGCAGAGCGGCCAATCCGGCCCGCAGCCCATCGATGCGTGGGCATAGCGCACGACAATGCCGATGACGATCTGCGCGTACACCAAAACGAAGAGGAATACGGAAAAGCGGTCGGCCGCCTCCCCCGCGCGGGACGAAACGGAATGATATGCGATGATCATCGTCACGAATATGATGGTGGAGGAGACGATGTGGCTGCTCACCACCGCGATGCGCATAAAGGAATCGAGCAACGGGGCATCGATGATGATGATGCCGCCGCCGAGCAGGATGGCCGCCACGATCGTGGCGACCGCGATTTTCAGGAAAAAGCGGATGGCGGGGCCGGCTTTTTTCCAGACGAGAAACGCCGCGGCGAGGATCAGGAAACCGGTAATCCCGCCGATCATGCGGTGGCCCCATTCGATCCATACCGAGATCGCCTTGGGCGGATTCACCGTGCCGTAGCAAAGCGGCCAATCGGGGCAGGCCATGCCGGAACCGGTGGTTGTCACCACGTTTCCGAAAATCATGAGGATATAGGTAAAAAGGATGTCAAGGCCGAGAACCAGCTTTTCCTTGCCGGAATAAACGGAGGCGGTGTCGTTGCTCATCTGAATCTGTCCCTGCTAATCGCTGTTGACTAAAACGCCGCCCGCACGGCCTGGCGGCCCCCATGTCCCGTAGATCACCCAAAATACGGATTGCGTCATTTTACAATGTCCCCTTCATAAAAAATACGGGATTCTTTGCCCTGCCCCGCGGCGGCCGGTGAAAAAGCAAATCACGGGGTTGACGGGCAGGGGCGGCGGCAATTAGACTAGGCTGTCTATGACAACCAAAAAAATTGAACGGGCCATTCTCTCGGTATCTGACAAAACGGGGCTTCTGGACCTGGCGCGCGCGCTCAGGGATGCGGGGGTCGAAATCCTTTCCACCGGCGGCACCGCCAAATCGCTCACCGACAACGGCATCCCGGTGGTGAAAATATCCGATCACACCGGCTCGCCGGAGATCATGGATGGCCGCGTGAAGACGCTCCATCCGAAAATCCACGGCGGCATCCTGGGGCGGCGTTCGTTGCCAGCCCACATGGAGGCCATGAAACAGAACGGCATCAAGCCGATAGACATGGTGGTGGTGAACCTCTATCCGTTCGAGCAGATCATCGCCAAAGCGGGGGTTCCGGATGAAGAGGCCATCGAGAACATCGATATCGGAGGGCCATCGATGATCCGATCCTCGGCCAAGAACCACGAAGACGTGGTTATCGTCGTTGATCCGGCGGATTACCCGATGATCATCGACGCCATCCGCGCCGGGCGGGAGATCACCATTGAAGAGCGCCGCCGCCTTGCGGCCAAGGCGTTCGCCCGCACCAGCGCCTATGATAACGCCATCACCACCTACCTCTCCGGCGCAAAGCAACCCGATTCGTTGAAACTGGAATACAAGAAAATCCAGGAACTGCGCTACGGGGAAAACCCGCACCAAAGCGCGGGATTCTACGCGGCGGCTGAAGACGGCATTTACACCGGCGATAACCAACTGTGGGGCAAGGAGCTTTCCTACAACAACATTCTCGACATATCGGCGGCGCTCGGCCTGACCCGCGAATTCAAAAAAGGGCACAGCGCCGTGGTCATAAAGCACACCAACCCCTGCGGCGCGGCCGTGGACGGCGACCAGTTGGCCGCCTATAAAAAAGCGTATGCCTGCGATCCGGTTTCCGCGTTCGGCTCCATTCTCGGGTTCAACACCACGCTCACCGCCGCCACCGCCGAAGAGATCGGCAAAACCTTCGTCGAAGCGGTGGTCGCGCCGGACTACGAACCGAAGGCCCTGGAAATACTCAAATCGAAAAAGAACATCCGCATCATCAAGCCGAAGAATTTCCAGACCCCCTACGCCTCCTATATCCGGAGCGTCATCGGCGGCCTGCTGGTGCAGGGGGTGGACAGCCAGCTTCTCGACGAAAAGAGCCTCCGCGTAGTGAGCAAACGCCAGCCGACCCCGAAAGAGATGGAAGACATGCTTTTCGCCTGGACGGTGGCCAAGCATGTGAAATCGAACGCCATCGTCTTCGTCCGCGACGGCGTAACCGTCGGCGTGGGCGCCGGGCAGATGAGCCGCGTCGACAGCACTAAAATCGCCGTGAGCAAGGCGCAAAGCCCCGTGAAGGGGTGCGTGATGTCATCGGACGCGTTCTTCCCGTTCCGCGACGGCATTGACGCGGCGGGCAAGGAAGGGATCACTGCGGTGATATCCCCCGGCGGCAGCATGCGCGACGAGGAAGTGATCGCGGCCGGCAACGAACACGGAATGGCGATGGTCTTCACCGGCATGCGCCACTTCTACCACTAAGAAGCGGCTGTGCCCGTCATTAACCTGCTATAATTTGGCGGATATGAATTTCCAGGAGATCGTTCACACACTGCACTCTTTCTGGGCCAAGAAAGGGTGTCTGGTGATGCAACCCATCGATTCCGAGGTGGGGGCCGGCACATTTCACCCCGCCACCTTCCTGCGCGTGCTGGGGCCGGAACCGTGGAAGGCCGCGTATGTACAGCCAAGCCGCCGTCCCACCGACGGCCGTTACGGTGAAAACCCGAACCGCCTGCAGCACTATTACCAGTTTCAGGTGATCTTAAAACCATCGCCGCTCGACGTGCAGGAGCTGTACCTGGAATCGCTGCAAACGCTCGGCATCGAGCTTAAAGCGCACGACATCCGCTTTGTGGAAGACGACTGGGAATCACCCACCCTCGGCGCGTGGGGGCTTGGCTGGGAGGTCTGGCTGGACGGCATGGAGATCACGCAATTCACCTATTTCCAGCAGGTGGGAGGCATCGACCTCAAGCCGGTTTCGGCCGAGATCACCTACGGGCTGGAGCGGATCGCCATGTACCTGCAGAACAGGAATTCGGTCTACGACCTTCAGTGGAACAACGAAGTGAAATACGGCGAGATATTTCTGGCCGATGAGCAGCAGTTCAGCAAATACAACTTCGAGCTTTCAAACGCCGCCGCCAACGCCGCGCTGTTCGACAGCCTGGAGGCGGAAGTGAACAAGCTGCTGGAGGCCGGGGTGCCGCTTCCGGCGTACAACATGGTTCTGAAGTGTTCGCACGCATTCAATATGCTGGATGCGCGCGGTGCGATCAGCGTGGCTGAGCGAACCACCTACATCGCCCGTGTGCGGAAGCTGGCGGGCAAATGCGCCCGCGCCTATCTGGAGTGGCGGGAATCGCTCGGGTTCCCGCTGTTAAAAAAAGGGGCATAACGCCCCGTCCTTCGCCAGCCGCAGTAGCAAAAGCGGCCCCGGCGCGGCGCGGGTGGTGGATGAGGCCGTGGTCATCAAAAACCGCAAGCGCGGCCTTGCGGCGGGGGCATTCCCCAGCGGCAAGTTCGGAGCCAATGCCGCATGGTTCCGGCTGAACGTTCTCTGCTACAACCTGCTGAGCCTGTTCAAGCGGGAAACGTTACCCGGAGAATTTTGGACAGCGAAACCGAAAAAATTGCGCTTTGCACTGCTCAACACCGTCGGCAAGGTCATCCGCCATGCTGGTAAAACGATGCTGCGGCTCGGAACCGATGCAATACGGGGGCTACTTGCGGCTTTGAGGAAAAAAATCCCCCTCCCCCTCTCCCGCTTAGCCGGAGATTGGGAACCCTACCCGTCCATCGCGGCGGCGATCTCGGCGCGGGCAAACCCGCCTTTCACAAAGGCGTTGCCTATCCGGTCATACACCACGAACCGCCACGCCCCGGAGATGATCTTCTTGTCGTGCACCATCCCCTCAATCACTTCGCCGGGCGAAAGATATTTGGGAAGAGTGGTCGGCAGGCCGTATGCGGCGATGAGACGCTTCACCCGCTCGGCGGTTTTTTGGGGAATAAGCCCCAGGCTGTACGAAAGACGACTGGCCATCACCATGCCGATGGCGACGGCCTCGCCATGCTTGATCCGTTTATAATCAAGCGCCGTTTCAATGCCGTGGGCGAATGTGTGCCCGAAATTGAGTATGGCGCGGATATCCGCCTCGCGCTCGTCCGCCGCAACCACCGCCGCCTTGCAGGCGCACGACTTGCGGACGATTGTTTCCAGCGCGCCGGTCTTGCGGGCCGCCACTTCTTTCACGTTTTCTTCCAGCCAGGCGAAAAACCGCGCATCGCGGATGATGCCATACTTTATCACTTCGGCCATGCCGCACCGGTATTCGCGGTCCGGCAACGTTTTAAGGGCCGACAGGTCGCATACAACAAGGCGCGGCTGGTAAAACGCGCCGACGATGTTTTTGCCGCCCGGGTAATCGATGCCGGTTTTCCCCCCCACCGAGCTGTCCACCTGGGCGAGTAGCGTGGTGGGAAACTGCACGAAATCGATACCGCGCATGTAGGTTGCCGCCGCAAACCCGGCCATATCCCCCGTCACGCCGCCCCCCAGGGCGAGAATGGCGTCGGCGCGGTCAAAATGGCCAGCTATAAGCCCGTCGTAGATGCGGGCGATGTGTTGTAGGGTCTTGTACCGCTCGCCATCGGGCAAGGTGATTACCGTTGGTTTAAAGCCGGCCTTTCGGAGAAACCGCAGGGTCTTGGACGCGAAATATTTCACCACCACGGGATTGGTGACAACGGCGATTTTTTTACCTTTGAGAAGGCGCGGAAGGAGGGCGATCCCC
Organism: Nitrospinales bacterium; assembly: GCA_023248535.1. Taxonomy (GTDB): domain Bacteria; phylum Nitrospinota_A; class UBA7883; order JACRGQ01; family JACRGQ01; genus JACRGQ01. The sequence continues at coordinate 5,124 of JAHFEJ010000073.1, read as the reverse complement.
TCTTTGGAAGCACCGTCTCCTATCAGAATGGGATACGATCTGTCACCGAGGTCGACGCGCAAGGAAGCCAAAATGCGGATGCCTTACGGTAAAATTTGTACAGGTATCGTTAAGCTCTTATCCTCAACGTTGGCGTTTATATAAACAGTCCTGCCGCCAGCCCCGGTCATCGTCAAGAAACCGCCGGCATAGCCGTTCGCACTTATCGCCGCACTCAAGCCGGTAGTCGATGAACCGGCAAAACCCACCGTTACCGCGGTCACAGTGCCATTGATTGGCGTGCCTGCGGCGTTAGTCACTTGCGCTCTTACGCTTACTGTACCCAATGCCTGGACTACCGCAGGGTCAACTGCAAGGGTGAAGTAATAGCCGCCTGGCGATGTGGGACCGGCCGGACCCACCTTGCGGGTGTTTTGATCGGCCCTCTGACCACAACCGCCGGCGGACACCAAGACCAGGGCGAATGCCGCCACAAGCGCCGTTTTAAACATCTTGCTCAACATCCCCCACCCTCCTTACAGAATCTTCGGGGTTATGAATATCAGCAGCTCTTCGCCGCTGTTGGAATTGGCTTTTCCCTTAAATAACCAGCCCAATACCGGTATTTTCGAAAAGAAAGGAACGCTTGCTTCGGTATCGGTCTTCGTTTCCTTGAAAAGGCCGCCGATGACCGTGGTATCGCCGTCTTTGATCAGCACTTCCGTTTTGGCATGTTTGGTGAGGATCGGCGGTGGCGAATTCGGCAACTGGTTGGCGAAGTCGGCTTCGTCCTTGTTCGCCTCGATCTCCAGCCTGATGAAGTTGTCCGGCGTGATATGCGGCGTCACCTTCAGCTTGAGTGTCGCCTTTTTGAATTCGGTCTTCGTGCCGTCAGCCGAAGTCGTCTGGTACGGTATTTCGCGGCCGCTCTCAATGAGCGCCTCGATATTGTTCATGGTCGATATCTTCGGCATGGAAAGTATCCGGCCCTTGCCGTCGTTCTGCAGGGCCATCAACTGCATATCGAGCAGGGCGGTGCTGTCCACGCTGCCGAGTTTTAAGCCCAACGTGCCGGTAACCCCGCTGGTGCCGGTATTGACGATGCTCCCCGCGGCCGTGCTGGCCACTCCGCCAGCCCCCACGCCGCTCAGGCCGATCGTCGCGGGAAACGCGGAGCCGGTGCCGGTGTTATAGTTGCCGCCCCACTTGATGCCCAGCTCGCGTGCGAAGGTATGGTTCACTTCAACGATGCGGGCCTCTATGAGCACCTGCAACGTCCGCTTGTCCAGTGTTTCGATCAGCTTTTCCATCTCGGCCAGCCGGTCGCGGGTATCCTGGATGATGAGCGTGTTGGTCCGCTCGTTCACATCTATGCTGCCGCGCGGACTGGCTATGGTTTTAAGGTTGTCTTTAAGCTTCACGGCGGTTTCGTAATTGACCTGGAAGACTTTGAGGTAAAGCGCCTCCGATTTCACGCTGCTCTGCTGGTTGGCGGCGGCCGCCTCGTTTTCCTTGCTCAGTTCGTCGGCGGTGGAAACGCGGATGATATTCCCGCTCTTCACCATCGCCAGTTTGTTGTTTTTCAGGATGGTCTCAAGGGCGAGGTCCCACGGCACGTCGATCAGCTTCATGGTGACCTTGCCCTTGACGGTATCGGAGGTGATCACGTTCATGCCGCTGACATCGGCGACGATCCGCAGGATGTTATGAATATCGGCGTCCTGGAAATCGAGCGATATCTTTTGCCCCATGTAGTCGGAGGGGAGTTTTTCCTTCGTGGCGCTCACATCGGCCGGTTTCTTCGTATCCGCCTTCATTTCCGAGGCCGAGGCCAAAACCGCATCCGGCCCGATATCGAAATAGATCGCGCCGTTCTTCTCAAACACGTTGGATGAGGTGAATTGGTTAAGGTTCGCGATCACCTTGACCGATGCGGGCCGGGTGGTAAACTGGAAAAGCGCCACATTTTTCACCAGGCTCTCCGGGCTATCAACACTGAGCAGCTTTTCATTGGCTTTGACGACCTTGGCGTTGCTGATATCGAGGGAGATGCGGTTCATCTCGCGGCGGCGGGTCATTTCAAACTTCGGTTTGGCCCCCTTATAGGAGATGACCAGGCGGGCCAATCCCTGCACATCCCTCAGGTCGATATCCATAATCTCGGTCTGGCCGGGTTCCAATGCCATATCGGCCTCGGCCACCACCTGCGCCGCCTCTGCGGCGTATGGATTCACATCAACCACGATCTTCTTGTCGTTGATCCGGCTAACCTTGTATAAAACCGCTTCTTTGAGGAATATTTCTATGCGCGAATTTCCCGCCTTCGGGAAGTAATGCGGCTGAATCTGCCACGCCACGCCTTTGGGCACTTCGATGGGAGCGGTAAAAGCCGAAGAATCGGCATCCGGGATGTCGACCACCAGCCGCTTCGGATTCTCAAGTTTGTAGACGGTATATTGCAGTTTCCCGCTTCCTTCGATGGAAAGCGCCACGCCGCCTTCATGCGTTACCGGCACGATGTTGGTGATGAAAATGCCCCCTTCGGGCATGACCCCGACGGGCCCCGAGTGATCTCCTGAAGCGCAGGCAAAGCCCGCCAGCATCAGGGCGAAAGCCGTAAAGATTCTCCAGCCTGTTCTCATAAGCCCCCTACTCTTCCTCTTTGAGTTTCAATTCCATATCTTTCACACTGAACTCCCCCCGCACATTGGGGTACTTTTCGGCGACTACGACCCGCGCGGCGGTGATCGCGGTGATTTTTCCGCAGCGCCGCCCGACGTACATCCCCGTCTTCAGCGTATAACCATTCCCGTTGGGCGCTTCCACCAGCGCATAATATGTTTTATTCGCGTTCACCATGCCGACCAGCTTAAAGGCAAACAGATCGAACCCTTCAAGGAATTGCCGCGGCCGGCCCGGATCGCACATGCGGGAGGCATCAGCCGTGGATGCCGCTTCTCCGGGAGCCGTTTCAACGATAAGCGATTCGAAAGGATCGCGCTTGTTGGCATAACTGTAGCTCGCTTTGCGGAGGTTCGATTCCTTTTCTTCGGCGGCCAGCAGGTCGGCCGCCAGCTTTTCTTCAGCCGCTTTGCGTTCCTGGCGCAGTTTGGGCAGTTGGGTGCGGTCGTTGCCGGACAGCTTCACCAGACGCCACTTGCGGTCATCATCCTTCACCCATGTTTCGCCGGTGAGCTGGCTGGTAACCATTTTCTTGTCCACCACCTGCTTGCGCGTATAGCCTATCTCGGCCAAGGCGTCCTTGATTTTGACACTGGAGATTTCGGCCATGTAGCCGGGCCGCTTGATGCCAAATTCGTCAACCGCCAGATTATAATCCATCCCGGCATCATTGAATTTGCGCGAAATGAGGTTGCCAACGTCGGCCTTGTTCCCCGCGGCAAGATCGGCGGAAAACTGCTTGAACGCCTCGCGCAGGGCCTGCTCATCATTGCCCGAACCCGCCAAAACAAAAAACAGGGCCGCCGCCACCAGCACCGCCGCCGCGCCGGCGCCGATCATTATCTTCTTATTCTTATTCATGGTTTAATGTGCCGCCGCGGCTGGCTTCGCCGGTGCGGCCGGAGCGGCCGCCGCCGGCGCATCGACCTTTGTTTCGAGAAAACGGAAGGTGACCGCTTTGCAGCGGACTTCCACCAGCGTTCCTTTGGTCCGCGGCACCTTTACTTTGTTGCCGGATTTGCCCATATCGATGTTCGTAATGGTCACAATGCGGGGCATGCGCGCCACTTTGTCAAAAAAATCCACCACGTTATGGAAACTGCCCACAATATTCAGGTCAACCGGCACTTCGGCGTAAAAATCCTTTTCCGCTTCGGGCATTGGGTTGAAAAGCTGGAACTGAAGGCCGCTCTGCGCGCCCAAATTGGATATCTGATCCAGAAGATCCGGTATCTCTTTTTTCTCGGGGAGCTGGCGGCGGATCATTGCCAGTTGTCCGTCCAACTCGGCGATTTTCTTTTCAAATTCCGGCAACCGGCGCTCCAACGCCTCTTTCACCTGAACATCCTTTTGCACCTTTAAAAGCTCCTCGCGCACGGCATCGGTCTCGGCCAGGGTTGCGCTGATCAGCAGGAAATAAAACGCTGCGATCAACACGATCGGCACGCCAGCCACAATACCCCACCGGGCGCTTAACGGCATCCCCGTAAGGCGTGCGTACGGTATCTTCGAGAAAATCTTTTCCTGTAAATTTTCAATATCCATACGTTCTACTTTTTCGCCGGCGGCGCCGCGGGCGCGCCGGGGGCCGCCGCTTTGGATTTTGTTTCGTCAAGCTTTTTCACGGCTTCCCAGCCGCAACTCAGGGTAAAAGTCTTCACTTCCTCGCCCTTTATCACTTCGCTCCTGATCGGTCCCAGTTCCACATCGGAAAAATTCGGCGAGGCCTCCATCAGGCGCATCAGGTCGGCTATCGCGGTATTTGACAGGCTGTAACCGGCAACGTTTATGGTAACGTCCGTCTGCGTGATCTTCGTCAACCAGACATCGGATGGCAAGATCATATTAAGATCGTCCAGGAAAAGACGCGGCCCTACTTTCCTGGTCTCCAGCTTTTTTATCGCATCGAGAATCTGTTCGCGGCGCTGCTTTTTCTTTTCAAATTCTTCAATCCGCTGCGCAACCTGCTCCAACCGCTGCAACTTCGCTTTTTCCCCCGCAAGTTGACCCTGCACTTCCTCCTTGGTCGCGCTGGCGTGGCTGGTCCACCAGCCTACAAGAAAAAGGGATAAAATAACCGCGCCGATGACCGACATCACTTGCCGCTGAACGACAAGGTGATCTTTCGGCGTTCTTGCGGCTATAAGGTTTATTCTAATCATTTATCGTTTGTCATCCTTAACGCTAACCCAACGGGAATGGCAGCCACTGGCCCCATTGCCTCGATGTACTGCTCATCAAAATGCTTGTTGTTGCAATAAACATTCCTAAATGAATTTACAACCTCGACTTCTAAATTCAAATTCTGGTGTATCAATAAGTCAATCCCATCCATGAGGCAACTTCCCCCGGAAAGATAGACCTTGGATACCTTCAAATCGGACGTTTTCTCATACATATCAAAGGTCTTGCGTATCTCCTTGCAGATAAACTCCACCGCATCCTTCACTTGGGCAATTATAT
>JAHFEJ010000072.1:12563-13935 GCA_023248535.1 Nitrospinales bacterium | reverse complement strand
TCGCCGATCCACCCCCAATTGCCGCGCTACGGCAACTGGCTGATGGCCACTCCGTAACAACTTAACCGCTTCGAGACGACGCCGTTCCAATTCTCCAGGATTTCCCAAAGGCCGCATATGTCACCCCCTTGGGGGCAGTATAGGACATTATCAGTGCAGGAATCAATAGCTGCTACATGCGAGGCGGAAGAAAACACGAAAAATATCTGGATGAGCGATTATTATTCAGGATCCCAGCCGTAGGCGAAAGAATCTGGTTGATAGAGGTGCCTTAGTTGCCAATAGGAATCCTTTGGAATAAGAATCGGTACGCCTTGTGCGTCAACGCCCCCTATTTTGGGGGCATTGTAATATCTGTCCACGTTGGGAGGGACAGACATCAGGAAAGTTTTGTGTTCCATTCCTGTGTGGCAAGAATCGCAACTAAAGGTTTTGGCCTTGTGGCCGCCGGTAAATATGGCAAAAAACACAAAAGCCGCAAGCACAATAACCGGAGTGGCGTACATGAAATTTTTCAAAGATCCCGGCCTCATGGCCCCGGTCTTTGCGATTAATCCTTTTAAACCCGGAACTTTGTCAAAGGAGAGCTTGCTTAAAAACGGGAGCATGAACATGCAGATGAAAAGGAAAATTGCTAAAAGCGGCATTATAAAATTGAATTTTTTAAGACTTCCCGTGAGGTAATAGAAGCCCTGCCAAAAGAGGAGGAAAAACCACTCCGGGCCGGGGATATTTTCCCCTTCGTCTGGCAGCGGGATAGTTTCGGGGGCGCGGTACGGCACCTGTATCAGCAAGGCAAGCGCCACCATCAGCGCCGTAACAATCACGAAGGCAACTGCCAGTCTAATCACAAAATGGGGCCACCACTGAACCGCCTTTTTCGGCTTTTCGCCGCTATGGAGCGTAATTACCTCATCCACTTTTGGCACGCCGGGAGAAAGGCCGAGGCGTCTCATAACGAATATATGCACCCCCAGCACGGCAAAAAGCATGGCCGGAAGCAACATGATATGGACGACATAATCACGCCCCAATGTGAACATCGAGAAGATGAGGCCCTGCAAATACCCCCCAAGGCCGGGAATAAGTTTGACCCAATCCGACCAAATAATAACAGCCATATAACTCCGCCAATCCCAGGGAAGGATTACACCGGTTATCAAAAAGAGGAGGAACAGCGTGCCGAGAACCATGCCCGACCACCAAATGATATCGCGCGGGGCGCGGTAGGCCCTCCTGGCCATTGCATGAAACGCATGTATCATAACGAAGGTAATCCCAAAAGTGGCGCTCCATCGGTGCAAGTTGCGGATCAGCGCTCCGGCGGGTGAGAGAAGGCACATATTTTTTATGCTCTGGTGGGCCTGGCTTG
>JAHFEJ010000072.1:5594-12553 GCA_023248535.1 Nitrospinales bacterium | reverse complement strand
TACAGCCGATCGCAAGTCCGCCGAAAAGGCGCCAATAGTTGATACCTTCGGGAAGCTCGAACGCGAATTGCTCGCGGTAAATCCGGACTATTCCCATCCGTTCGTCAAGCCAGTTGATCAGACTGTTCATCAATATTTTATTCCTTCGAGAGATTTATTCCGCCATATCCCCGATGATCGTTTTTGCTGACCACCTCACGTATAAAATATTACGCTCACCCGTAAAGTATGTCAAACTTTCTGATGATTGAAGCCCAGTCGGCGGCATGAATGAAACGGGGGGCACCCTTCCTGAAATTATCCGTAAGCACCGGTTTTGCGTGTGTGGCTTTATGGTTTAGGCAAAGTTATTCGAAGCGGTAGCCGCAACTTTCAATATCATCCTTGAACCATGGGTACTTGTGGCAGATGAGCGGCTTTTTCTCCGGCGTTTCATGCAGGCGGCATTTCTTGTCGGCGGTGAGCTGGCTGCACGGAATGTCGATCTCCAGCATCACACGGTCGATGGCGGGTAACGACTCGACCAGCCGGATGCCGCGATATGAATAGTAAGCACGCGCTTCATCGATGGAGCCGTGGTTGGCGATGAGATGGCTGTAAACCGAGGTGATTCTAACACGTTGACAGCACTCGCCGCAGGAAACGCATTCCCCTTTGCGTTCAAGCGTCTTTTTTTTCATGGGCGCTTACCGTATGGCACGCTTCAAATCAAGGGGGGTGGGCACCAAAAGGTCGGGGGCGCTTTTAATTAGCTCCGCCACCGGGCGGAAGCCGTAGGATACGCCGATGGTGCGTATACCGGCGTTTTTGCCGGTCTGGATGTCCACCGCGCTGTCGCCGATAAATACGGCGCGATCCGCGCTTGTCTCCGCTTCTTGCAAGATCACATTAAGCATTTCGGGGTCGGGTTTGCGTGTGGGGAGTGAATCGCCCCCTTTGACCGATATGAAGAGGTCGTTCACATGCAGGCCCGACAGTATTTTCGTTACATAGAGGTAAGGTTTGTTGCTGGCAACCGCCATTTTTTTGCTTTCAAAGTGGCGTAATACTTCAAGGATGCCATCGAAAAGGATGGTGGTATCCAACAAGTGTGCCAGATAAATTTTCTGAAAGTGCTTGATGGCGGTATCGAGGGAATTGCCGCCGCCGGAGGCCGCCACGGCGCGTTCGATGAGCGGCCGGACGCCGTTGCCGACGTAAGAGTATATTTCCTCGTCGGAAATAGGGGGGTGATCGATACGTTCCAGCGTTTCGTTCACGGCGAAGGCAATGTCTTTTTTGGAGTCGATGAGGGTGCCGTCAAGGTCCCAGATGATAAGCTCGGCATCAATAGGTTTCATATATTCATTTTAGCTTGTCTTTTCATGTAAGCATCCAGGAGGAGTTGGCAGGCAAACCACTATAGGAACCGGGCCGCCGCGAAAGGGAAAATCATCAGCCCAATGCCGATGATAACCATCATTGCCAGTCCGGGAACAAGATAAGGGTAAACCATCAGGGCCACGCCGGTTCCCAATACGAGGAAGTTCGCCTGCTTTTTCCCGTAGGCGAAGTATCCCATGCCGATGGTTCCGAAGACCAGCGAAGCAAAAAGTTCGGTGCCGGAACCCAAGCTCATAACAATCCTTTTTGCCGCGTGGCCATTATTCTCATTTGCCGAGAAACATAAAAAAGCCATCGGCGAAGTAAACCAGCCCCAGCACGCCGATGGCCAATCCCGCCAGCCAAACCGGTTTTTTCTTCAAAAGGCCGGCGATGGAAGAGAGGAGAATGGCGATCTGTAAGAAGATGACGGCGATGCCGAAAGTCTTGGAATGTTTTTGGGCCTCATCCCGCACCTCCTCCAGCTTTTTTGCCTCCGCCTTGATCTCTTCTTTTTCCTTTTCGTATTTTTCTATTTTATGTTGGTATCCTTCAATCGCTTTGGAATAGGCCTCGGTTTCCGCTTTAGGCATGGAGTGCCCGGTCAATTCCATTTGCAGCTTTTCCCTCTGCAGTTCGTACAGGTTCAGTTTTACGCTCTTGGCCTGGAAAAAAGCCCATTGATCCGATGCCTGTGCCTGGCTCATCACCGAGCGGGTGGAGTATCCGCCCCCCTTAAATGTGGAAAGGGTGGCGCAAACCGCAAGAATAACGGTGGAAAGCGCGAGGTAATTCAGCCAGGGTTCTTTTTTGTCTTTTTCGTCCGCCATGCGGCCTCCCGGATATTGTTAATATTGCTTGGTGAAGTTAATAACCCGAAAACCATTCTTGCGCAACTGTTAAAATAAAACGGCCGGCGAAAGTCTATAGGTCGATGCGGTAAGTGGCCATCTGGCCGGCGGTTTCTTCCACGCCGACTTCAAGGTAGCGGATTTTATCCAGGTATCCTTTGCCATCCAAAAGCTCTTTCAGTTTCACGCAGAGGTATTGTGAAAGCATTTCCACGGTGGTGTTAGGTATCGGCAGGGCAACAACGTCTTCGGCGGGAAATGAATATTTCTTTTCGCGGTAGGCTACGTCGAATTGAGTACCGTTGACCGCCATGACAAGGTGCGGGTTCTCCGAGGCCATCAGCACTTTGTGATCCAGCGCGTTGCACAACCCTTGCATTTCTTTCTTCAATATGCCGAAGTCGATAAGGTAAAAATTGTCGTCCGGCCCACCGGCCATTTCAACCAGCGTATAGTAATTGTGGCCGTGCAGCGCCTCGCACTCGTTTTCAAGGGTGATGAAGTGCGCGGCGCTGAAATTCAGCTTCTGCTTCACCAGCCGTATTTTGTGCATTGGTTCAATTTCCGTATTCAAATGTCAATTGTTGTTCCGCCACCAGCGCCCTTTGGTGTGCTTCAGCCCCCGTTTGGTCGGCGGCGACAAAGTACCCCAGACGGTCTGAAGATGTTCGTATTTCTTTTACCATGTCCCCCGGCTTTGCCGTGAGTCCGGCTTCGATTATACCCGGCATTGCGCGCGCCGTTTCAAATCCGTCCACGCTTTTAAGCTTGCCCGGTTTGGCGGTGATAAAATGAAACACTGCCCCCTTGGCGAATTTGGGCGAGAAATCGCGCACGGTGCCCGTCAGGATGTGGGCGTATTCCACGATTTCATTTATCCCGCTGGCAAGCAGCGCGATGGGGTGTGGCGTGGCGCCCCCGCCGCAGCGTAGCCCGATCTCGAAAAGCGCGTTGCCGCCGTCCGGCAATGTGCAAAGCTCTACGTGTGCGGCGCCGTCCCGCAGGCCAACCGCGCGTGCCGCTTCAACCGAAAGCATCCGAACCCGTTGCAACGCTTTCCCAGTAAGGCGGGATGGGTAGATCACGCTTTTATCCACACGGTAAGGGGGGGGCGTTTTCACTTTATCCGATACCATGAGAGCGATTCCCTTGCCATCGCGCATCAGCACTTCCACGCTATGTTCCAGTCCTTCGTAGCAGGGTTCCACCAGCGTTTCTGGCGAATCGGAAAACGAAGTGGCGAAACGGTAAGCCTCGGCCAAATCGGTTTCCGCGTCAAGGCGCCGCACGCCGCGGCTGCCTCCGCCGACATCATCAGTAGGCTTACATATTGCGGGAAATCCGATACGTGTCACCGCGACCCTGAATTCCTCAACGTTGCGGGCAATCGCGATGACGGGCGAGGGGAGGCCGGCCGCGCTCCATGCCTGACGCATAAGCTTCTTGCTGGTGGCGGCACGGGCGGCTTCGGGGGAGGGGCCTCGCAACCCCAGCGCCTCGCTGATAAGGGCTGCGGGGAGCACGCCGCGGTCATGCGTCGGGATGACCCCTTGCACTTTTTGGGCGCGGGCCAAGGCAAGGCCCTGCTCCCAGTCGCGGAAATCGAATTTTCCACAGATGTCGGCAATTTCAAAGGCGGGGGCTTCCGGATTGCCGTCCACCACGGCTACCGTGAACCCGGCTTCCTTGAGCGAAAGGATGGAGGGAACCGTATAAACGTTTCCTCCAAGCACCATAATGGCGGCGGACATGTTACAGGCCGTACACTTGTATGGCGTTAAGCCCGAAAATGTTGCTCTTCTTTTCTTCCTGCAAATCCTTGAATTCTATTTTCGCCATCGAGAGGTAGCGGTGCGCCTGTTCCTCGGGAAAATCGGAACCAAATATCAGTTTGCGGTCAAGGTGTCTGGCGGTGTACAGAAGGTCCTGCATCACGCTGGTTTTGTTGAAACGTTCAATAATGAACGAGCAGTCCAGATAGAGGTTCGGGTTTGATTTTGCCACAAAGAACGCTTCCAGCATCCAGGGGACGCAGCAATGGGAGAGCACCATTTTGAGGTTGGGAAAACGTTTTGCCAGACGGTCAAACACCGTGGGGCGCAGCTCTTCAATCGGCAGGCGTGCCGAGTGGCCGAACACGTCAAAGTTGATCACCCATCCTTTTTCTTCGGCTTCTTCGTAGACCGCCAGCGCTTTTGGATCCATCGGAGAAAAGTTGTCGCGGCGCGGGTGCAGCTTTATTCCCCTGAACGCTTCGTGGGAAAGGTAATCGCGCACCGCCGTCAATTCCTGTGTTACGGGGCTGAAGCCGGCCATGGCGTAAAGGATGCCGCGATGCTCATCGCATATCCGGCGCAGATATTCGTTTTGGTTGAGCTGGGCCAAGCCCATAATGACCCCTTTGGCCACGCCGCCGGCATCCATCTGCTCTATCAGCAACCCGATCGATGCGTTGTGTTTGCCGGTGAACCACTCGCCGTTATCGGTGATATGCAGATGGGCGTCGACGATCGGAGATATGTACATGCCGTTTTCCGCGGGGAGGCTACTCGCCGCCCATGCCGACAAGGTAGCCGAAGCGTTTCACAAACGCTTCCGGAGTTATTTTCGCCGTCTGGGCCAGTTTGTTCAGGGCGTCTTCATTTTCAAAGTCGACTTTCTTCAGCCTGATCATGTATTCCAGCGCAACATGATAGGACTGGGTATTCGGATCAACCAGCCTGACGCGGGTACGGCCGGTCTGCGGGTCTATGGCGCTGGTAAAGGGGATGGGCACCGCAACACCCCCCTGTATTGAGATCATGTCGCTCGATTTGCCGTTGAGCAGGTAAACGGCCGCGCTGTAGCCCAGATCGCGCGTATATTCGATGTCGAACGAAGTAGGGGCCACGGAACGGAGTTCGTAACCGATGTCCTTGTCGACAATGGTTTCCTTGATGCCGAACTCTTTAAGGCCCGCGGCCACTTCGTCTTTCAGTATCCCGCCCAGGTCGATCTCGGCCAGGCGTATGTGGCCATGCTCGTCATATTCTATTTTGCCCATTTTTTTCAGTTCATATTGGGAAAGCCGTTCGGCAAGCCCTTCGGCAAGGATCGCCACGCCGTATTCCCTGCCGTGCGCCTTCCGTTTCAACACCGCGCCGATAAGGATATCCACCACGTGCTGGAGGCTTATCTCCTTCACGTCGCCGAATTCTTCCGGGATGATGGTGAGCGTGGAGCCGGTCGATTTGCCGATGCCGAGCGCCAGGTGCCCCGCTTTGCGCCCCATCGCGGTGATAAAATACCAGCGGTTGGTGCTCTGGGCGTCGGCGATGATGCTTTGGGTGATCTTGGCTCCGAAATCCCACGCGGTGGTAAAGCCGAACGTGCGGATGCCGTGGGGGAGGTCCAGGTCGTTATCAATAGTCTTTGGAACATGCACAAACTGGATTTTCCCTTTGGCCTTTTTCTCAAGCTGAATGGCGGAAAAACAGGTATCGTCACCGCCGATGGTAATGACCGCGTCCACCTTGAGGGTATTGAAGGCCTCAACCACCGTTTTCAGGTCTTCTTCCTTTTTTGTGGGGTTGGCACGGGAGGTGCGCAACACGGAACCCCCATCCAGGTGGATGTGCGCCACATCGTCGATGGAAAGTTCGCGCGTTTGGGAGGTGTCTCCCTTCATCAGGTGCTGGAAGCCGTCAATGATTCCCACAACCGAGACCCCTTCGTTGCGCAGCTTGATGGTTGCGGCGCTTATCACGCTGTTAATGCCGGGTGCGGGGCCGCCTCCCACCAGGATGGCGCATCGTTTCATCTTTTTCATCTTTGACTCCTTATTGCAACGAACATCCGGTTGATCGGGGCCAAAAGCACTTCAACGAAAGGACAGTCTACACCGTGGCCTGAAAATATGCCATTGCCATGCATGATTTCACCGGTTATCAGCGGGATAAAAAGCGTAAATTGCTTTACGAAGGGGATTTTACTAAAATCAATTGATTATGGCATTAATTGTACAAAAGTATGGCGGCACATCTGTTGGCAACGTGGAACGCCTGAAAACCGTAGCGAAAAAAGTTGCCGAACAGAAAAAAAGCGGGGATCAGCTTGTGGTGGTCCTCTCGGCCATGTCCGGCCAGACCGATAGCCTCGTCAAACTGGCCCACGAGATCACCAAAGAGCCGGTGGAGCGGGAAATGGACATGCTTCTTTCCACCGGGGAGCGGGTGACCATCGCGTTGTTGGCCATCGCGCTGCAAGACATGGGTATCAAGGCGGTCAGCCTGACGGGGCGGCAAGCGGGCATCGTCACCGACAGCATGCATACCAAGGCGCGTATCAAAAGCATCGCCAAAGAGAACATCAAGAAGTATCTGGACGATGACTATGTTGTGGTGGTGGCCGGTTTTCAGGGAATTGATGAAAGATCGAATGTAACGACGCTGGGACGCGGCGGCAGCGATACCACCGGTGTGGCGCTGGCGGTCGCGCTCAAAGCCGATATGTGTGAAATTTACACCGACGTGGACGGCGTTTACACCACCGACCCGAATGTGGAATCCAAGGCGCGGCGGATCGACCGCATCAGTTATGAAGAAATGCTGGAGATGGCGAGCCTCGGCGCGAAGGTATTGCAGACCCGCTCGGTGGAGTTCGCCGCGAAATACCGGATGCCGGTAGTGGTAAAATCAACGTTCAAGAAAGGACCCGGTACATGGGTCGTTGCAGAGGAGCCGTCAATGGAAAAAGTAGTGGTTTCGG
>JAHFEJ010000072.1:0-5584 GCA_023248535.1 Nitrospinales bacterium | reverse complement strand
ATAAAAACCAGGCGAAGCTCACCGTGGTGGGCGTGCCGGACAGGCCGGGCATCGCCTCCGCCATCCTCGGCGATATCGCCAAGGAGGAAATTAACGTCGACATGATCATCCAGAACGTCGGCGGTGGAGGACTTACCGACCTTTCCCTCACGGTGCCGCGCACTGAATCGGCCAAGGCGGCCAAAATCCTTAAGGGGGCGGCGGCGAAGATCGGCGCGAAGGATGTGCAGGTTGATGAAAACATCGGGAAGGTTTCCATCGTCGGCGTCGGCATGCGTTCACATTCCGGCGTGGCGGCGAAGATGTTCCAGTTGTTGGCGGACGCGGGGATCAACATCGAAATGATCTCCACGTCGGAGATCAGGGTTTCTTGTGTAATTCGGAAGGACGATGTGGACCGGGCTGTGCGCATTCTGCACGCCGGGTTCGGGCTGGAAGATTAGATGTCCGGCAAGGTATACGTTTACGACACCACGCTGCGCGACGGTTCGCAGGCGCAGGATGTTTCGTTTTCGCTGCAGGACAAACTGCGCATTACCGAAAAGCTTGATGAACTGGGGGTACATTATGTCGAAGGGGGATTCCCCGGCAGCAACCCGAAAGATTCGGCGTACTTTGCCGAAGTGCGCAAGCTCAAGTTAAAACACGCGCGTATCGCGGCGTTCGGCAGCACCCACCATCCGTCAAAGACCCCGGCCACCGATACCAACCTCCGCCTGTTGCTGGAAAGCAAAGCCCCGGTGGTTACGCTGGTGGGGAAGACATGGGATATTCATGTAACCAAGGTATTGCGCACCACCATGCCGCACAATCTGAAGCTGATCAAAGATTCGATCCGCTATATGAAACCCAAGGTGGAGGAAGTGGTGTTTGACGCCGAACATTTCTTCGATGCGTATAAAAACGATTCCCTCTACGCGATGGAATGCATCGAGGCCGCCTTGGCCGGTGGCGCCGATTGGGTGACGCTCTGCGACACCAATGGCGGCGCATTGACGCATGAGGTTCACGATATAACCGCGCGGGTAAAAGCGCGGTTCGGTTGCCGTGTCGGAATCCACGTTCACAACGATGGAGCGCTGGCGGTAGCCAATACGTTGGCGGCTGTGCAGGCCGGGGCGCGGCAGGTGCAAGGAACGATCAACGGCCTGGGCGAGCGTTGCGGCAACGCCGACCTTACGGCGATCATTCCCAATCTTCAAATCAAGATGGGCTATAAATGCGTTCCCGGCGCGCAGCTTAAGGCAATGCGGGAAGTTTCGCTGTTTGTTTCGGAAATGGCCAACCTCAAGCCCAATTTGCACCAGCCGTTCGTCGGGCAGGCGGCGTTCGCCCACAAAGGGGGGCTGCATGTGGATGCGGTGCTTAAAAATCCGGCCACGTATGAGCATATTTCTCCGGATCAGGTGGGGAACCAGCGCCACATCATCATTTCAGACCTCGCCGGGAAGGCAAGCATCCAGGCTAAAGCCGCCGAGTACGGTATCGATCTGAAATCGGATGATCCGGTGGCGAAGCAGGTGTTGACCTCCATCAAAGAGCTGGAGAGCCAGGGCTTCGCCTTTGAAGGGGCCGATGGTTCCCTTGAAATCCTAATCAAAAAAGCCAAGGGGCACTGGAAAAAGTTTTTCGATGTGCTCCGCGCCCGTGTCATTGTTTCGGTATCGAATGATAAAGAGCCGCAATACAGCGAGGCGGTGGTGATGGTGAAAACCCCGGACGGCGATGTGCACCATGCCGTGGCGGAAGGGAACGGCCCGGTGAACGCGATGGATAAGGCGTTCAGGCAGGCCCTGGTGAAATATTACCCCGAACTCAAGGAAGTGAAGCTGCTTGATTTCAAGGTGCGCATCCTGGACGAAACCGCGGGCACCAGCGCCAAAACACGGGTGCTCATCGAATCGGGCGATGGTGAGGGGAACAAGTGGGGCACCGTCGGCGTCTCCGAGAATGTGATCGACGCAAGTTGGCAGGCCTTGATCGATTCCATCGATTACAAATTACATAAGAAGTCCGTTAAAAAGAAGTGAAAACCAGCCACTTTTCCCTGACGGATGTCGGACTCCGCAGGCAGAACAACGAAGACTCCGTTCTTGTGGACGAACGGTTGGGGTTGTTTCTCCTGGCGGATGGAATGGGAGGGCACAACGCGGGGGAAACCGCCAGCCGGCTCGCCGTTACCAGCATTCAGAAATTTTTCGAGGAATATGAGAACGCCTCGGAGGAAGTCATCGACCAACTGCAGCCTTTTCCCCACGAATTGCCGCTTCCCGGCAAGAAGCTGATCTACACAATTATCCGCGCCAACACCATCGTGACCGAATCGGCCGATCTCGCCTCGGAATACCGCGGTATGGGCACCACCATTGTGGCGCTGCTTGTTTCCCATGACAGTATTTTTGCCGCGCACGTTGGCGACAGCCGCATATACCTCCGGCGCAAGGGGGAGTTCAGCCAGATCACCGAAGACCACTCGGTTTTTTTCGAGGAACTGAAAAAAGGGTTTTTGACCCGCGAGCAGCTCGATCAACTTCCGTTCAAAAACCGGCTTACCCGCGCGTTGGGGCATATGGGCAAGGCCAAGGTGGATATGAAGGTGGTGCCGCCGCATAAGGGGGACGTATTCCTTCTCTGTTCCGATGGACTTACGGACATGGTGGATGATGACGCCATCGGCGAGATCATCAGTCAGCACCAGGATGATCTTGAGGAGTGCGCCCATGTGTTGGTTGAATCGGCGAAAGCCCACGGAGGCGCCGATAACATTTCGGTGGTGTTGCTTCGGGTCGATGAGCCGTGAACCGGGGAGTGAAAGGGTTGGGGGGATATGCTGGATCAGGCGGATAAGGGCGATTTTGACAACCTGGTGAAACTGGTTGTGAACGTGATGGACGCCTTTACCGTGGCGTTCTTCCTAAAAGGGGAAGATGACGAGTATCGCCTTTTCGTGTGGTTCAGTTTGGGCGATACCGTTAATGCCGCCGCTTCTTTTCTGCCCGGACAGGGGATCATCGGCTGGGTGGCCAAAGAACGCAAGCCGATAACGGTGAAGGAATTCTCGTACGATACCGCCACTCTGAAACTCTACAATACCCAGGAAAATCTTAAATCCTTCATGGCGGCCCCGGTGATGCGCGGTGAGCGTATGATCGGCGTGTTGACCGTTGACAGCAAGCGGCAGTACGTGTTCACGGAAAAGCACCAGAAACTGTTGCAGGATTTCGCCGGGATATTCGCCCAGGAAACGGTTCGCCGCGAGGAACGCTGGAACCTTTGGCAGGAAGCCGGAAATCTGGAAGCGATACAGGAAGTGGTGCGCGAAATGGCGGCCGCGGAAAAGATGGCGCACATTGTCGTGGCGCTTTATCAGAATATCGGCAAGCTCATACCCAATGAGAAGTTCATTTTCGCCCTGAAGGCGTCCGAGGAGGGAAAGTTCAATATCCTTGCCCGGGTGGAGGGGGGCGGCGATGAACTGCGCAAGGTGCCGTTGGATATGGACCGTTCGCTGATGGGGTGGGTGGTGAGGAAAAACAAGCCGCTCAATCACCATGTTCTTGGGGAAAGCAGGCAGGAATTTGAATTGGACGGCGGTGAACGGCGGGAGTACCGCTCGTTTTTAGGCGTGCCGATGGTGGTGCGCAAGCATGTGATCGGCGCGTTGGGAGTGTTGAGCGTCCGGCCAAACGGTTTTACTGCCGCCGATGAACGGATTTTGGCGATCCTCGGATCGGTGGCGGCTTCCTATGTGGCAAGCTCGTATGCGTATGGCATCAGTCTCATATCACGAAAAGTCGATTCGCTTACGGGGTTGGGCAACTACCTGCATCTTACCGAAAAAATCGGCCAGTTGGGCGAAGTGCGCGGCGCGCTGCTGGCTCTGGATATACGCGATTTCAGCCGCGTCACGCGCGAATTTTCGGTAAGCGCCGCCGATAACGCATTGGTGGAAATCGCCAATTTCTTTAAGCGGGTGGTGGATAAAAGCGGATATGTAACCCGTTACTTCGGGGATGTATTCCTGATATTCCTGACAGATCACTCCCGCGATGATGCATTGACCGCGGCATCCAACCTTTTGGATCTGCTGCGGGCCAAGAACTTTTTTATAGATGATAAAAAAACGGTATTTGAAGGTAATATAGGCGTCGCGTTTTACCCTGATGACGGAAAAACCGGCAATGAGCTTATTAAACATTCGTTCGGGGCGCTGAAACAAGCCCGGCAAACGGCCCAGGCCGTTGTCCCCTGGAACGGCAACATGAAAGGTGACGCCTGAAATGACTACCCAAAAGGTATCCGTCGGCCTTTGGCAAAAGATACGAGGCTCTTTTGCCACCGACTTGGCAATGGATTTAGGAACCGCCAACACGCTGATTCACGCCCGCGGCCGGGGAATCGTGGTGAATGAGCCTTCCGTCGTGGCCGTGGATCAACGGACCAAAAAGGTTGTGGCCATCGGCACCGCCGCCAAGCAGATGTACGGCAAGACGCCGCAGGATATTGTCACCATCCGGCCGCTTAAGGATGGCGTTATAGCCGATTTCGACGCGGCGAAGATGATGATATCCGGGTTGATCAAGAAGGCGAACATTCGCTCATTGTTCATCAAGCCCAAAATCATTATCGGCGTTCCTTCCGGCATCACGCAGGTGGAGCGGAAAGCGGTTATCGAGGCGGCCCTTGAAACCGGCATGAGCGCCGTTTATCTTGTTGAAGAGCCGATGGCCGCCGCAATCGGCACCAACATGCCCATTCACGAATCGCGGGCCAATCTAATTGTCGATATTGGCGGCGGCACCACCGAAGTGGCCATTATTTCCATGTTCGCCACCGCTTACAGCGAATCGATACGCGTTGCGGGCGACGAGTTGGATGAGGCGGTTGTCGCTTACCTCCGCCGCGGCCATGGCCTCGATGTCGGCATTTTCGAGGCGGAGCGGATCAAAATACATATCGGTTCCGCTTTTCCGCTGGATACGCCGCTGGAAACAGAGGCCAGCGGACGCGACCTGGTGAACGGCTTGCCGAAAAGGATGATCGTGACCGATACGATGATCCGTGAGGCCATCAACGAGCCTATCAAGGCGATCGTGGATTCGGTGCACCGCTCCATGAACGGCATCTCGCCGGAAATGGCGGCAGATGTCTGCAGCCGCGGGGTTGTGCTGGCGGGCGGCGGTGCGTTGATCCGGGGGCTTGGAAAGCGCTTAACCGGTGAACTCGGCTTGCCGGTATACCGTTCGCGTGATCCGCTCACGTCAATCGTGCGGGGTGCGGGGCGCGTGCTGGAAGAATTCGATACCTACAAGCGCGTCATCGTTAACTGACTTTACCTGCGCCGCTTTTCCAATTCCGGCGCTCCTTCCGCGCCACCCAGGAAAAGCTCCACTCTTGCTCTTAGTGGGACGGATTTGTACGGGCGGGTTTTAAACCCGCCCCTACCTGTCCGTCATCGGCCCATCGGGCCGATGTACAGGCTTGTATCTTGGAAATCGTAGAATATCAATAAATGGAAACCGGGGGAAACTGCTTACAGGCCAATGCCACGAGCATGTACTTTAGATAAGTTCCCCCGGCCTTC
>JAHFEJ010000071.1 GCA_023248535.1 Nitrospinales bacterium | reverse complement strand
TAAGCTGTATCATTCCTTGCTCCCGAGGGAAGCGGGGACGGAAACGACTTTCCACCTCTTGGTCTTGCTCAGCGGCTTGGTTTCCATAATTTCAACCGTATCGCCAATCTGGCACTTATCCCCTTCGTCATGCGCGACGAATTTCTTCGTCCGTTTCACGAATTTTTTGAATACGGGGTGGAGCATTTTGCGCTCAACCTTCACAACGACGGTCTTGTCCATTTTATTGGACACCACCTCGCCGACCCTAACCTTCCTGTGCAGTGTACCGGCCATGACTTACGCCCTCTTCTTTTGATTCATGATGGTGTTAATGCGGGCGATGTCGCGGCGCGCCAACCTTATCTTCGCCGGGCTTTCGAGCTGTTGCGTGGCAAGACCAAACCGCAGATTCAAAAGATCCTTCCGCAGGTCGTCCAACTTCGCCTTCAATTCCTCGCCGCCCATCTGCCTGATTTCCTCGGCCTTCATGCCAGCGCCCCCCGTTCGTTCTTGTCCAGTATCCGGGTCCGGATTCCCAACTTCTGCTGCGCCAGCTGGAACGCTTCCTTGGCGACTTCAGGAGTCACGCCATCCATCTCAAACAGGATACGCCCCTGCTTGATGCGGGCGACCCAACCTTCCATGCCACCCTTACCTTTACCCATACGTACTTCAAGCGGCTTCTTGGTAATCGGCTTATCCGGGAAAATGCGGATCCATATCTTTCCGCCGCGCTTGATGTGGCGGGAAATGGCGATACGGCTCGCCTCGATCTGGCGGTCCGTGATAAGGCCCGGATCCAACGCCTGCAAAGCGAAGGTGCCGAAGGCGATCTTGGAACCGCGCCAGGCGATGCCGCACATGCGGCCTTTTTGCTTATTTCGATACTTTACTTTTTTAGGGGCTAACATGTTTTAAGGCCTCACTTGGATTTCTTGGCCGCCGGAGCCGCAACCGGCGCCGTTTCGGCCGCCGCGCCGCGGCGGCGGATGATTTCACCGTGGAACACCCACACTTTGACACCAATGATGCCAAAGGTGGTATGGGCTTCCGCAGTGCCATAGTCGATATCGGCCCGGAGGGTATGCAACGGCACACGCCCTTCACGGTACCATTCCATGCGGGCGATTTCGGAACCGGCCAAGCGGCCTGAACAGTTTACCCGGATACCTTTGGCTCCAAACCGCAACGCGCTCTGAACCGCCTTCTTCATGGCGCGGCGGAACGCGATACGCTTTTCAAGCTGGGTGGCAATGTTCTCGGCAATCAGCACGGAATCCAATTCCGGCCGGCGCACTTCCATGATGTTGAGGGAAAGCTCTATTTTGTCCCCGATAAGCTTCGCGAGGCGGGCCTTGATCTGATCGACTTCGGCTCCCCGCTTGCCGATGATGATGCCGGGGCGCGCCGCATGAATATTCACGCGTATCTGCTTGGCGCGGCGCTCGATCTCGACCTTGGAAATGCCCGCATGATACAGCTCTTTCTTTATATACTTGCGAAGCCCCAAGTCCTCGTGGAGCTGGGATTGATATTTCCTCTTGTCGGCATACCAGTTGGAAAGCCACGGCTTGATAACGCCGATACGGAACCCGGTAGGATGAGTCTTCTGTCCCAAGATTACGACTCCTTATCTTTCTTCGTCTTTTTGACAGCGGTCTTTTTGGCCGCTGCCTTCTTTTCAGGCTTTTCCGTCTTTTCGGGCTTTTCCGCCACAACGGCGGTTTTGTCCGGCGCGGCGCCTTTCTTGGCGGCGGCCTTTTTCGGCGCCGCCTTCCGCCGGCCTTCCGCCGACTCCGTCAATACCACGGTCACATGGGCCATCGGCTTCCGCAGCTGATCCACCCGGCCGCGCGCCCGGGAGAGCTGCCGCCTCATCTGAGGCCCCGCGTCCACGAAAATCCGGGCCACTTTCATATCATTGCCATCGGCAACGTTATGGTTGTTCTCGGCATTGGCTTTCGCGCTGGCTATAACCTTTTCGATCAGACGCGCCATTTTCTTTTTTGTAAAACGGAGGATGTTGAGCGCGTCGCCCACTTTCCTGCCGCGCACGAGATCCGCCACCAGACGGGCCTTTTGGGCCGACATCCGTACGTGCCTCAAAACCGCTTTCGCTTCCATTAACCGTCCCTTGCCTTTCAATGCATTTACTTGCGGGCTATCTGCACCGCTTTTAAAGGAAAGCGTGATTTTAATGAGATGCCGCATCTTTGTCAATATTTTTTTGGTTCTTATTTTTTCTTTCACGGCATGGGATTCCCTTTCGGCCTTCTTACAGGATACCCCCGAGGGGGGAACGGCGGCCCGCAAAGGGAATCCGCTGGAACCCTTTTTTCCCCTTTTATGGGGAGTATCCGCGATTCGTGGTAGATTCAGTGAACTATATGATTACCATAACAACCCATATAAACGCCGACTTCGACTGCCTGGCTTCCATGGTGGCGGCAAAAAAACTTTACCCCGAAGCCGAGATCGTGTTTTCCGGATCACAGGAAAAAAATGTACGCGATTTTTTATCCAATACCGGATTTCCGATGGAATTCTCACGGCTCCGAAACTACGCTTTCGACGCTATCACCACGCTAGTGGTTGTTGATACCACCAACAGCGAACGGCTCGGCCCCTTCGCCAGCCTGGCGGGGAAGCCGGGATTAAAAACCATCTTTTACGATCACCACCCCGTTCCCGCCGGCGGACTGGGAAATGCCGAAACCCACATCCGGGAATGGGGCGCCTGCACCACGGTGATGGTGGAATTGCTGCGCGAGAAGGGGATCGCCATTTCGGCTGAAGAGGCGACCCTTTTCATGCTTGGCATTTACGAGGATACCGGCTCACTTACCTTCGCCAATACCCGTCCCGCGGACTACCAAGCCGCCGCATGGCTTTTGACACAGGGGGCGGACCTCAACGTGGTGGGCAGTTTTATGCGCCGCGGCTTGACCACACAGCAGGTGGATATCCTGCACGAGCTGCTAAGGCGGCTTGAATTTCATGTCATCAATGGTGTGGAGGTCGCGCTGGCGTTCGCGCATTCCAAGGAATATATCGGAGACCTTTCCGTGGTGGTGGCGGCGCTCAGGGACATGGAAAACCTGTCGGCGCTTTTTGTGATGGTGGAAATGGAAGGCCGTCTGTGCCTCATCGCGCGCAGCCGCGTTTCCGCCGTCGACGCCGGCGCCGTTGCCGCCTCATTTGGCGGCGGCGGCCACCCCACGGCGGCATCCGCGGTCATCAAAGACCGCCTGGCCGATGACATGCGGCGCGAGCTGTTGAACGTATTGGAAAGCGCCATTGTTCCCGCCCCCACGGCGGACGATCTTATGGTGTCACCGGTAATCAGCGTGGGAAAAGATGAAACCCTGGCAATAGCCGAAGGGATGCTCACCCGGTACAATTTCAACGCCCTGCCGGTGTTGCACGAAGGGCGTGTGCTGGGGATCATCACGCGGCAGACCGTGGAAAAAGCCCTGTACCACGGGATGGGGCAGGATAAAGTATCCGACTACATGACCGCCGAGCCTGCCCAGGTAACGGTCGACACCCCCTACGAAGCAGTCAAAGAAATTATCGTCAGGCAAAAGCAAAAGGTGGTGCCGGTTGTTAACGGCGAGGGGCTGTTGATCGGCATAATCGGCCGCGGCGACGTGCTGCACGCCATATACAGCGATATGTTGAAAAGCCGCGCCACCAGCGGACTGGAGCGCCATATCGGCCGCCCCGTCGCGCGCGATCTTACCCGGATGATGCACGAACGGCTGCCGGTTGAGATCCTCGGCCTGCTGCGGGAAATCGCGGCTTGCGCCGATGAAAACGGTTTCACCGCCTACGCGGTGGGAGGATTCGTGCGCGATCTGCTGATGCGGCTGAAAAACCTGGATGTCGATGTGGTGATCGAAGGGGACGGCATCGCCTTTGCCCGCCACTTTGCCGCACGGCACGGTGGAAAAGTCCGCGCGCACCACAAGTTCCAGACCGCCATCATCGTACTGCCCGGCCACCGCAAAATCGACGTGGCCACCGCCCGCACCGAATACTATACCGAGCCCGCCGCCCTGCCCATTGTGGAAATGAGCTCGATAAAAAACGACCTTTACCGCCGCGACTTCACGCTGAACGCGCTTGCCCTCAAGCTCAACGGGAAAAACTCGAACCATCTCATCGATTTTTTCGGCGGACAGCAGGACCTGAAAGACGGGGTCATCCGCGTGCTTCACAGCCTGAGTTTTGTGGAAGACCCCACCCGCATATTCCGGGCCATCCGGTTTGAACAGCGGTTCAGGATGGCGCTGGGGGGACAGACGGAAAAACTTTTGAAACTGGCGGTGGGTGACGGTATCCTCGCGCGGCTGTCCGGATCCCGCATTTTCGGTGAACTCAACCTTATCTTCCGGGAAGATCAACCCGCGCGCACGCTGGCACGCATGGCGGAATACGAACTCTGGCGTTATATCCATCCCGCGCTGGACTATAACGACACGGCGGCGTTTCTTTGCAAGCAGGCGGAAGACGCCATTGTCTGGCACCGGCTGGGGGGGGAAGGGCGGAATATCCGCTACTGGTACATCTTCCTGAACTGCCTCGCCGAAAGGCTCAATAACAGCCAGGTGGAAGAATTGCTTCACCGGCTGGGACTGATGAAAAACCCGATCGAACACTTCATTATCTCCCGCGCCCGCATAAACGAAGTAGCGGGCCGGCTGGAGCGAAGCAGCGGCGGCGGACCGGTTGAAATCTATAACCTGTTTGACGGCATGGACGAAGACGATCTGTTGTGCGTGATGGCGCGGGTGAAAGAGCACACCAAAAAACGGGCCGTGGCGGATTATATGACCAGGCTGCGGCACATCGGCGCCAAAGTGAGCGGGCGCGACCTGATCGCGGCCGGAATCGCGCCGGGGCCGCTGCTGGGGAAAATTGTGGGGATCATCGTGCGTGAGAACATGAAAGGCATGCTTCCAACCAAGGAAGACGAACTCCGCTTCGCCAAAGCCTGGTATGCAAAACAAAAACCCGGCCCCGTGGCATGACAACACTCCGGGTCTAGCTCCAGCCTCTTCTCAAAAGAGCCGGGGAGTAAATATTTACAACCACTCATGGCGATATATTCATATCGGGCGCATAATATTAGGTATGAGAGTGGCAGGAATGCTTATGAAGGGCTTATTTCTATTAGCCGCCCTTTTGCTGATTTCCGGGGCGGGTTGCGGCGATAAATTCGTTTTAGGCGGCGGCGGAACCGCCTCTTCCAAGGTCGCTCTTTCAGGCTCCGTGTCAGGGGCGTTGGCAAAGCCGTCATCAAAGCCGTCCGGCGGCGCTGGCGTTCTTCGTTCCCCCATGTCGGGCGGCGACGTGAAAGTGATCGATACAAAAGGGAAAATTGTTGGCACGGCAACCATTGCAAGCGACGGGACTTACACCGCAAGCGTCGCCAAAGGTTCCAATTACACTATAAAAGCCACCAAGGGGAATGTCTGCCTGAAGTCGTTTATCGAAAAGGCCGATGCGGATAAAACGGTACCAGTCGACCCCGCCTCCTCCGCCATCGTCAAAGCGCTATCGAAGAAGATAGGTGACGGCAATCTGGGGGAGGAGGGGCATGATGTTTCCACCGCCATCTCGTCACAAGACGTATCGGCGATACTGGTGGCGATCAAGAGTGACAGCCTCTTGACCGCCGTCGCGCAGGCGATAGCGGCGGATATCGCGGCCAACGCCAATTACTTGTCGACCACCGTTACTGCCGGGTACGCCTCCACGGCGGGGGATGCCGATGCAAACACCATCGCCATCAACATCACCATCACCGTGACGATAATAGTGCAAAGCAACGCGCCGCCAACGCCCGCCGGGGTGACGGCCACGGCGGGAGACGGACAGGTGGTGGTGAGTTGGACGGCGGTTGTGGGGGTGGCATCGTACAACCTGTATTACTCCACCACGGCGGGGACGGCGGGGGTGAAGGTAAGCGGTATAACCGGCACGTCGTATACAGTGACGGGCCTTACGAACGGGATAACGTATTACTTCTCGGTGTCGTCGGTGAACGGCACGTTGGAAAGCGCCGGTTCGGCGCAGGTAAACGCCGCCCCGCAGGCGCACACCGCCGTGGGAACGCTTTTGCAGGTCAGTGCGGGAGGCAACCACACCATCGCGCTAAAATCGGATGGCGCCATTTCGGCGTGGGGACTTGCCAATTCTGGCCAACTGGGAGTAAGCATAGCAGGTCTAACGACGGCAACATTTGCGGGGACTACATTCCATGCATCATTAACCCCCATGAAGATAACCAGCATTTCTTCGCTTGTCTCAGTTTCTGTAGGCATGAATCACACTATTGCACTTAAGAGCGACGGAACAGTGTGGGCATGGGGAGATAATTATTATGGACAACTTGGCACCTCTACCAATATCGGAACCTATAATGCCAATCCTGCTCCAACACAAGTTTCCGGGCTTTCTTCAATTATCGCTATTTCGACATTTAACACCCATAACCTTGCGCTTAAAAGCGATGGAACTGTGTGGGCATGGGGAAGGAATGATTTTGGCCAGTTAGGAAATGGAACCACTACAGATAGCTACACTCCGGTTCAGGTCAGCGGCCTTGGTTCGGTTGTTGCCATCGCAACCGGTTATAACCATTCACTCGCACTAAAAAGCGACGGAACCGTATGGACGTGGGGAGATAACCAGTATGGACAATTGGGAAACGGAACGACCACTAACCGGTCAACCCCGGCTCAGGCGGCAATTACATCGGTCAGGGCTATCGCTTGCGGTGGTTTACATTCATTGGCAATAAAAAATGATAACACTTTGTGGGGATGGGGATATAATTACGGTGTGGTGCTAGGTATCGGAACAGTTGCCCTTGTTTACACGCCCACCCAAGTTGGCGGAATGAACAATGTTTTGCAGGTTGTCGGAGGGGGCTCGCATACGGCAGCATTAAAGACCGATGGGACCGTTTGGACCTGCGGCGACAACACTTACGGAGAGCTTGGATATATTACAGACCCTGCCATCAATAATCCTACGTTCGCGCAAATACCTTCCCTGTCTTCCATAGTAATGATCTCTAGCGGGGCAGTCCACATGATGGCCGTAAAAAATGATGGCACTTTATGGGGGTGGGGAGTCAACCAGTTCGGGGAGGTGGGGGATGGTACGGTTACAAACCGTTTCACGCCGGTACAGATAACAGGTTTTTAATAGCCGGTAGGGGCCGGTTAAAGGGGTAGTCTCATTTTCAAATAATCGTGGGAGGTGCTATGGCTTTTATATCTGGCTACTCAAATCTTGCCGTGAAAAACAATGCTGGTGCGGGAACGGGGGCTACTTTCAATATAACCATAAGTGGTACTGCAATAGCCACCGCTCCCATGTCAGCAGGAGGTTCTGGGTATATCGTTGGCGATCAACTGCGGGTAACGGGCGGCAATAACGACGCTATTCTTACCGTTGCCACCGTTACGGGAACTGCTGTTGCGTCCGTGACTATTACTGCGTCAGGTTCCGGTTATTCAACGGGGGTCGTTGCGACTTCAAGCATCTACACCCCGTACAAGGTGGATATGACCGCCGATTGGATAGTGGTGGAAGACGGCAGCGGCAACACGCTCCGGGTTCCCATGACCACCACCGTTACGATGGACAAATCATCCACGACCCAAACCAGCACATTACCCAACTACCGCGACCAAGCGGCAACGTTCCCTGTTTCCACATGGATTTACATCTGGGCCATCTATAACCCGGCCGCCAACACCATCGCCGGCCTGCTCTCCCTCTCGCCCAACGCCCCAACATTGCCCAGCGGTTACACCCACGCGGCGCTGGCAGGTGCGGTTTATAACGATTCTTCCGGCAACTTTATCACCTTTCGCCAAACTAATAATCTAGTTTGGTGCGGGTTTTCCGCAGCGTTACGGCCAATAAGTTACCAGTCGGCGACAGTGTTTACCGCTTTTTCTGTTCCGGTTCCTGAAAAAGCGACATCAGTGCTATATGGATTCACCATAACTTCAGCAAGCACAACGGCAGACGGTTTTTTCTTAGGAATTGAAACCAATATCTTCACCGCGATTGGCGGGGGTCTTGATATAAGCAAATCACTCCATACGCCCGTTGAAGTGCCGGTGAACGCTTCACGCCAGCACTATTACAAGCTTAACGGCAGTACAGGCGCACTTACCCTTGACGTTATCGGATGGCGTTTCTAGGAGGCCGAAACCGGCTGTTCGCAGGCCGATGAAAAATCCCCGCATATGGGGATACCGCGCTAGAAAAAGCCTTCCATCCCGATGGTAACAACCGGCGGGCGGTTGGCATCCATGGGGATTCCGTAATCGATCCTGATCAGGCTGACACCGGGCGCTTTCACCAAAGCCAGCCGCAACCCCGCGCCAAAACTGCCGTGCAGCATCGTCAACTCATCCCCCGGACGGTCGTTCCATGTATTGCCAAAATCGGTGAACAGCACAAACCCCGGCTCGAAAATGCCGGCCAGCATCGTCTTGTAAGTGAAAATGCGGTCTTCCACGTTTAACAGTATCTGGTTTCGCCCGACAAACTCGTCCACCTTGTAGCCCCGCAGCCCGTTGGTGCCCCCCACCTTGAAACGGTTGTTGATGCTCTCGGAATAACTGGCCTGCAGACGGGTCACGATGGTCTGGTATTCGTACCGGCGGAAAAAGTGGCGCAATACGATGTCGGCATATACATCGTTAAAACTGTCGTCGTTTTTCGCCAAAGTCATCGAATAGGAAAAATAATCGCGCTCAAACATCCGGAGCCATTTGCTTACCCCCGCGGAAGTGGAGGCTTCGGTACTGGTGGAGCCGAGAGCCGACAGGCGCGGCCCGATCGAGAACGAATATACGGCGCCCAACGGGATGTCTTCCACCCGGCGGAACCTGTCGATATACCGTTCCTTGGCAAAATCGTAGGGATTGTTTAAAATGTCGGCGGCGATCAAAATCTTGTTGTCCCGTAAAATGGAATAACCGCCGGCCCCCGCGCGCGACACTTCTTCGCCAAACGATAAACGCAGATAGGCGCGAAGAATGAAGTTATCCAAAATAGTCGCCTGCCCGTAATAGGCCTTTAGCCGCCACGTGTTCCACGCCAAACCAGGCTCGGCGTGCACCGTTCGCAAGTAACTTGCCCCGTGGGCATCCAGCGTGGAAAGCGAGTAAAAGGGGCGCTCCAATTGGGCGTTGTAGAGATACTCATCCGGCCTCAGCCGATGCTCAAGCCAGAGATCGTACCGCGATCCGAACAGATTGTTGTTGCGATAGCCATAGTTGTGGGAATATCCTTTGTCGCCGGTCCGAAAACTGTAGTTGAGCGACTGTCCCAGCCCAAGGAGGTTTTTGTCGCCGAAATCCAGTCCGGCGGTGCTGCTTTCGCTGGTGCCGCCGAACGTGAGGCCCACGATCATGGACCACTGATCGCGCGTATGGACAATGACGTCAACTTCCTTGTTCTTATCGTCAAAACGGCTTTCAATGATGACTTCCGACAGGTACGACCGTTTACGGAGGTTACGCTCCGATTCGCTGACGACCTCGGGGCTGTATATATCCCCTTCTTTAAAAAGCAGCTCCCAGCGCACCACCTGCTCACGGGTGGTTATGTGAACGCTGTTCCCGACCGTTCCGACCACGCCCGCTTCTTCGGGGTTCAGGGGATTAAAAACGTTTTGCGCATCGATGGTGATGGAGCGGATGACATAGCCGGGACGCACCGGCGCGGGAGCTTTTCCCGGAGCGGTGGATTGCCCGCTTGGCAACTTTTTTGGTTCCGCCATGGCCGCCGGAGTGAAAACAATGAGCAAAAAAAAGACCGCGCAGATAGCCGCGCGGCCCATCAAGCCGGAAAAAACGGGCGCCGGTTCAGCGGCGGGCCACGCGCTGAGCGGTCTCAATGCGTGCCTTGGCGCGTTCAATTTTGGCCCTGAAAATCTCAAAATTCGGGTCTTCCGAGGTCACGCCGGCGTATGCCTGCTCCCAGTGCTCCATATTCTTTTTGGCGCGCTCCACATCTATCTCTTCGGCCTTTTCGGCGTTTTCCACTAAAATGGATACGGCTTCGGCCCGTACATGGGCGTACCCCCAGCTGACGGCCACATGGTGGCTTCCGGCGGCGTCTTCAAAAACCACTTCGCCGCTTTTAAGGAGGGCGAAGAAATCGGTATGCCCCGGCAAAACGCCAAACTCGCCTTCAGTGCCGGGAGCGGCGACGAACTTAACCGCCGCCGACACCACCCGCTTTTCAGGGGTAAGTATGTCGAGTTGCAGCGTCTGCGTTTCCATTAGTTCCCCTTCTTGAGCTGTTCAGCCTTCTTGATGGCTTCGTCCAGGTTGCCCACCATGTAGAACGCCTGTTCGGGCAACTCGTCAACTTCGCCTTCCACCAGCGCCTTGAAGCCGGCGAGCGTGTCCTTGAGCGGCACATAGCGGCCGGGCGATCCAGTGAAGCCTTCGGCCACGTGGAACGGCTGCGAAAGGAAGCGCTGCACCTTGCGGGCGCGGGCGACGGTCAGCTTGTCGTCTTCGGAGAGTTCTTCCATGCCGAGGATCGCGATGATGTCCTGCAGTTCCTTGTAGCGCTGCAGGATGGACTGCACCTTGCGGGCGACAGTGTAGTGCTCCGCGCCCACGACCAACGGATCGAGTATGCGCGAAGTTGAGTCAAGCGGATCCACGGCGGGATAAATGCCGATCTCAGTCAGTTTGCGGTTCAACACGGTGGTGGCGTCAAGGTGCGCGAACGTGGTCGCCGGCGCCGGGTCTGTCAAGTCGTCCGCGGGGACGTAGACCGCCTGAACCGAGGTGATCGAACCTTTTTTGGTGGAGGTGATCCGTTCCTGCAGGGTGCCCATTTCGGTGGCGAGGGTCGGCTGGTAACCGACGGCCGAAGGCATGCGCCCCAGCAACGCCGACACTTCGGAACCCGCTTGGGTGAAGCGGAAAATGTTGTCCATGAACAACAGTACGTCCTGGCCTTCCACATCGCGGAAGTATTCCGCGACGGTGAGAGCGGTGAGGGCGACGCGGGCGCGGGCGCCGGGCGGCTCGGTCATCTGGCCGTAAATAAGGGCGGCCTTGTCGATAACGCCAGATTCCTTCATTTCGTGATAGAGGTCGTTGCCTTCGCGGGTACGCTCGCCAACGCCGGCAAAGACCGAGAAGCCGCCGTGTTCTTTGGCGATGTTATGTATCAGTTCCTGGATGAGCACGGTTTTACCCACACCCGCGCCTCCGAAGAGCCCGGTCTTGCCGCCTTTCAGATACGGTTCAAGGAGGTCGATGACCTTAATACCAGTTTCCAGTATTTCAGCGCTGGTATCCTGGTCTTCAAAACTCGGTGCGGAGCGGTGAATCGGATCAAGGCGGTCGTATTTCACCGGGCCGAGGCCGTCAACCGATTCGCCAACGACGTTAAGGATGCGGCCCAGGGCGCCGCGGCCCACGGGGGCCGATATCGGACGTCCGGTGTCAGTTGCTATCATGCCGCGCACCATGCCATCGGTCGTTTGCATCGCGATAGCGCGCACCGAGTTCTCACCCAGGTGGCTGGCGACTTCGGCCACCACGCGGCCGTTGCCGCCGCCAAGGTCGATATCCAGCGCGTTCAGGATCGCCGGGAGCTGTCCCGCGGAAAACTCCAAGTCCAGAACCGGTCCAACTATTTGGGTAACTTTGCCCTTGCTCATATATTCCTCCGTCAAGAATCAGCTTTTGAGAGCATCCGCTCCCGAGACGATTTCTATTAGTTCCTTCGTTATCGCCGCCTGGCGAGCGCGGTTGTACTGCAATGTGAGCGCGGTGATCATATCGCCCGCGTTGCGGGTGGCATTATCCATGGCGACCAGTTTCGAGCCGTTTTCGCTGGCCCACGATTCGATCAGCGCCTGGAAAATCTGCACTTCAACGTATTTTTCCACGATAGCCGAAAGCACCGCCTGCATCGACGGCTCAAACAGGATATCGCCGTCGGTGGCGTCTTCCTTCTTGCCGCCCGCGGCCTCCACCGGCAACAGTTGAACCGCCGTTGGATCCTGAACCGCGGCGCTGCGAAACTTGTTGTAGACCATAAATATCTTGTCCACCTTTTCGAGGGAAAAGGTTTCGATGACTTCCTTGGCGATTTTTTGGGCGAACTGGTAATTGATGTCGCGCGTATAATCCACATACGCCTTTTCCATTATCACGTTGCGGCGTTTCCAGAAATCGCGCCCTTTTTTCCCGATAACTGAAACGTAGACGCCCTTCCCCTCGTTCTCGCGGATAAGATTGTGCACCGCCTTGAAGACGTTCGCGTTGAACGCGCCGCACAGCCCCTTGTCGGAGGAGAACACCAGGATCAGTATGTTTTTTTCCTCCCGCTTCAGCAACAACGGATGCGACGCTTCCTGCGAGACCGCCCCCAGCGCGCCAATGACCTCCGCCATTTTGGCCGCGTATGGGCGGGAAGCGGCGACGGCTTCCTGCGCTTTGCGCAGCTTCGCCGCGGCGACCATCTTCATCGCCTTGGTGATCTGCCGGGTGCTCTTTACCGAGACGATCCGGCGCTTAATATCCCTTAAACCAGCCATGCTTAGAACCGAGCCTTGAATTCTTCGCAGGCCTGGTTGAGGCCCTTCCTTATATCGTCATCGAGGGCTTTTTTATCCCGGATGGAAGAAAGAACCTGCGGGTGCTTGCTTTCGAGATACTGCAAATAACCGGTCTCGAACTCGGAAATGCGCTCGACCGCGATGCTGTCCATGGAGCCGCTAGTGGCAAGATAAATGCTCGCCACCTGCTTTTCAACCGGCATCGGACGGTACTGCCCCTGCTTGAGCAATTCGACAAGCCGGGCACCGCGGTTGAGCTGCTGCATGGTGGCCGCGTCGAGGTCGGAACCGAACATGGCGAACGCGGCCAATTCGCGGTATTGCGCCAGGTTGAGGCGAAGGGTGCCCGCGACCTGCTTCATCGCCTTGATCTGGGCGGCGCCACCGACGCGGGAAACCGAGATACCGACGTTGATCGCCGGGCGGACGCCAGCGTAAAAAAGGTCGGCTTCAAGGAATATCTGGCCGTCGGTGATCGATATCACGTTGGTCGGAATGTAGGCCGACACGTCGCCCGCCTGAGTTTCGATAATCGGCAACGCGGTCAACGAACCGGCGCCCAGATCGTCGCTCACCTTCGCGGCGCGCTCGAGTAGCCGGCTGTGAAGGTAAAACACGTCGCCCGGGTAGGCTTCGCGGCCTGGCGGGCGGCGGAGCAACAGTGAAAGCTGCCGGTAGGCCGCCGCGTGTTTCGTGAGATCGTCGTAAACCACCAGCGCGTGGCCGCCGTTATCGCGGAAATATTCGCCTATGGCGCAACCCGCATACGGCGCGAGGTAAAGCATAGGGGCCGGTTCGCTGGCTGTAGCGGCGACAATGGTAGTGAATTCCATCGCCCCGGCTTCTTCCAGTTTTTTGTACACCTGCGCCACGGTGGAGCGCTTTTGGCCGATGGCCACGTAAATGCACTTCACCCCCAGCCCTTTTTGATTAATGATGGTGTCGATGGCGACGGCGGTCTTGCCGGTCTGGCGGTCGCCGATGATCAGTTCGCGCTGGCCGCGGCCGATCGGAATCATGGAGTCGATGGCCTTGATGCCGGTTTGCAATGGTTCGTGAACCGATTTGCGCTGAATAACTCCGGGAGCGATACGTTCGATGAGGCCGAACTGCGTGGTCTTGATCGGGCCCTTGCCGTCAATCGGCTTGCCCAAACCATCCACCACGCGCCCGATGAGCGCTTCGCCGACCGGCACTTGCGCGATGCGTCCGGTTCGCTTTACCTCGTCCCCTTCTTTAATGAGGGTGTCTTCGCCGAAAAGAACGGCGCCGACATTATCCTTCTCAAGGTTGAGGGCCATGCCGGTGATGCCGCCGGGAAATTCCAGCAACTCGCCGGACATAACGCTCTCAAGGCCGTAGATGCGGGCAATACCGTCACCGACGGATACGATCGTCCCCACCTCCTTGAGTTCGACGCCTTTCTCGAACCCTTCGATTTCTTTTTTAATTAATGCGCTTATCTCTTCTGCCCGGATAGCCACTTTTTAAGCCTCCTGTTCCAATTTAACTTTCAGTGCCTTCAGTTG
>JAHFEJ010000070.1 GCA_023248535.1 Nitrospinales bacterium | reverse complement strand
TAGGGCTTCCCACCGAGACCGATGATGACGTGGAAGGGATTGTCCGGCTGGTGGGGGATATCAACCGCCTACGCGACGGGAACCACAAATTCCAGAACATCAACGTGGGGGTAAGCCAATTCGTTCCCAAAGCCCACACGCCTTTTCAGTGGGAACCGATGCAGTCGATGGAAGAGAACATGCGCAAAAAAATGATGCTCACCGAAGCGTTCCGCAAGATGCGGGGAGCGCAGCTCAAAGGGCACGACGTGGAGATGAGCTGGATGGAAGGGGTGTTTTCACGCGGCGACCGGCGGCTGGCGCCGGTGGTGCGGCGCGCCTATGAGAAGGGGTGCCGCCTTGACGGGTGGAGCGAATACTTCAAGCTTGATGCATGGCACGCGGCGTTCGCCGAATGCGGGGTTGATCCGGATGAGTATGCTTTACGGCGGCGCGGCATTGATGAAACCTTGCCGTGGGACCATCTTGACATCGGCATCTCGAAAAAATACCTCAAACGGGAATTGAAGGATGCCATGGCGGAGGTTGTCACGACCGACTGCCGTTTCGACAAATGTTTGGGCTGCGGCTTGCCGGCCAACGACAACGTGATTCAACCCGTGGCCCCCCTTCCGGATATTTTCCCCGCGCCGCATGTTGAAGCGGAGGCTCCCGTGTTCAAGTACCGCCTCACATTCAGGAAAGAGGGGATGGCCCGTTATCTATCGCATTTGGAGATGCTCAACGGGTTTTCCCGCGCTCTCCGCCGCGCCGGGTTGCATGCCGCGCACAGCGGAGGATTTCACCCGCATATCAAAATGGCTTTTGGCGCGGCCTTGCCGGTCGGCACGGTCTCGCTATACGAGATGGTCGATATCGATCTTGAGAGGGCGGTGGAACCGGACACGCTGGTCCAACGGCTCAATGTTGAGCTTGAACGGGGGATTATCATAGAGCGGGCCGAACCGAGAACGCCGCCGTTCCGCTCGATACAATCCGCGACCGAAAAAACCCTCTGGGTGATGACGGACAGCGGTCCCGAAACGCCCGGCATCGACGCGGTGAAGGGGGTGATGGACGGTATCGCGGGGCTCACCGTCATTTCGCTTGAAAGGGAAGGGGAGAATGCGTCACTCCGCTTTGAAAGCACACTGGAAGGATTTTGGGGGAAATTCCGCGCGGCGTTCCCCGGGTTCCGGCTGACCGGACGGCGCAAGCTGGTGAAGTACGGGGCGGTAATGAAGGTTCCCGCAGAAAAAGTGTCCGCCGCCGTTTCCTGACCGGGCGGATGTCGCCGCGATTATGGTAAAATAAAAAAATGAAGCAACTTGTGATGATCATCTCGACCCTGGCGGTTTTCACCATCGCGGAATCGGCGGAACAGGTTCCCGCGGGCGTTTTCAGCAAAGACGCGCTCTACGAAAACCTCATTTCCGACATGGCCTGCCTGTGCGGCTGCGGCACCACCTTGAAGACCTGCCCGCATGAAAATTGCGATAAAGCCATTCCCGCGCGCAAGGAGATACGCGGGATGGTGGATAGCGGAATGTCCGGGCCTGAGATCAAGAACCAGATGATGAAGGGGCACGGCGAGGCGATACTCGCGTCTCCCACTTTTAAGGGATTTAACGTGATGGCATGGGTGATGCCGTTCGTGGCGATTATCGCCGTTGGCATGCTGGTGGCGATGATCCTCAAGCGGTGGAGCGGCAACCGCGCGCCGGTTTCCGCGGCGGCGTCCACCAAAAAAGAGGCCACCGGCAGCGAAGGCGACCCCTATTTAAAGAAAATGCGCGATGAATTGGAAAAATACGAAGAATGATCAGCGTGATTGAAGTGTTACTGGCCTTGGCGGTGATGGCCGCAATCGGGTATCCGTTGTTCGTTAAACCTTTGCCCGCCGAAGGGGAAGTGGATGAAGGGGACGAACTGCACAGGCTTTCGTCCGCAAAAGAGGCGGCATTTGTGGCGCTGAAGGACCTTGAATTTGATTACAAGACCGGCAAGATTGATGAAGCTGATTACGCCTCGCTGAAAGCCCGCTATGAAGCGGAAGCGGTGAATGTGATGAAGCGCTTGGACAATGCCCAGAAAGGGCCGTCCGCCGCGCCATCCGGCAAACATGCCGGGATGAAGGCCCGCTTTTGTTCCAGTTGTGGCGCGAAGGCCGATGAGGGGGACCGTTTCTGCGCCGCCTGCGGCCAACCGATCAAAAAATAGCCCTCCGCCAAGCAGGGCTGGCCATTCTCCTCCCCTCTTCAAGCGGAAGTGCAGGTGGGGTTTTTGACTAAATGGCGCTATCCCCGTCTGGCTGATAGCGGAGCAGTTTGTTCAGATGGCGTTTTTCCCACGCTTTGGCCATTTCGTAAAATTTGAATTGCCGTTCCAGTTCACGGAAGCGGTGCGTATGAACCTTGCCGCGCGTGCGGCCCAGGCCTTCCACCGCATCGAGATATTCATGCACCATCTCATGATGCACCACGCTTTCCAGGTAGAAAACCGGCGTTATTCCGGTGTCCAGCACCGGGTGAATGCGTATCAGTTTCCGGTCGAACGCGTAAGTGCCGAAAGTGATGGAGCGTTTTACGCCAAATGCCTTGCGCCCCCACGTGATATGGCCCGCCAGCTTTCCGCCAAAATATTCGGTGTTGAGCCGATGATACACTTCGCGCAAATCGTGGTGAGCGCCACGGGTGACTATGCGGACTTTTCGCGGCTCCCGCGCGTTTTCGATGGTCCACACAAAATCTTTAATGCTTTGCGGCGCTTTCCGTCCGTGCAGGAGGAAGCTCACGAGGTCGTCGCGCAGCTGCTGGCGGGCGATGGCGAAGCTTTCGTGCAGACGGAGCACCGGCTGGCCGTTCTTGCGCCGCAACGAGATCATGATCCGCCTGTTGATGGTCCAGACAATGCGCAGATTGCGCCCCAAGGCTTCCCGCATATGCCGTTCAAAGGAGCTTTTCCAGAGCAGCATGGCCGGTCAGCCCCGGCCGCCCAGTTGGTATTTCCGCACCGCTTCGTTGTGCTCTTTAAGGGTGGCCGAAAATTGGTGTTTTTTTACTTTGCCCATCGCCACAAAATACAGGTAATTCACGGATGCTGGAGCATAAACCGCTTCGAGCGCTCCCATGCCGGGGTTGGCAATGGGGCCGGGGGGGAGGCCCCGGTAGCGGTAGGTGTTGTAAGGGGAATCGATGGAAAGGTCTTTTTTATGGATGTTGCCATCGAAATCCTGAATGGCGTATATCACGGTCGGGTCGGCCTGCAGCGGCATGGAGCGCCGCAGCCGGTTGTAAAACACGGCGGCGATGACAGGGTATTCGTCCGGACCGGCGGCCTCTTTTTCCACGATCGAAGCAAGTGTGACGATCTGGTGCAACCGGTCGGCCTTATCCGGATTTTGCTGGCGCAGGGCCGCCGTTTTTTTCATAAAGGTGGCCAGCATGGCCCGGACGACGGCGTTTGCGCCGGCTTCCTTGCGGAAGTGATACGTGTCCGGCATCAGGTATCCTTCGGCGTTTCCCGCGGTAATGGCGAATTCGCCAAGCAGTTTTTTGTCGGCGGCGGATGCGAGAAAATCGTCGGCGGTGCAAAGGCCTGTCGCGGCGGCCAGCCCGGCGATCTGCCTCATCGTAAATCCTTCGGGCACGGTGAAAGAGTGCAATTTCACCCGGCCCTCGACAAGCTGGCGGAGCAGTTCGACCGGTTTTTGGCCCGGATCGAGTTCGTATTCCCCCGCTTTGATCCTGTCGGCCAGCCGGTGCAGTTTGGCGACAATGGTGAATGTGGCGGCCGATTTTACCGCGCCCGCCGCTTCCAGCGCCCTGGCGGTCTGTGAAAGGTGCATGCCGGGGGCTATGATTACGGTGATGAGGCTATGCGTGGGGGATGCGGGGGCGTTGATCTCCTTCAGGGCGGCCGCTAGCAGCAGGATAAGTACAACAAAGGCCGTGATGGCCAGCGCGATGAGCTTTTTCACAGGGAGGCCGTCATGGTTGTCGCGGTGCCTGCGGCGCTAATAGCTGTATGAAGTGCCCAGGAACACCATCAGGTTGTTCATCGTCATGTTGCCGACGGCGGTGGCTTGTGTGTTTATCCAATGCTGGCCGCTGCCGAAGCTGTCGGTAAATCCCATGGTGACGGCGCTCCCCTTGACGAAGTAACTTCCGCTAAACGATATGCCATAAAGGTCGATATGTTCCTGATCATTGACGGTTGACACTGCTTTGGTATTGGAGCGGTCGGTGAAGACGCCCGCGCGGATGGCGTAGGAAGAAGACGGATAGTATTCCATCCCGACCGCCGCGTTAATGACCGGCTGGTGGTCGCCCCAGATGTCGGTGACGGCGCTGGTGTAGGTAAGGTCACCGGAGATGAGTGTTGTGTTGGAGGGGAAGTAAGCAACGCCGAATTTGGCGGTATAAGGAGTGTTGGTTTCGTTGCTATACCGCTGGATGTTGAAATTGGGATTTGTAGTGTAAGTGCCGCTGGGCGTTTTTTGGGTCGATTGGTGATATATGTTGGAATCGAAAAGAAATGTCTTTGTCGCGGTAAGGCCGATGGCGTATTTGCCGTTTTCCGGGGAATAGAGGATGCCGATGAGGGGGCGGCCTCCCTGATCCTCTTCACGAAGCAGGGTGTTTGCCCAATTGTATGTGCCATCCGCATATTTTTGAAAACTGTTATTCACGATTTTGTATTTCTTGTAGTAGTAATAAAGGGTAATGCCCACTTTGAGGTCTTTGGATACGTTCCAGGCGATGGAAGGCCCGATGTTGTAGACGTTATATTCCTTCAGATAGTTGAGCGTCCATTCGGACACCGCCGTGGTGGGGTTGGGAAATGTCTGGTTTTGTTCTTCCAGCAGGGAGTCTTGCACCGCGTAAGAGAAACCGATGGTGCCGTAGGGGGTGTGCTGCACAACGCCGAAAAAGTTCGGCTGGAGGGTTTCCGATTTGCGTTCATAGGAGAAATTCAGCCCCGCGTTGTCGTATTTCTTGGAACTGGTGCTGAATGCGTTGGCGCTGACGGAGAGGTTGGAGCCGAAGGAATAGACCGTTCCAGCCGGATTGTGGAACAGGCCCGACGCGTCGTCCGAAACGGCGGTATAGGCGCCGGCCATGCCCGCGGGCCGCTCGCCTATGATGGTGCTGTTATAGTGATATTCATCCGCATGTGCCGATCCGGCGAATACCAGCGCCGCCGCCGCGCAAACAAGCAGTCTAGCCTTTTCTTGCAAGAACCCCATTGAACCTCTCCTTGCCGATTTTATAGCCGATTCCCCCCAGGCCGTCTTTTTCAATAGATTGGCCGATCCACTGTATCCGTTCGTCGAAGGACGGATGCAGTTTTTTTATGGATGCGATCTCTTTTTCCTGTCCCGCCTTGATTTTTGTGAAATAGCGCACGAGGGCGGTGGGGTCGTAACCGGCGTTGGCGGCCAGCAGGGTGCCCAAGGTGTCGGCTTCGGTTTCATCCTGTTTTTTGTAGCCGCGCTCGAACAGGATGTTTGTCGCTTCATCCACCGCACGGACAAAGGTGAGGTTCACCGCTTCCCCCGCGCCGCCGATCATGTGGGAAAATCCCGCCACGGGGGAATCGCTGGTGCCGTGGATGTTGAGTTCTTTCACGATATGGCGCTGGCAGACGTGGATCATCTCGTGTCCTATTACGGCGGCCAGCTCCGATTCGTCGTCCATCGCCTCAATGGCTCCGCGGGTGATGAAGATGTATCCGCCGGGGGCGGAAAAGCCGTTGATCATATCGGTATCCAGCACCCCCACAGTGAAGCCCAACTCCGGGCGGTTGGAGTATTGGGCCAGCGTTTTTGCGACAAGGTTGGCATAGCGGGTGAGTGCATCGTTTTTGTATAGCGGATATTTGCCCAAAATGCGCGCGCCCACTTCCTTGCCGAAGGAGATTTCCGCCTTGATGTCTTCCGTGTTGATGGATTGCCCGAGGTGGTGAGTCCGTATGCGGGTCATGTTTTCGGACGCGGCGGGGATGGTCAACAGGAGGGCCAAGGCCGCTGTAAACAGGATTTTTTTTATCATGGTGTTATTTTCCCGCCTCAAAGTCCTGGACTTCCCGGTCGCTGATCTTGCTGGACATCTCTTCAAGGTAGGCCATTGAGCGATAATCCGCTTGGCCGATTTCGTTCATCCGTTTGCGCTCGGCGTCTGAAAGGCCCCGGGCTGCCGCGGCGCTGGTGATGGCGCTGCTCCGTTTTCGCGCCTTCTCCTGCAAATCCGACGCATCGGCGGTAATCACGGTTACTTTATCCATCGGAGGGCTGTCGGCCACGGCCAAGTGGTTTATCCAACCGGTGGCGGCGCCCGCTTTGACTTTAAACCAACCATCCTTTTCTTCCACTTGTTCCAGCTTATCACCGCGATTGACGGTATTGATCACTTGCGCCTTGAAGTTGGGTTCGCCCATTATTTTGGCTTTTGCGCTTTGCACAAACAGGTCTTTGGCCGATGCGGCTTCCTGCAACAGAATCAGGACGGCAATTAAGAAGAGTGCTCGTTTCATCGGGATCCCTCCTGTGGTCCAAGTTTCTCTTTGCACCGCGAGACAAAAAGTTCCTTCAACGTGACGTTATGCGTTTCATTATACAGCTTCAATGCGGAAATATAATCCCCTTTTTCGTAGAACGCGAACGCGCGGTCGGTCAGCGCCGCCTGCTGCTGCGCGTCCGCCAATCCGGCCTCGCCGTCGTAGACCATCACTTCGTAAATAAGCACCGGTTCGGCCTTGCCGCGCACCTTCACGCGGTCGAGTATCCTGCACAGCAACTTGCCTTCAAGCTTGCGGTAGGTAAATTCGGAAATGATGATCGGCGCGCCATAGTTTTTGTTCAGCGCTTCCAGCCGGGAGGCCAAGTTCACCGTGTCGCCGATAACGGTGAAGTTCAACTTTTTTTCCGAACCGATATTTCCCATGATCGCCTCGCCCGAGTTGATGCCGATGCCGATTTTCAGGTCGAGGATGATTCCCTTCCGCGCCAGTTCCGCGTTCACCGTCGTCAGCAGCTTGGTCATCTCGATGGCGGCGGTGACGGCCCGCAAGGCGTGATCCGGAAGTTTCACGGGGGCGCCCCAATAGGCCATGATGGCGTCGCCGATGAATTTATCGATGGTCCCCCGCGTACGGAAAATGGCGTCGGTCATGTAGTTGAAGTGGGTATTAAGCATGGCGACAACCTGTTCGGGCGGGGTCTTGTCGGAGAACGTGGTGAAGCTGCGGATGTCGGAGAATAGCACCGAGATGTCCTCCTTCGTGCCCGCGCCCAGGCGGGCGAGGTCGGTCGAGGAATCGGTCATCATCGCCAGCACTTCGGGGGATACGTATTGCGAAAACATGCGGCGTACCCGGGCTTTCTCGCGCCCTTCGGTGAGCAAAAGGTAAGCGAACGATCCGCCGCTGGAAAAGACGATGGCGGCAAAGGGGGGGACGAAATCGATCAGTTGGTTGTGGGAGAAGCTGTAATAGTACGCGCCCGCCAGCACCGCGGCTGCGGCCGAGGGAATCGCGAGCCGGAGCGAAAAGAAACGGGCGTAGAACGTTCCCGCCGCGCCAACGAGCGATAGGAGCAGCAGCATCATCACGGTGATACCGGGGCGGGGCGGGGTGAGGAAATCGTTCAGGATGAAATTGCTGGCAAGCGATGCGTGCAGATAAACCCCCGGAGAGAGCGCGGCCATGGCGGTCGGCTTCATGTCCTCAACCCCGACGGCGCTCGCCCCGACAAAGACGATTTTATCCTTGAATTCCGACGGATCGATCATCATCTCTTCAAAGTCGCCGCTTTTCATTTTCGACAGCGAAGCGAATATGCCGCTCATGGAGTAGGGCTTGAATTTGCCGTAGACGTTTATGAGGTAGCTGCCATTGGCGTCCAGTGGAATGGTTTGGTTTTCCGTGACGAGGGAGTTTTCATTGATCGCGGCCCGTTTTCCTTCGAGGAACGGGGCAGCTCCCAGCACGGGGAAATAGGCGCCGCGGTATTCACGCACAGGGCGGGTTCGGCGGTAAACGCCATCTTCATCCGGGGCGAATTCCACCACGGCTACGTTGTGCGCCGCCTGGTGGAGTTCGGGGATCGGGAGGTAATAGTTGTTGTTCTCGCCCGCCCCCGGCATCGTGCCGGAGATATCTTTCATCGCGAAGCGGCGGATGAAATCTTCGGGGAGGGGGCGGTTCAGCAGGGTCTTGTTTTTTTCGTCCTCGACATCCCTGATAAGCTGCATGGCGTGGAAGACCCGTCCGCTTTTGGCGGTGGCATCCACCAGCGCGTTATCATCGGGGCTGAGTTTCCCGTTTGCGTCGCGGGGGTACCGCGTTTCCGGCCAGAGGATATCGAAGAGAACGGCGCGCGGCTTTCCCTCCATGACGAACTCAAGAAAATCGGAAAAGGCGGCACGTGGCCACGGCCAACGTCCCGCCTTTGAATTGACGGCCGCAAGCGATGCTTCGTCGATCAATATGACCGCTATCTGATCGGAGGGAGCTTTCGGAATGCGTATCCACTTCGCCGCTTGATCATAAATAAGATATTCAAACCGGTTGAAGAAGCCTGCCTGAAAAAGCACGAGTGTGAGCAGGAATGTCCCCCCCGCGATACCTAGAACTGTTGCGGCTTTCTTTTTATCCATCAGCTTCCCACTAAATCCACAAAATATCTTGCCGTAATTATATGGCTTCAGAAAAAAAGATGATACCTTCATAAGTTCCCCGAATAGGCGGGTGGAATGAAAAAAGAATAGGCTAAACATCTTATTTATGCTAAGAATAACATATAAATATTTAAAAGATATTTGTTGACTTTTATTTAATGTTAATATACATTTTC
The DNA here is from genome assembly GCA_023248535.1 of Nitrospinales bacterium. Classification (GTDB taxonomy): domain Bacteria; phylum Nitrospinota_A; class UBA7883; order JACRGQ01; family JACRGQ01; genus JACRGQ01. The sequence continues at coordinate 5,359 of JAHFEJ010000070.1, read as the reverse complement.
AGGCAAGGAGGACTGCATTGGGTTCCATTCAAGGTAGAGTTACCACCTTTATCAGGTGTATCAATGGCTGTGCCGGTCTTCGCGGTTTCAGCTTATCAGCCCTCGTGGCAATTGCCCTTTTTGCCGTCCCACACCGGTCCGAAGCAATTCCCGCGTTCGCCAAAAAATACAATGTCCCCTGCGGGCTGTGCCATACCACATGGCCGCGGCTCAATGCGGAGGGATATAAGTTTAAAGTAAATGCCTATCAGTTGCCCGATTCCCGCGATGGCGCCGAGACGGGAAAGGCATCTCCAGCGTTTGACCTGCATCTTGATAGCGGCAAGGCCAATCCGCCACTGAGCCTAAGATTATCCGGTGGGTTTGGGGCATTCGGCCCGAAGTCTGGGCCGGACGGTGCGCAGGCAAACGTTTTTCCATGCTGTAACAATGGCAATTTGATGGATCTGTATGCGGCGGGCACGATAGAGAAGGACATCGGTTATTTCGCTTCGTACCGGATGGGGAAGAGCGACATTGATCAGGGGCACCTGAGGATCGCCAATATCTTCGGTCCCGGGTATTTTGGCATCGACCTGGGCGGGATACGTACTGCCGATTCTGATGCCGTCTCGCCGAACCGTGAATGGTTCGGCACGGCCAATCCGGCATTTTTTGGCAATTCAAACTCCAGGGCGGGCGATATCGGCTTGCCGCTCGGTTATACCGACACGGGTTTCAGGATTTTCGGCAATCCGGATTACGGCCCGTTCAGCTATGACGTGGAGATGGTTTCCGGCACTCGCCGTGTGGGGCAAGGGGTAAGTACCCGGGGTAGTGCATACAGCCTTATGGCCCGTATGGATATCGGCGGCTTTGCCGGATCATTCCGGTATTGGGATAACAAAAGCGGCGAGTTGCTGTTCCGGCCGTCCGTATCGGGCAGTTATACCTACGGGCTGGGGCAAAGCGCCGGGGCTAACGAGTTTGCGCCGGATCGTATGGGTCCGGATGAAAAAACGCAGGATTATCTCTTTGCGTTAAACTACCGGGCCGACCGGTGGGAGCTGGAAACGGTTTATGACATGAACAACTTTTCCGTCGGCCAGAGGACGAATGGGGCTAATTCCTATTCCCAGTCGCAGATGAATCGTACCGGCCTGGCGGTCGCCTGGATATACCGCCTCAGCCCCTTTATCAATTTCGGTACGCGCTATGGCACTTCCACCGTGAAAGATTACAGCCAGACCGTGACGATCGGCGGCACAACCTCTACCTATCCCTTTTCCTCCGCCACGGCCTCGCAGTTTGATATGAAGCTCGAGTTTTTGCCGACGCAGAATTCCCGTATCAGCCTTCTATGGACGCTTGACAACTCAAACGGGCAAGCGCGGATGAACGGCGCTGGCACTATGTATGACCTGCAAAGCAAACTGTTCCTCCTATGGGATTGGGCGATCTAACTCCTCCTCCTCTCTAAACGCCCGATTCCATTCAAAAGCCCCCGGAGCCGGACACACTCCGGGGGCTCCCTCCTTGTGTGCGCGGGCGCGCCGGTTGAATCGCGCAACTGCCGGCTTTGCGGTATACTTGTCTAATGCCCAAAACGAAAGAAGCCGAAGGGAAAATGATCGCCGACAGCGCGCAAAATTCTTCGTTGGAGCCGGAACAGCCGCGCAAGATATTGATCGTTGAAGATAATAAAATCGCCCGGATGGTGCTGCAAAGCGAGCTGACCGATCTTTCACTGGAATTCTTAATCGCTGAAGACGGTGAAATGGCGCTGGCGTTGGCGGAAAAGGAAAAGCCGGCCGCGATAACCATGCAAGTGGACTTGCCGAAGTTGGGCGGTATCGAGGTATGCCGCCGATTGAAAAAGAACCGCGGCACCCGCGATATCCCGGTGCTTTTTGTAACGCAGCGGGGAACGCCGGAGCAACAGCGCGAAGCCTTTGGCGCCGGCGCGGTCGATTATCTCATTACCCCGTTTCCACGCGGCAAGCTGGCGGCCCGCATCCAGCGCCTGTTGGAGGTAAAGCACATGACCGCCCCCCAGACGGTTCTGGTGGCCGAAGACAGCGAAACCATACGCGCGATCATTGTCGGCATTCTCAAGCGGCAGGGGCACACGGTGGTGGAAGCGCGCGACGGCATGGAAGCGTGGAACGTTCTGCAGGCGCGCAAGGACATTGACATCCTCGTAAGCGACATCAACATGCCAAATATGGATGGCCACCAGCTCTGCCGCATGGCGCGCGGCAGCGCGGAGCATGCCTTCATGCCGATACTCATTGTTTCCACGATGGCGGACAAGGAAGACATCACCATGCTGCTCAACGCCGGGGCGGACGATTACATCATCAAACCCTTCGCGGCGGAGGAGTTTCTGGCGCGCCTGAAGGCGCATATCCGCGTACGCCACCTGTACCATGAGCTATCCATGGCGAACTTGCGGCTTAAGACGTTTAACGAGTCGCTGGAAAAGATGGTGGAATTCCGCACCAGCGAATTGCACGAGGCAAACATGGAAGCACTGACGATGCTCGCCGTCGCCTCGGAATACCGTGACACCGACACTGGCAACCACGTCCGCCGCATCGCGGGTTACACGCGCCATATCGCATTGGCGATGAACTATTCCGAAACCAAAGCCGAAGAGATCAGTTACTCCAGCATCCTGCACGACGTGGGGAAGATCGCCATTCCCGACGCCATCCTTAAAAAACCGGGAAAACTGACCGACGAGGAATTCAACCTGATGAAGGGGCACGCCGTTCATGGGGAGGCGATACTGAAAAGCAACAGCGGCTTCTTCAAAATGGGGCGCGAGGTGGCCCGCTGGCATCATGAACGGTTCGACGGCAGCGGTTATCCCGACGGGTTGGTGGAGTACCAAATACCGCTGGCCGCGCGCATCACCGCCGCGGCGGATGTGTTCGACGCTCTGACCAGCAAACGGGTGTACAAAGAGGCGTGGCCGATAGATAAAGCGTGCCAGTTCATCATCGAGGGGGGGGGCAAGCATTTCGATCCGTTGGTGGTGGATGCGTTCCAAAAGATTTTTAATGACGGCACCATCCGGAAAATCCACGATCAGTACCTCTGACCTTTTTCCTGCCCGCCCATCCGGCGGCGTTAATCCATACCTACTTGTTGCGTAAAAACCCGCCTCGGAAGTTCAGATTTTGCCGAAGCGCGGCGGAGCGGTTTTTGGAAGTGGGGGAGGGTTTTGATGGTAAAGCGAACGGCCCGGTTTTTGATTACCCCTTCGGGACGGGCCGGGGGTTACCCTGTTCATCCACGGCGACGTAAACCACTTTTGCTTCCGTCACTTTCACGCATTTGCCGTTGTTGACCCTCTCAGCGTAGACCGTTATGTCCATCGTTATGGAGGTGGTGCCGATGGCTATGCAATCGGCATAGCAACTGACGAGGTCGCCCATGTAGACCGGCTTTTTAAACACGACTTCTTTCACCGCCACGGTGGCCACCCGCCCGCGGGCGATCCGCATGGCGTCAATCGAACCGGCGATATCGACCTGCCCCAGAATCCAGCCGCCGAAAATGTCCCCTTTGAAGTTGGTATCCCTTGGCATCGCCGCTACGCGCAACGCGGGCTGTTTGCCGGGGGGGAGTTCGCAATGATCTTCTTTTCGGTTATTCATATTTTGCTATTATATCATTTCTGCCTCACCGAGATGGAATTGGGATCAACCATTCCATTCGTTGGGGCCATCAGTAAAGCCGGGCCATCAGGTCATTGATCTTCTCCATGTTGATTTTTCGCTTCACCAGCGGTTCCGCATTTCCTATGACGGTCGCCACATAGCCGGGGCGCGGGTTATTATAAATGACCCCCAGCGGTATTCCTTTATCCCACTCGAACGATTTTGCCAGCGCCTTCATCCGGTCCGTGGGGTCGTGCTCCGGCCCCAGCCGGTAGGCTCGTTGCTGATACCACTGGTAGGTGTTGACCTTGTTGAAGGAGACGCACGGCTGCAACACGTCGATCAGCGCAAAGCCGCCGCATGCCATTGCTTGTTCGATGAGCTCGGCTGTAAGGTCGATCTCTTTTGAAAAACTGCGGGCCACAAACGGGGCATCGAGGGCAATGGCCACCGCCAGCGGATTGAATGGCGTAAGTATCACCCCGTCCGGTTGCAGCTTCGTTTTCATTCCTTTGTCCGAGGTGGGGGATGCCTGTCCCTTGGTGAGGCCGTACACCTGGTTGTTATGAACGATGAGCGTCATCTCGATATTGCGGCGGATGGCGTGGACGAAATGATTCCCCCCTTCGCCGTACACGTCGCCGTCGCCGCTGGTGACGATGACCGTAAGATGGTGGTTGGCGGTTTTTGCGCCGAAGGCGGGCGGCAGCGCCCGGCCGTGCAGGCCGTTGAAGCCGTTTGTTTTGAGATAGTGCGGCAGCTTCGCCGCTTGGCCGATGCCGGAGACGGTGAGCACCTCCTCCGGTTTTTTGCCGGCACGGGTCAGCGCCTTTTCCACCGCGTTAAGGATGGCGAAATCCCCGCAGCCGGGGCACCACGCTTTTTCTCCTTCATAGTGAAACGCGTTTGAATTTTCCATTGCCATGCACCTCTTTCAGTGTGTTGACGATATGGCGGGCGGTAAGGGGACGTCCGTCATACCGCGTCACCGGCGCGCCGGTCCGTATCCCGGTTTCGCGCGCCAGCAGTTGCGCCAGTTGTCCGGTAAAGTTTCCCTCCACCGTGTGAAGCGCTCCTTTTTTCGCCAGCAATGCACGGGCTTCGCCGGAAGGGAACGGCGCCAGCCGGTTGAAGTGGGCCATGCCCGCTTTGATGCCCGCATCGTTCAGCGCATCCACGGCCTCGTGCGCCGCGCCATAAGAGGTTCCCCAGCAGGCGAGCGTGATAACCGGTTTTTTATCGCCGTACCATGTCGGCGCGCCGGGTTCTTTGAGCATGCCTTTCAGCTTTCGGAACCGTTTTTCCACCATCGCGCGGACAATGCCGGCGTCTTCAGTGATGTGGCCGTCCTCCTCATGCAGGTGACTGTCATACATCACCCGTGCGCCGGGTGTGGCATATGGAAGACGGGGGGAAACGCCATTGGGCGTGATGCTGTAACGTTTGTAGGGGGCAGGAAGTTTAGCAGGATCGGCCAGGTGATCTTTAAAGCGCACCCTGGCGGCGTTGAGCCGGTCGAGGGTCACATAACTGTCCACCAACTGCTGGTCACTCAGCAAAAATACCGGCACCTGATACTTGTCGGCCAAATTCATGGCATGGATGGCGGTGTAAAACGCCTCTTCCGCGGTGCCGGGGGCGAAGACGAAACGGGGGAATTCGCCATGGCCGATGTTCAACACAAGGTTGAGGTCCTCCTGCCCGGTGCGTGT
>JAHFEJ010000007.1:18104-62408 GCA_023248535.1 Nitrospinales bacterium | reverse complement strand
CCAGCTTTCGGACTCGGCATTCGAGGGTATTGGCGTTTCCGAAAATGGCATAGTCATCACCTGCAACCGGGCCTTGGCCAGTATATTTGGATATGAGTTGTCCGAGGTTAAGGGGTTGAAGGTGATGGATATAACGGCGCCGGAATGCCGGGAAATCGTGCTCCAAAGGCTTGCGTCCGGAGACGATAGGCCGTATGAAATAACCATGATAAAAAAAGACGGCACCCGTTTCCCCGTCGAGGTGCATGGCACAAACGCCACTTGGAATGGGAGGCCCGTGAGGATTACCGCCGTGCGCGATTTGACCAGGCAAAAGCGCGCCGAAGATGCGCTCAGAAAAAGCGAGGAACGGTACCGGGGATTTTTTGAAAATACGTCGAACGCGGTTGTGGTCTTCGACGCTGAAACCTTGCGGTATGAGGACGCCAATTCAGCCAGCTTGAAACTATTTGGATATACGAAAGAAGAACTGCTTTCCCTGACGCCAAGGGATATTTCCGCGGAGGCGGAAAAAACCGATGCCGCCGTAAACGCCGTTATCGAAGGAAAATCCATTCAAGTCCCTCTGCGTTACTTGAAAAAGAAAGATGGATCGGTTTTTCCGGCAACGATATATTCCGGCGTGTTTTATGAAAATGACCGAAAAAAGATCATTGGGGCCATAACCGACCTTTCCGAACAAAAGAAGGCGGAAACGGAATTGAAAGCCGCCAAAGAAGCCGCGGAAGAAGCGACCAAACTGAAGGACAAGTTCATTGCCATGGTGTCCCATGACCTGAAGACTCCGCTGGCCTCGATGATCGGATTTCTGAAGTTGGTGCGCCATGATCATGGCGAGCCGTTAAGCGACGGCGCGAAACTGATATTGGACAGGGCGGCGGAATCAGGAGACGCGATGGTTCATCTCATCGATGACCTTTTGACGATAAGCAGGTTCGAGACGGGCCAACTGAAACTGAACCGGCAGTTTTTCGATGCGGAATATCTGGGCGCGATGATGGCCGCCAATTATGCCGGCGTGGCGGCGCAAAAGGGGATTGAGCTGGAGAACATAATACCGGCGAACTACCGTATTTATGGCGATAAGACCCTGCTGACCGAGGCGGTACAGAATCTCGTCACCAACGCCATCAAGTTCTGCAAGAGCGGCGACCGCATAACCATCGCCGCCGTGAGAGGGGACGCGCCGGTAATTTGTGTGCGGGATACCGGGCCGGGCATCAAACCCAATATTCTGGGCGATCTTTTCAGGTTCGAGAAAAAGACATCCACCACCGGAACCGCCGGCGAGACCGGTACCGGTTTCGGCCTGCCGCTGGTTAAAAGCATTATGGATCTTCACGGCGGCGGCTTGAAGGTCGACAGCGAACCCGGCAAGGGGAGCCTCTTCAGCCTTAGCCTCCCCTACGTCCGCCCCAAGATACTTCTTGTGGACGACGACACGCACTCCCGGTATCTCCAAATGCATCGTTTGCGGGAGCTGAACGCGGATATCCTCGAGGCGGAGAATGGGAAGGACGCGCTGGATATGATCGCCAGCATCCGGCCCAATCTGGTCATCACCGACATCAAGATGGCGGTGATGGACGGGATCGAGTTGTTAAAGCGGATCAAAGGGACGCCCGATACCAAGGATATACCGGTGATCGTGGTCAGCGGCGAATATGGCATGGAAATACGGGATACGGTGTTCAAATTCGGCGGTGACGATTTCGTGACCAAGAACAGGATCGATATGGAAGACTTCTTCCCGCGAATAAGAAGGTTCATCGGATAAATTCGTTTTGCGGCCACGGCGATAATTACCGTTGCCAGCGCGGGGCTTTGGGGGTAAGATTTTGCACCTTGGCCCGCTTTATCCCATGGATAGCGCGGGCGGAGAACCGTAAACGGATAATTAAATGCGCGCGACGCAAAGGGCCGGACGATGAAAGCCACCACGGAATACTTCACCTTCAACACCAGCCGAAAGCGCGAATATATCGATATCACCGGCAAGGTGGATGACATGCTGAAAAAAAGCGGCATCAAAGAGGGGATGATCCTGGTATCGGCCATGCACATCACCGCCGGGGTGTACGTGAACGACGCGGAAGACGGCCTGATACAGGATATGGATGCCTGGCTGGAAAAGCTGGCCCCTTTCAACATCGATTACCTGCACCACCGCACCGGCGAGACCAACGGCGACGCCCACCTGAAATCGATGCTGGTGCACCATCAGGTGATCGTGCCGGTGACGGGCGGGCGGCTTGATCTGGGACCGTGGCAGCGGGTCTTTTATGCCGAGTTTGACGGCCAGCGCAAGAAACGGATTATCGTAAAGGCAATGGGGGAATAATGAAGCGGACGGTGTTGTATGACCGGCACGTGGCGCTGGGAGCGCGGATCGTGCCGTTCGGCGGCTGGGAAATGCCGGTGCAGTACGCGGGGGTGATCGCGGAACATGAGGCGGTGCGCCAACGTGCCGGGCTGTTCGATGTGTGCCATATGGGCGAAGTGTTTATCAGCGGCCCCGATGCCACCGCGTACGTCAACAGCATCCAAACCAACAACGTCGCCGGCATGGCGGCGGGGCAGGTGCTCTATTCCGTAATGTGCGATGAAAATGGGAACGCCCTCGACGACTTGCTGGTTTACCGCCTGGGGCCGCAAAGCTGGCTGCTGATCGTCAACGCGGGGAATTGCGAAAAGGATTATGTGTGGATGGCGTCGCACACGGACGGGGCGCGGGTGACGGTGCAGAACCGCTCGGCCGATTTCGGCCTGCTGGCGCTGCAGGGTCCCAAAGCGGCGGTCATTGCCAGCGCGGTGATCACGTTCCCTAAAGAATTGAAGTATTACCATTTCGCCTTGGCTTCGTTCGAAGGGGCCGAGGTGATCGTTTCCCGCACCGGCTATACCGGCGAGGATGGCGTGGAGCTGATGGTCCCCGCCGAAAAAACCGTGGCGTTGTGGGATGCGCTGATGGCCGCCGGCAAAGAGGCCGGCATTGCCCCGTGCGGGTTGGCCGCGCGCGACCTGTTGCGGATAGAGGCGGGCTACTCGCTGTACGGGCACGAATTGGAGGCCGATATCGACCCGCTGACGGCGGGGTTGCGCTGGGTGGTGAAGATGGATCACGAATTCATCGGCAAGGAGGCGCTGGAGGGGCTTATCCCGGCGCGGAAGAAGATCGCGTTCACGCTGGAGGGGAAGAATATTCCCCGCCAGGGGTTCCCGCTGTTGGTAGACGGCGTTCCGGCGGGAACGGTCACCAGCGGCACGTTCTCACCGTCTTTGCAAAAGCCGATTGGAATCGGATATATTGCGGCAGATAAGGGGGTTTCACCCGGCGCAACCATTGCGGTGGATATCCGCGGCAAGCAGTTGCCCGCGCGGGTTTGCAAACTTCCGTTTATTAATCCCGGCGTGTTTAAGTAAGGAGTGGCGATGGAATATCCTGACGGTCTCAGTTACACCAAAGATCACGAGTGGGCGCTCGAAGAGGAAGGTGTGGTGACCATTGGCATTACGGACTACGCCCAGAGCGAATTGGGCGACGTGGTTTTCGTGGAGCTTCCCGAAGAGGGCACCGTGATCAAGGCGGGCGAGCCGTTTGGCGTGGTGGAATCGGTGAAATCGGTTTCCGACCTCTACTGTCCGGTGAGCGGCGAAGTGCTGGAAGTGAATCACGATCTTGAAGGCGAGCCGGAATTGGTGAACTCGTCCTGCTATGACGCCGGATGGATGATGAAGATCGCGGTAAGCAACAAAAAGGAACTCGGTGAGCTCCTTTCCGCCGAACAGTACGCCGACTACATCAAATCGCTGAAGTAAGATACGGGCGATGAGATACATCCCGCTTACGCCCAACGAGAAAACCGCGATGCTCGCCGCCATCGGCGTGGCATCGGTGGACGATCTTTTCACGGCCATCCCCGCGGATGTCCGTTTCAAGGGGGAATTGAACCTCCCCGCGCCGATGGGGGAGCAGCCTTTGATGGCTCACCTGAAAGAGCTGGCGCGGCAAAACCGGCCCGCCACATCCGCCGCCACGTTCTTGGGGGCCGGTGCGTACAACCATTTCATCCCGTCGGCGGTGGATCAGCTCATCAGCCGCAGCGAGTTCTACACCTCGTACACCCCGTACCAGCCCGAGATCAGCCAGGGAACCTTGCAGGCGATCTACGAATGGCAGAGCTATGTCTGCTCCCTGTTCAACATGGAAGTGGCGAACGCCTCGATGTACGACGGCGCCTCCGCGCTGGCCGAGGCGGCCCTGATGGCCTGCCGTACCGCGCGCAAAGAAGAGATCGTCATGTCCAATTGCATCCACCCCCGCTGGCGGCAAGTGACGCGCAGCTATACGGAAAACCGGGGGATAACCCTTAAGGATACCGCCGACCATATCACGGGGCGCAGCGAGGCGGCATCCCTTGAAAAGCTCATCACTGGCGATACCGCCGCCGTAGTGGTGCAATCGCCCAACTTCTTCGGCAACGTGGAAGACCTTAAAGCCATTGGCGAAATGTGCCGCGCCAAAAAAGTTCTTTTCATCGTGGCGGTGGCCGAGGCGGCCTCGCTCGGTTTTCTCGCCCCGCCGGGCGATTTCGGCGCCGATATCGTGGTGGGGGAGGGGCAGTCGCTCGGCATCCCGCTGTCATTCGGCGGGCCGTACGCCGGCATGTTCGCCACGCGCGAAAAACATATGCGCCAGATGCCGGGCCGCCTCTGCGGCCGCACGGTGGATAGGGACGGGCGGCCCGGCTTCGTGCTCACCCTTTCGGCGCGCGAACAGCACATCCGCCGCGAGAAGGCGACCTCGAACATCTGCAGCAACCAGGCGCTCTGCGCGCTGACCGCCACCATCTACCTCACGTTGATGGGGCGGCAAGGGTTCGCCGATATGGCGAAAAACTGTTATTACGCCGCCGCCGAACTGCGCCGCCGCATGCGGCCCGTCCACCGGCATCCGTTTTTCAACGAAATGCTGGTGGAACTGAACCGGCCTGCCGCGGATGTGAACCGGCGGCTGGCCGAACAGGGGATCATCGGCGGGTACGACGTTTCGCGCGACTATCCAGAGATGACGAACAAAATGCTGCTGGCCGTCACCGAGTTGACGGCGAAGCGGGATATGGACAGGCTTATTGAAGCGGTGGGAGCATAGTATGGCGCAACAACCGGGCGCGCGCGGACTGGTATTCAACGAACCGCTGATTTTCGAGCACGGCCGCAAGGGGCGCAAGGGCTGTGACGTTCCGAAGAGCGAATTTCCCGAAACCGATCCCGCCGCCACGATGCCGCCCGCGCTGTTGCGCGGCCCGGTGGAGGGGCTGGCCGAGGTGAGCGAACCGGAAGCGGTGCGCCATTTCACCCGGCTCTCCCAGTGGAATTACGGGGTGGACAGCAATTTCTACCCGCTTGGCTCCTGCACCATGAAGTACAACCCGAAGGTGAACGAGGCCGCCGCCCGGCTGGAAGGTTTCGCCGGCCTGCACCCGTTGCAGGACGCATCCACCGCGCAGGGAGCGTTGCGGGTGATGTACGATCTGGAAAGGATGCTGTGCGAAGTCGTTGGCATGGATGCGGCGTCGCTACAACCGGCCGCCGGCGCGCAGGGTGAATTTGCGGGACTGCTGCTTATCCGCGCGTATCACACCGAAAAAGGGAACCCCCGCAAAAAGGTGATCATCCCCGATTCGGGCCACGGCACCAACCCGGCTTCCGCCTCGCTGTGCGATTATGCCACCGTCACGCTTCCCAGCGGGCCGGATGGCATGATCGACCTGGCGTTGCTGGAAAAGGAGATGGACGGCGAAACCGCCGCGCTGATGCTGACCAACCCCAACACGCTGGGGATGTTTGAAAAGAACATCAAAAAGGTCTGCGATATCGTGCACGCCAAAGGCGGGCTGGTGTACGGCGACGGCGCGAACCTCAACGCCGTGCTGGGCAAGGCCCGGTTCGGCGACATGGGGATCGACGTCTGCCACATGAATCTGCACAAGACTTTCAGCACCCCGCACGGCGGCGGCGGGCCGGGCAGCGGGCCGGTGCTGGCGAAGAAATTCCTCGAACCGTATATGCCCGCGCCGCGGGTGACGCTGCGCGACGGGCGCTATGACCTGGATTTCAACCGGCCCAAAAGCATCGGGGCGCTTAACGCGTTCTGGGGCAACTTCGGCGTATATCTGCGCGCCTATGCGTATGTGTTGACGATGGGGGGCGCGGGGCTGAGAGAAGCATCCGAAACGGCGGTGCTCAACGCCAACTATATTTTGGCGAAGCTGCGGGGCGCCTACCACGTGCCGTACGAAGGGACCTGCATGCATGAGTGCGTGCTTTCGGACAAGTTTCAGCAGGAACACCACGTAAGCACCCTCGATATCGCCAAGGGGCTGATCGACCGGGGTTTCCATCCCCCCACGATCTATTTTCCGCTGATCGTGAAAGGGGCGATGATGATAGAGCCGACCGAAACCGAAAGCGTGGAGACGATGGATGCGTTCATCGCCGCCATGAAGGAGATCGCCGAGGTGGCGAAGAGCGATCCCGAATCGCTGGCCGCCGCGCCGGTGACGGCGAAGGTGAAACGCCTGGATGAAACACAGGCGGCGCGCCAGCCCGACCTGCGCTACCGCCGGTAACGGCGGGGCCTGTTTTTGAGTGGGTACCCAATTTTTTGGGTATATCGGCCCAACGGGCCGACCCTCTCTTTGCGCGAATGCGCCAATGGGAGGCAGGAGTGCCGCCCCTACCAAGAGTCCGCACGGATCGTTCATATTTTGAATCCGGCCCCGCCGGTGGGGTAGAATAAAGCCCGTGTTAAAAAAACTCTTTCTAATGACCCTCTGTACTGCCGCATTCCTGTGGTATTGCGCCGATGCCTCGGCGGAGTCGTATAAGATGTACCGCTACACCGATGCCAACGGAAAGCGGGTTTTCGTCAATTCGATGGAGGATGTGCCGGCCGAATTCCGTCTTTCCGCCAGCACGGCGGTGGTGATCAAAGACGTTCCACCCGCCGAACCGGAAAGTTCCGGCTCAGCGAAGGAGGAGACCGCCAACGGCAATGCCGTAAAGGCGCTTTCCCTCAATTTGACCGCGACGGAAGATGGAAAATGCGGATTCAAAGGCGAAGTGAAAAACGAAATGAAGGCAAAGGTGGAGGCGGTAAAGCTGCACATCGATATTAAGGCGAAGGAGCAGACAAAATCATTCGAGGTTCCGGTCGGGACGGCGGGCGCTTTGAACCCCGGAGAAACGGTGAACGTGACGTATGTGGCGGACGTGCCTGCCGCAGAACTGGCGGGTTACTCATTCAACGTCACGTGGCAAACAACCATTGTGGAAGCCGCTCCCGCGAGGACGGCGCAACAACCGCCGGCACAGGCCGCCGCGCCGAAGGAAACTCCTTCTACGCAGGCGCCTCTTCCCGCGCCGGCGAAACGGTACCGTACCCGCAACCATCCCGCCGCGCCGCCGGCCGGCGAAAAGTAAATCAAAACTAACCACTGAGGCACACGAGCCACAGAGAGGGTTTTTCCGTGGCTCCGTTTGAGGCGCTTAATAAGCGGGTCAGCGGTGGCGCGTTACGCCAACCTTGGGACAGAACGCCGCCAGCGGGCATTTTGAACAGTGGGGGGATACCGGCAGACAGACGTTCTGCCCGTAGGTCACCAGCAGGTCGTTGTACTCGATCCAGTATTTTTTCGGCAGCTTTTTCCGCAACGCGGTTTCGGTTTCGTCCGGCACGGCGGTTTTAACGTAGCCCCAGCGGTTGCTGATCCGGTGCACATGAATGTCGACGCATATTCCCGGCAAGTTGAAACCGAGCGTCACCACCAGATTGGCGGTTTTCCTCCCGATCCCCTTTATCGTAAGCAACTCATCCAAATCGCTGGGCACCTTGCCGCCATATGTTTCCAGGAGCGTCCGGCAAACGTGGTGCAGGGTGGCGGCTTTGTTTTTGTAAAAACCGACCGGATAGATGATCTTCTCCAGGGATTCGAGCGGAATCCGCAAGATGGCTTCTGGCGTATCGGCCTGTGCAAAAAGCCGCTGGGCTGCGGCGGCGGTGGTCTTGTCCTTGGTACGGAGCGAAAGGAGCGTGGAGATCAGCACCCTGAAGGGGGATTCCACATAGTGGCTCACTATCGGCACGGCATAGCGCGGCATCTCCCGGCGCAGTATCGCTATCGCGCGGCCGAGGGGAAACCCTTTTTTGACCTTTTTGATCTTTAAATTATGTTTTTCGGTCATCTTGCCTTTATGCAATACTAACCCGATAAGAGCAGGGCGGGGGATGGATTTATTTCATTCCACCGGGATTGGGAGAGCGGGGTTCACGGTCAATGACGGAAAAGAAAATCCAGCGCATTTTCGGGATTGCGGTTGCGGTTCTCGTGGCCTTTGTGGCGGCCATCGGATTTATGTTCGATAACATCAGCGGCAGTATCGAACACTACATGGCGCAGAAGTTCAACGAGGAGCAGTTCCGCCTCACGAAGCATCTTAAGAATCACATCGTCGATCATTTTGGCGCCACCCAGGGGATACTTCAGATATTCGCGTCGCGCCTGGCGGCGACGGATGTCACCGCGCGGCTGGCCACGGGCGGGCTGAATCCGTCATCCCCCGTCCTTATCCAGTTTGCGCAGAACGAAGTGCGTCCCTTTATGGAGCACAGCCCCACGCATATCCGGTTCGCCCTCATTGATGCTGACGGCCATCCGTTGGTCAACATGGTGAATGTGGGGCTGGGCGTGAAAACGGTTCAGGATGGTGCGGAAGGTATTTTCCAGCCCGCCGAAAGGCTGGCGGAGCATGGACCCCTGATATCAAAGCCGCATGTTGTGGAGGCTCCAATCGGGGGAGGGGTGTCCCTGCCGCGCCTCATTGACGTATCGGCACCGCTGCTGTACGGGGGGAAAACCGTGGGGCGGTTATTTCTTTCCATTGATATGAAATTTGTGGAGAGCGTCATATCCGATTACGACAAGGGGACGCAAACGTACGACCACCGGTGGATTTTCGACCGCGAAGGGAACCTGGTGTATTGCTCGATGGTAATGTCGCACGAATATCACGCCGGCGAGCTTGGCCTCCTGCTGAAAAAAGAGGCGGGCACCTACGATGTGATGGCGCACGGCGGCGCCCAGCGCGATCTGTTAGCCACCATGCCGATAGAATTGGGGGAAAACCGGTGGGTGATCGTTTCCGAAACCGGCTTTAACGAAGTGATGGGGCTGGTGCGCGATGTGCGGCGGATGCGCACAGCGGTTGTGTTTATCCTGTTGTTGTTGGTGGTGGCGGGGGGCTTCCTGTTTTACCGGCTGGCGATCGGGAAGCTGATGGCCGAACAAAAGACCCGCCTGGGGGCGGCCTTGTCGGCCGAGGAAAACAAGTACCATATGCTCATAGAAGCCGACCCGGACCCGATAGTTATCCTCGATGCCGGGCTTCTTATCACCGATGCGAATACCGGCGCGGTGAATACCTTCGGCAAGAAATCGCGCGATGAACTGCTTGGCGCGCCATTTACCGATTTGCTGGGCAATGCGGATGCATTTATGGAAAACATCCGCCGCCTCGCGGGGAAGGAAGGAACGCTGACCAATGAACAAATCATCACCACCGCGGAAGGCCGTGCGCTCCATTTTGAAAGCAGTACGGCGCTTTTGCCCCGCAAAGAGGAGGGCGGTTTCATCTATCAGGTGTATCTGCGCAACGTGACCGAACGGCGCGAATATGAATTGATGCTGCGGCGCGAAAAAGAGAACCTGGACCGCATTGTCAGCTCAATGGGGGCGGGTATCGCCGTTTTCCGGCCCGGCCTCCAGATGGAGTGGAGCAACAGCCGCTACCGTGACATTCTCGCTTCGGCTGAAAAAGCAGTGGGCCGCATGGGGGATTGTTTGCTCTGCCTCATTGGCAAAGAGGCCGACTGTTTGGCGCTACGCGCGTTCAACACAAGAAAGACGGTAAAAGAGGAAGTGAGCATCACGGCCGGACCGGGTGATGTCCGCCACTATTTCATCAGCACGACGCCGGTGTTGGATGCCGTTGGCACGGTCACCCAAGCCATCGAGCTTGTTATCGATGTGACGGAGAACCGGAACCTCCAGTCGCAGCTTTTGCAGAGCGAGAAATTGGCCTCTATCGGCGAGCTGGCGGCCGGCATCGCCCACGAACTGAACAATCCGATGGCCGGTATCATCGGGTATGCCGAGTTCCTGCTGGAGGAGCTAAAGGGGCAGGAAGGGCCGCTCGCCGACGTGAAAAAGATACATGGCGAGGCGCTCCGCTGTTCCCGCATCGTGCAGAACCTGCTGAGATTTTCCCACCGGCACAAGCCGCGTAAAGGGGCGATATCGCTCAATGACGTGCTGCAGGCGACCACGGAGGTGATCGAATACGAATTCAGGGTGAATAACGTGGCGCTGGAAAGGGATTACGCCCCCGGCCTGCGGCGGGTGACAGGGGATCAGTATCAACTGCAGCAGGTGTTCATGAACATTCTGAACAATGCGTTTTTCTTCCTGAAGAGTCAGCCGGGCAAGCGGCTCATCAAAATCAGCACGCTCAATAACAGTGAAACGGTCGAAGCGCGGATATGGAACAACGGTCCCCCGATACCCGACGGGGCGGTGGAAAAAGTGTTCAACCCGTTTTTCACCACCAAAGAGGTGGGGAAAGGAACCGGGCTGGGATTATCCGTTTCGCACGGGATCATCAAAAACCATCAGGGAACGATCTCCGCGCGGAATGAGGATGGCGGCGTTCTTTTTACCGTTGTGTTGCCGGCGCCGGCGGAAAACCAGGAAAATGGGTGAAGCCGGGGCGGGTTACTCGCGCAGGTCGTCGTCGGTCTGGATGTAGCGGAGCAATTTGCCGCGCAGGCGCATGACGGCGCGGGTGTGCAACTGCGAAACACGGGACTCGGTGATGCCGAGCACTTCGCCGATTTCTTTCATGGTCAATTCTTCGTAGTAATACAGGGATACCAGCAGCCGTTCTTTTTCTGGGAGTTGGTCGATGGCGCGTCCGATGATCTCGCGCACTTCGCTCACGCGGGCCATCATTTGCGGGTCGGTGTCGGGCGATCCGGCCAGCACTTCCATGATGTCGCGTTTTTCGCCGTCCTTGCCCAAGCCGCCGAGGTCTTCAATGCTCAGAAGCGGGGCGCTTTTGGCGTTTCCCAGCTGTTTATAGAATTCTTCCAGCGGCAGGCCAAGCTCACCGGCTATCTCTTCGTCGGTGGCGGCACGTCCCATCCGTTGTTCCACCGCGGCATAGGCCTGGGAGATTTCGGTGGCGCGCTGGCGCACCGAGCGCGGCACCCAGTCCAGCGACCGCAGCTCGTCCAATATCGCTCCACGGATGCGGATTTCAGCATAAGTCTTGAATTGGGTGTCTTTCGACGGGTCGAATTTGCCGATGGCGTCGATAAGTCCCATCACCCCGGCGCTGCTGAGATCATCCAGCTCGATGTGGGGGGGGAGGCGCACGGCGATACGCTGGGCGATGAACTTGATAAGGGGGGCGTACTCGACGATGAGTTTGTCGGCTTCCGGGGTGCCGATTCTTATGCCCACCGTCGGTTCGGAATATGTCTTTTTCACCGCGTCCATCCCGTGTGCAAGGGAAATGCTGCGCCGAATTCCATTAAATTCATCGGGTAGATTCTACCGGTATTTACCGCCGGGAACAATAGCCGTTCTGTAACAGGAGATTTCGGCGCCGCCCGCGTTATTTTTCCGGATAAATAACCACTTGGCGGTTATCGCCCGTTCCCTGACTATGGGTCTTCACCCGCGTGTCGTTTTGAAGGAATGCATGAATTGTTTTGCGCTCGGATGGTTTCATCGGGCCGAGGAAAACCTTCCGGCCCGTCTTAACGGCCTTTTCCGCCGATTTTTCGGCCAGGCCGCGCAGTTTTTCTTCGCGGTGTTGCCGGTAGTCTTCGGCGTCCACCACAAAGGGGAGTTTTGAACCGTTGAGCCGTCCGGCATAGATTTCCACCAGCGTCTGCAATGCTTCCAGCGTTTCGCCGTTTTTACCCGTCAGTACGCCGCCGTCAACGCCGGTTATGTTGAGGACAATCTCCCCTTCGGCGGAGCGGATTTCAACCGCCGCGTTTTTTATATTCATTTTTTCCACGATGTCTTCGAGGAAAGCCCGCATTTTTTCAGGAATGTCGCCCAGCGCGTCCGCGTCAATGGATTTCGGCGCGGAGCCGTTTGCTTTGGGGCGGTGTCTGGCAGGAGCCTCCGCGAACGATTCTTCCAAAAGACGTCCCCGGACCTTTGCCACCGTTCCGCCCAGGCCAAAAAGCTTTTTTGTGTCACCCAGGTCTTCTATCTCAACTTCGCTTCTGTCGGCCCCCATGCTTTTCAGCAGGGTGGCGACCGCCTCTTCGTACGATTTTCCTTCAGCCGTTGTCCACTCCATAGCATTAGCCCTCTTTCTTTTGTAACCGTATCATATATTGCTGGAGGATCGAGAGCAGGTTATTCACCAGCCAGTAGACCACCAGCCCCGCCGGGAAATTGATAAACATCACGGTGAAAACCACCGGAAGGATAAGCATGATATTCCGTTGAACGGGATCGGTCGAGGCGGGCGACATCTTCTGCTGCACGAACATGGATATGCCCATCAGGACGGGAAACACGTAGTAGGGGTCTTTCATGGAAAGG
The DNA here is from genome assembly GCA_023248535.1 of Nitrospinales bacterium. Classification (GTDB taxonomy): domain Bacteria; phylum Nitrospinota_A; class UBA7883; order JACRGQ01; family JACRGQ01; genus JACRGQ01. The sequence goes on along the minus strand of JAHFEJ010000007.1, from coordinate 49,722 downwards.
TCGTGTATCCAGAGCAGGAAGGGCGCGCCTTTCAACTCTATCGATTCCAGCAACACTTTGTACAGCGCCACGAATACCGGTATTTGCAGGATGATGGGGAGGCAGCCGGATAACGGATTGATCCGGTGCTCGCGGTAGAGGGCGATCATCTCTTCATTCAGCTTCGCCTTGTCGTTTTTGTAGCGGTCCTGGAGTTTTTTAAGCTGGGGCTGAACGGCGCGCATTTTTTCCATGGAACGGAAGCTGCTCTGGGTCATTGGCCAGAAGAGCGATTTGATGAGGACGGTGAGGATGATGATGGTCCAGCCGTAATTCCCCACGAAGCCGTTGATCCAAAGAAGCGCCATATAGATCGGTTTGGCGATAATGTTGAACCAGCCGTAGTTGATTATCCGGTCGAGATCGTGCCCTTCCTTGTCCATGATGACATGGTCTTTCGGGCCGGCATAAAGGAAAAGTTTGTTCGGCCCCGCGTTAGAGGCCAGGTGCACGGTAATCTCGTAGCCTTTGCTATAGGGTTGGGTCACGGTCACCTTCGATTTATCCGCGTCGAGCAGAAATGCGCCGCAGAAGTATTTGCCCGTCAGCCCGCCCCAGAGCACTTTTCCTTCGTAGTCTTTCGGCTCGTTCTCTTTGGGGGCTTCCGCCAGCCGCTTGCCGTCCACCAGTACCACCGGGCCGTGATAGCTGATCGTGTCTTTATCCCCTCCCAGTCCGGTCCAGGCGAGGCCAAAGGTGGAGCCGGTTACGTTTCCGCCGGGCACATTAACTGCCATGTCCAGGCCTATCCGGTACGACCCGTGGCTGAAGGAGAGTTTTTTGGTGATGGCCACCCCGTTATCGAGGATAAGGCTGAAGACGACGGCGGCATCCGGATGTTCGGGGGAAAGGGTGATGCTTTCCGGCGCGTCGGTCACAAAAAGCGCCGCGTTGATTTTTTGGGTCGCCTCGGCGGTGGCGAATTTCAGCGCCAGTGGTTTGAGCGGCGATTTTGGATCGACCAAGTCGAGCGTACCCCCGCTGTCGTTGTTGAATTTGACGAGTTGGAGCGATTGGATCACGCCTCCCGTGTTAGAGAGGGTAACGCGGGTAACGCCGGTATCAACAACCACTGTTTTTGCGTTGACCGGCTGCTGAGCGGTGACGGCCGCCATCGGGTCAACTGTTCCAGGGGCTGATACCGTCATCGCGGGCGCACCCACCGCGGGCGCCGGGGTCTCGGACGGCTTTGTTTCCTTTGCCAGCATTTGCTGTTCGGTGGTCTTGCGGTTAGCCTCCAGGGTATCTTTGTAGCGGTGGTAGTACCAGAAGTTCCAGCCCAGTACAATGGCCAGTGATAGAACCACCGCCAAGATCGTTTTCTTTTCCATTAGTCCTTTCGGCTCATTTAACGGGGTCGTACCCGCCGGGGTGGAACGGATGGCACTTTGCGAGGCGCTTGACGCCAAGCCAGCCGCCGCGCAATGCGCCATATTTGTGGACGGCTTCGTGGCTGTAGCAGGAACAGGTGGGGAGGAAGCGGCATGCCGGTGGCAGCAGAGGGCTGACCGCCAACTGGTAGCCCCTGATGAGGAGCAATAAAAAACTCTTTATCACCGTATTTTCCCCGCCAGGGTTTCAAACTGGCGCTCCAGGCTCCCGTATTCAGGCTCCCGCCGTCCGCTCTTGACCACAATCACGAGGTCAAGACCCACAAAGACGGCCACAAACTGTCTGTAGAGTTCGCGCAACCGTCTCTTGATCCGGTTGCGCACCACTGCGCCGGCAAAGGCTTTTTTGCCGACGACGACTCCCACGCGGCCTTGCGGCAACGAGGATCGGGTGTAGTAATACACCAAGTCGGCGGTGGCGTACCTGGCTCCGGCGTAGACCGCGCTGAAAGCGGTTTGGCCGGTGAGCCGGGAATTCCTAAATTTGCCGGACAAAGGACTCAGACGGCCAGCCGTTTTCGGCCTTTTGCCCTTCTGCGGCTCAACACGGCGCGTCCGTTCTTTGTGCCCATCCTGGCCATAAAGCCGTGAGTCCTTTTTCTTCGTATCTTGCTTGGTTGGTATGTTCTTTTCATAACCCCGTAAGACTACACAAGTCCGGGGGTTGGGTCAATTTTTTTTTACGGGAAAAGTGAAGCCGCCGCAGGCGCGCCTTTTGGCGTGCGCCGCGGGAGGGGCTTGAATCGCGGTTATTGTGATAATCCGCCCGTTTTATGGGGATCGAAAAGAGAATGCTGAAAGATTATTTGGCCAGCACTTTTTCGCCGGGGGCGAGGGGGGCTTCGGGGGCGGTGGCTTCGGTTTTGCCGGTTTTGGTTGAAAGCTGCAGGTCTTTGATCTGTTCTTTGTACCGTTCGGTGATCGCTTTCGCCTCTTCTTCCGAGCCGACCACGCGCGGGGTTAAGAGGATCAGCAGTTCCGTTTTATTGTTTGTTCTGCTGTTGGTTCCGAAGAGCCAGCCGAGAAAGGGGATATCGGTAAGCCACGGAATGCCCGACGTACCCCCGCCCTTCGTTTCGCTGATCATGCCGCCCAGGATGAGCGTTTCGCGGTCTTTCACCACGATGCTGCTTTTTGCCTGGCGGCGGAGCAGCGGCATGGCGGATATCCCCAGCGCTTTGAATTCCGCCTTGCGGCCATCGTCGATCTGGCTTATCTCCTGATCCACCGCAAGCGAGACGAGGTTTTGCTCGTTTATCTTTGGCGTGACGGAAAGCCGGATGCCGACCGAGCGGTACTGGATGTTCTGGGCGGTGGCCCCGGTTTGCGTGGTGGTGATGGTGGAGATCGGCACTTCGTTGGTGATATCGATGGAGGCGGCTTTGTTGTTGGAGGTCATCAGGATCGGGCTGGCCTTGATGTCGAGTTTCGATTTGGCGGCCAGCGAGTGAAGAAGCCCCATTACGTTCGTGCTGTTCCGCGCGAAAACCGACAGCCCTTGCGCGTTGCCCACCGGATTGAACGCGGTGTTTCCCAGATTCGCCGCGACGCTGGTGGCCCCCGCTGGGGAGAGTCCGCCGAGATTGTTGGCGGTTGTTACGTCGGTGCCGCCGCCGGAGGAATTCAGGGCCCATTCAATGCCGAACTCAAGGTTGTCGGTAAGCTGGATTTCGGCGATGAGCACTTCTATCAGAACCTGCTGCGGCATCTGATCGAGCCGCTTCAGGGTTTCCGAGATGATCTGGAAATTGCGCTCGGCCGTGCGGATGATGATTGAGTTTGTGTCCGGGTGATGCAGTATCAATACCGGTCCTTCCACCATGGCCGCTCCGGCCATGGCCATGCCGGCCGCCGCGGCTGCTGTCGCCGTGGCGGGCTGTGCCCCCTTCTGCTTTTTGTCTTCCACGTAAAGCTGGCGCAGGATGCCGGCGAGGTTTTCCGCGTCGCCGTGCTGCACATGGTAAATGTGGGTGGTCACCTCGGAACTTCCTATGGAGCCGGTGTCGAGTTTTTCCAGCCACTCCTTGATGCCGGGATAGAGGTTGGGAAAGGGATTCACCATCAGAATGCTGTTGAGCCGGTCAAGCGGCAGGAACACGATACCTTGGCCGGGAGGGGGTTTTACATAGCCCATGCTGGCGTAGACGGCGGTCAATTCCTGGGCCACTTCACCGGCGCCGGCGTTTTTCAGGTCAAAGAGTTTCACCTGCATGGAGTCCAGCGTGTCGACATCGATGGCGCGTGAAAGGCTTTCGATTTCCGGCAGCTTGGTGCCGCGCTCGACCACCAGCAGCATATTCTGCCGTTGGATCACCGTGGCGGACGCGTCCTTGGAGAGGAATGGTTTTATAAGCTCAAGTATTTGGTCGGCCCCCACGTAGTTGAAGGTGAGTATCTGGATGGCGTAGCGGTCGCGCGCGGCGAATTCGTTGGGGGCGGGATCCTTATAAACCTGCAACGGCTCTTTGATGGCGGTGGCGGCGGGAAGGAACCGCCAGTAGTTGCCGATTTTCACGCGGGTGATTCCGTTGAGGATCAGCAGCTGGTCCAAAAGGTCGAGCGCGCTGGCGACCGGTATTTTGTTGAGCGTGCGGATGGTGACAAATCCCTTGATGTCCTGCTCGATGATGTAGTTCATGTTGAGCAGCTCGCAGATGTTTTTGATCACTTCGCGTATGGGGGCCGATTCAAAGTTGAGGGCCATGGATTGCCCGTTCTCAGCGGGTTTTCGCGTGCCGGATGCGGGAGTAATGGCAGCGCCGCTTTCCCGTTCGATCTTTTGGTGTGAAATGCCGGACGGTGCCCCCGCGGGCGGGGCCGGAAGGGGGGCGGCCTGTTGCAGGGTGACGGGGGGGGCGGATTGCGCGCCGGACAGGGAAAGATTCTCCCCCCGCGCGCCATGGGGTGACAGCAAGGTTATTGCAGCGGCTATCGCCGCCGGCATCCAATTGCGCGAACGCCGCACCTCAATACCCCCTTTTAGCGTCTGCCATTAAATTTGGGTTATCTTAACACAGAGTGTCCCCGCCATCATGAAGAATAGCGGCGCGGAAAAAAAGCGCCATGCCCCTTTCATCCCCGGCCCGCTTGCGGCTAAACTGTATGGATCATGGCTGACACAAAAGAAGGGTTGTTCGCGCGGCTTAAAAGCGGGCTGGCGAAAACCCACAACGCGCTGGTGGGGAAGATCGCCGCCATCACCGGCAGGGTGCATCTTGACGATGAATTGCTGGAAGAGCTGGAATACGCCCTCATTGCCGCCGATACCGGTATGCCGACCACCATGGAACTGATCGATCAGTTAAAGGCCGCGGTGAAAAAGAAGGAGCTGACTTCCGTTGACGAGGTGCGCCCCTTTTTAACGAAGCGGATACAGGCGATGTTAACCGTGCCGCCCAAGGGGGCATCCGGGGGCAAACCCCATGTGATCCTAATGACCGGCGTGAATGGCGCGGGGAAGACCACCACCATCGGCAAGCTTTCCGCCCTTTACGCCGCCGAGGGGAAAAGCGTGTTGCTGGCGGCGGCGGACACCTTTCGCGCAGCCGCCATCGAGCAACTGGCCGAATGGGGGAAGCGGACCGGGGCCGATCTGGTCCGTCATGCGGCGGGGAGCGATCCCTCCGCGGTGGCCTTCGACGCCATGAAAGCCGGCATCGCGCGCGGCAAGGATTTCATCATCATCGATACCGCCGGCCGGTTGCACACCCGCAACAACCTCATGGAAGAGATGAAGAAGATACGCCGGATCATCGACCGCGAGCTTCCTGGCGCTCCGCATGAGACGCTACTGGTGGTCGACGGCTCCACCGGGCAGAACGCGATCAATCAGGTGAAGGAATTCAACCGGAGCGTACCGCTTACCGGCATTGTTATCACCAAGCTGGATGGCACCTCGAAAGGGGGAGCCGTTATCGGCATTGTGAACGAAACCAAAATACCGATCCGCTACATCGGCGTGGGGGAATCCATCGAAGACCTCCAGCCGTTCGACCCCGCCCTTTTTTCCGAGGCGCTGTTGCAGTAACCCCGGCTATGTGCCGTAATCCTGCATTGAAAGGGGGGCAATCCCCCGCTGTGTGCTCCAGATACAACCTATTTGCCCAGGTTAAATTAATAATGGTTTGATGTCATCGAGGCGCATAAAATTCAAGCGCTTTTAAATCAAGCGGTTTTCATATAAAATATCGAATCGTAACAGTTAAATGTAAGATCATTACACTGTAGAAAAGAAATAGATTGCCGATAAGACAGGAACGCTGTTTTATTTAGAGGGAGAGGGATTTAGCAGATGCCAAATATGCTGATATTCGCTTTGCCGCCAGAGCTTATCAAGGCGGCCGGGCCGACTGACCCGCTGAGCGCCATCATTTCTCTTCCGATTCCGGTCGAAGCGCAGCAGCCAATCGCTATTTATGTGGGGGAGGGCAAGGAAATCCCGGATCAATTCCGCTCCGCCGTGAAGTGGCACTTGCCCGCGGGGGTTACAGCCCGCGAGGTGGCGGGAGAGGGGATGACCATTTCGCAGGGTGAATACCCGATGTTGGCGGCGGCGAAAAAAGGGTTTGTCAGCGCAACGGAAAAAAAGATCAAGGTGGGGGGTGTTTACGAGGTTGCCCGCGATCTCAACAGCCGGACCGGCGGCGTGGAGACTTCCGGGTCGGTGCTGGTGCATGGGTCCCTCAGCCAAGGGGTTACCATTATGTCCGGCGGTGACGTGGAGGTGCGCGGCCTTATTGATGACGCCAACATAAAAGCGGCCGGCAGCATTGTGGCCAAAGGGGGCTTTAACGGCGGCGAAAAGGGAAAGCTTTCCGCCGGAAAGGATCTTTATTGCCAGTTCGTGCAGCAGGGAACGCTGGAAGCGCCGGGGAATATCGTGGTGGACGGCAGCATTATGAACGCCAACATCCTCTGCGGCAAAAAACTGGTGGTGCGCGGCAACGGATTTTTAGTGGGGGGAAAGGTGATTGCCCACGAAGGGGTCGAAGTGAGCCGCATTGGTTCCGAGGCGGCCGTGGTCACCGAGATCGAAGTGGGGGGCAACCCCTTTCAACTGGTGCGTATCGAAGAGGCTAACGAAACGGTGCAGAACCTGGAAAAGGATATCGCCACGGTCACCGGATTGGCGCAGTATATATCGAAACAGATGGGGGGCATGGTGCGTTTTGACGAAGCCGACCTGCCGACTTCGCTGTTCACCGCTGCCGAGGCGATGCGCCAGCAAGGGGCATCCCTGAGCGACGAAAAGAAAGAGGACCTGCATAAATTTGGCGCTTCCATCATGTCATATATGCGGCTGCAAACGCGGCTGGAGCAGGAGCGGAAGGAGTTGACCGGCGCCGCCGAGGATGGCGGCGGTTTTTATGCCAAGGCAAAGGTCACCGTGGCGAAGATCGCCCACCCCGGAACCATCATCAAGATGGCAACTGCTGTGCTGCGGCTGGACCGCGAGCAGGAAAGGGTATCATTTTATTATAAGCCCGCCTCCGGCGACGATAAGTACGCGGAGATCGGGATGGGGTATATTTAAGCGGTAAAATAATGGGAGGCATGTGAGTACATTATTTGCGTTCATAGCCGGCATCAGCCTGGTGCTTATCGCCATGAGTTGGGAAGTGGGGATCAGGCACTTTTGGGATCTTCCGGCATTCCTGATCGTGGCGGGCGGCACCGCATCGGCGATGTTTATCTGCTTTCCGCTGCCACAGATCATGCGCGTTTTCGGCGTATTACGCCAGATTTTCCGCGCGGACGACGCGGGGCCGGGAAGCATCATCGCCCTTTTCGTCCGCCTCTCATTCAAGGCGCGCCAGCAGTCGCTCCTCTCCCTCGAAGAGGACATGAAGCGGATCGAAAACCGGTACATTAAACAGGGGCTTGAGATGGTGATAGACGGCCATCCCGGCCATCTTATCCGCGAGGTGCTGGAAACCGAACTTGACTTTGTACAGGTGCGCCACAGAAAAGGGGAGCATATCTTCCGCACCGCCGGCAAGCTGGCTCCAGCTTTTGGGTTGATGGGGACGGTTATCGGCCTAGTCCAGATGTTGTTGGGTCTGGCCGATGCGAGCGCCGCCGGGTCGAACGCCACCGAAGTGCTGGCCCGCGGTATGGCGGTGGCCCTTATGACCACGTTCTACGGCATCCTTTTGTCGAATCTCTTTTTTGCGCCGATCGCCGAAAAGTTGCATGTAAAAACGGACGAAGAGCATCTCAACACCCAGGTAGCCATCGAAGGAATACTAATGCTCCAGTCCGGGGTGAATCCCCGTATCATCGAACGGAAACTCAACTCGTACCTCTCGCCGCAACAGCGGGTGAAAGTGTACGATGAATACCTCAAACGCCAGCGGACGGCCACGCCGTAATTAAGGAGGGCGTATGTTAGAGGAACGCCGGGCACCCGGGCCCAAGCCGAAGATACGGCCATCGGTCCTCGCGGGCATCCAGGAGGAAGCTTCCGCCGAGGCGATGGATGAGGCGCGCTGGCTCTTCTCGCTCAGCGATCTTTTAACGTTGTTGCTCACGTTCTTTGTTATGCTGTTCGCCATTTCCGTGCCGGACCAGAAGAAGCTTTCCGATATGATGCAGGGCTACGGCGGCGCCAAAGGGGGGGCCAAAAAAGCGGTCACCGGCGCCCAAGACCCGGAAGCGTTCGTCAAAAAACACATGAAATCGCTTATCACCGATAACAACCTCGCCAATGATATCGAGCTGACCTCGGATTCCCGCGGGGTTGTGCTCTTTTCCCGGGGCGATTTTTTCTTCCCCTCCGGAACCTCCGACCTGCTGCCTGATACGCGGCTGTTCCTGGATAAGGTGGCCGACATCGTCCGGAGCGTGCCGAACACCGTGCTGGTGGAAGGGCACACCGACGACGTGCCGACGCATACCGTCCAGTTCCCCAGTAACTGGGAGCTTTCCACCGCGCGCGCCGCGGCAGTGGTGAAGTATCTCGTTGAGGAAAAGAAGATCGATCCCAAGCGCTTTATCGTGTCGGGCTACGGCGAGTTCAAGCCGCGGTTCCCGGCCACCCCCGAGAACCGCCCCAAGAACCGCCGCGTCGAGATCGTGATCATGACATCGGAAAAGAAATGAGCGCGGCGCCAGTGCCGGGCCCCGGCAAGGGGGCCAGCAAGCGGGCGGATTTCCGGGTCGAGATGCCGCTGATGATCCGCTACCGCGTGGCGGTGCGTCAGGAGGACGGGCGGTATCAGCTCTCTCCATTCTCCAACGGGGTGGGGGTCGATTTTTCGGGCGGCGGCTGCGCCTTCAAGATAGCCAAGGATATTCCGCCGGGGTTTTTCCTCTATATCGAAATCACCCTGCCGCACGGCAAGGATCCGGTGCAGGCGGTCGCCGAGGTCGTGCGCAACCTGCCGGATGAACTGAAGGGAAAACAGGTATTCCGTTGTATCACCCGGTATGTTCTCATTCATCCGGACGTGCAGGACTGGATGGTCGCCTACTTCATCGGCGAAGCGGCCCGGCAGAAAAAATAGCGCGCATCGCCGCCGGGCATTTCATCCCGCCGTCCCCATGGGTTATATTGACGGTATGGCTATCGACATTGACAGCGCCAAACCGCTTTACGCCATGGCGGTGGCGGCTACCCTCACCGACACGACGCCGCGGATGTTGCGAGAATACGAGAAGGCCGGATTCATACAACCGGCGCGGGTGAATGGGCAGCGGCGCTATTCCAACAATGATATCCAGTTCATCAAGAACATAAAGTTTTATCTCGACGAAGTGGGGATGACCATCAACGGCCTCAAACTGCTTTACATGATGGCCCCCTGCTGGGAGATCAAGCAGTGCAACCAGCCGGCATGTCCGGCGTATGGCAACTACCGGCAAAAATGCTGGGAAGCGATCAAAGGGTCGGGCGAGGCGGACGCCCGCACCTGCCAAGGGTGCCCCATCCGTCTCACCTACCGGCAGAACCGGGCCATGCGGATGCATCAGGGAAAGGATATCGGCCCCAAGTGCTTCGTGCCGGCAAAAGGCGGAAAAAAGCGGTAGGCGGCATCGATCGCCGTTTGGGGCGGCGCGGAAATACTTGACAATTAATTGTTAGCTATATTATCTTTCATGTGTGAGTGTTGTCCGCGGGTAATTAGCGTTTGTTTGCAGGGAGGGGGTCCATGGCTAAATCGCTTCTCATCATCATAAGTTCGGCCCCGTATGGCGGCTCGGACGCGGCGTGGAACGCCATCCGGCTTGCCGTAACGGCGCGGGAAAACGGAAGCCAAACGCGCATCTTCCTCATTAACGCCGGGGTGGACGCAGCGCGGAACGGCCTTGAGCCGCCGAAGGGCTATTTCAACCTCGCGGCGATGCTGGCGGAAGAGGCGGCGGCGGGTGCGGAAATCCGCTACTGCAAAACATGCATCGACCGCTGTGGCATCGGCACGGGGGAAATGATCGAGTCCGTGAGACCCGGCTCCATGCAAATCCTGTATGATTGGATGATGGTTTCCGACAAAGTGGTTACGTTCTAATGGGGAAGCGCATTCTGGTTCTTGGTTCCTCATTCGGCGGTTTCAACGCCGCGATGCGCCTGCGGAAACTGCTGGGCGGCGCGCACGAAATTACCGTCATTTCCGCCGACCCCCTCTTTACATTCATACCATCCCTGCCGTGGGTGGCGCTCGGTTGGCGTGAGCCGTCCGCCATTCAGCATCCGGTCGCGGCACGGTTGTGGAGCGCGGGCATCCGCCATACGCAAGACACCATCACCCGGCTGGATCCGGCCGCCTGCCGCGCCATCGGGAAGAACGGAGTTTATGAATACGACTATCTTGTGGCGGCTACCGGCTCTGAACTGGATTTCGCGGCGGCTCCGGGGCTGGAGCCTGATGGCGGGCAGCGCCACGCCCTCTTCACGGTGGAACAGGCGCTGGCGGTGCGGGGTGCGTTGGAGAGGCTTTGTGCCCGTGGCGGCGGTTCCATCGTGCTGGGAAATGTGCAGGGAGCTTCCTGTCTGGGGCCGGTGTATGAGATGGCATTTTTAATCGATACCATGCTGCGCCGGAAAAAACTCCGCGGCAAATTTTTGATTTCCCTGTTCACCAACGAACCCTTCGCGGGGCATTTCGGCGTTGGGGGGTTTGGGGCGATGCGGCGGATGCTGGAGGATGAATTCGCCGACCGTGATATTGAATGCATCACCAACGCCCGCCTTGCCGGGGTGTCGCCGAATCATGTGGAACTGGAAGGGGGGAGAAGGCTCGCCTGCGATTTCTCCCTCATTACCCCGGCGTTTTACGGCAGCCATGCATATATGGGGGAAGAGGGATTGGCGAATCCGCGCGGGTTCCTTTTGGCGGATGAATATCTGGCCAACCCCCGTTATCCGAATATCTACGCGGTTGGCGTTTCGCTCGCCATCCCGCCGAAGGAGGCTACGCCGGTGCCGGTGGGGGTGCCGAAAACGGGACAGATGACCGAGGTTATGGCCATGCGGGCCGCGCACAACATCGCCGCCGACATACAGGGGGGCTCGAAAGCGCGCGGCATTGATTTCAGCGTGATTTGCATCGCCGATGCCGGGGATACCGCTTTTTTGGCGGGGGCCAGTCCGCTCCAACCGCCGCGCAACCGCCTTATCCATAAAAAGGGAGCGCTCTTTCATTATATGAAAGAGGCGTTTGAACGCTACTACATGGCCCACGTGCGGTACGGTTTGCCGATACCGGAGATATCTTTGTAGGGGGAACCCGCTAAACCGCCGAGGAGCCGCGTTCGCCGGTGCGCACGCGGATCACATCATCCAGGCCGGTGACGAATATTTTGCCGTCCCCCACGCGGCCGGCGCTTCCCGACCGCAGAATGGCGGCGATAACCTCTTCCACCCGGTCGTCTTCGACGATGATTTCAAGGCAGACCTTGGGGAGTCCTGCGGTTGTTGGAGCGCTTACAAAGGGGCCTCCCTTGCCGGCCTGTTTGCCCACCCCTTTCACTTCGCTGATGGTCAGGCCGCCGATGCCTATCTCGTTCAACGTTTCTTTCACGTCGTCAAGTTTAAGCGGCTTTATGATGGCCTGTATCTTTTTCATGGTTCTCCCGTATACGCTATATTAGCGGGGGAAAAGAATTTTTCGCTATTAAATTTTGCATGCAGCCGCTGGTTGCGGAAGGCGGTGATGCAGCGGACGATTTCGCCCAATATTTGAGGCGACGGCTTCAGCCGCGCGGCGTCGGCGAATGTGGTCGTGAGTATCCTGGCCAGAAACTTGGCCGCCCCCGCCGAGAGGGGGATAAGTCCGTTGCTCTTATGCTTGCAGCGCGGGCAGGTGAGACCCCCTTTTTCGGCGTCGAACAGCGCCTGTGGCAGTTCCGGCAGCAATCCGCGGCAGACCACGCAGCGGTCCAGCGTGGGGGTGTAGCCGATGTGGCTTAAGAATTTTACATCGAAAAAACGTACGATCCAGTCCAGTTCCGCCACGCGTGTTTCCCGCATGAGAAGGTTAAGCGCCGCTTCGGCGGCCATCCACGCCTTCGGGTTCGGATCCCCCTCGCGCAGGCCCGCTTCCATCAACTCGGTCACATAGCATGCGCGGCCGTAACGCTCCAATCCTTCCCCCGCGGCGGGGCGCATATCTTTCATGTCCACGCTGGAGAGCTTGAAGAGACTGGCGTGTTCCCGGCCGAAATAGACGATGTCGACGGTGTGGAACGGTTCCAGCCGCCCGGCGAACCGGCTTTTGAGTTTGCGGCACCCCTTGGCGACGATGCGGACCTTGCCATGTTTTTTGCCGAAGAAACTGACGATGCGGTCCGCTTCGCCGAAATCGAAATGGCGCAGGGTTATCGCTTCGTCGTTGAAAAGCGGCACGGCTTATCCTTTATACTGGCGTCCGATTTCCTTGAGGAATTTTTCGTCCTTGGTCCAGTCTTTGCGGGTTTTTACATTAAGCTCGAGGAAAAACTTCTTCCCAAAGCGTTGCTCCAGCTCTTCGCGCGCCGCCTGGCCGATCTGTTTTATCATCTGCCCCCCCTGGCCGACCACGATGCCGCGTTGCGAATCCCTTTCCACATAGATGACGGCGCGCACGGCGTTCAGGCTTTCGCTGCGCTCCTTGTATTCCTCCACAATCACCACGGACGAGTAGGGTATTTCCTTGTGGGTGTATTGGAAAAGCTTTTCACGGATGATCTCGGAAGCGAGAAACCGTTCGTTCTGGTCGGTGAGCTGGTCTTCGGGGTAGAGCATCGGCCCCTCCGGCAGGCAGGCCGCGATCCCCCGTTCCAGTTCTTCCACCCCTTCGCCGGTCTTTGCCGAGATGGGGTATATCTCCGCGATCCCTTCGTCGGCCAGCAGCTGCATCACCGGCAACAGCCTTACCTTCTCCACGAGGTCGATTTTGTTGATGGCGGCGATGACCGGTTTGGCCGAGCCGGCCAGCTGCCGGGCGAGATGCAGGTCTTCGCGGGCTGATGTATCACGCGGATCGAAGATCACCAGCAGCATATCGGCGGATTCCGCGGCTTCCTTGGCGGCGGCCTGCATGACTTTGTTCAGTTCCTTGGGGCTTTCATGCAGGCCCGGCGTGTCGAGGAAGATGATCTGCGCCGCCGGGGTGGTTTTGATGGCGGTGATCATGTCGCGGGTGGTTTGCGGCTTGTCGGTGACGATGGCGACCTTTTCGCCGCAAAAGCGGTTGAGCAGGGTGCTTTTGCCGGCGTTGGGGCGGCCCAGGATGCAGCAGTAGCCGGAGCGGTAGGCGGTCAAGCGTCACACATGGAATGATAGTGGATGTCAACGGCGGTTCCGCCTACAGGCGGTTGTGTATAGTTCATAGAGCCTATTGTAAATGATTTTTCGGGAGGGGGGAGAGTTTAACTTGGCCTTTCCGGCTTGACTTTATAGTTTTATATAGTATAATTCAAATCAAAACCAAATGGAGGGCGTTATGAAGAAGGAATACGGCCTAAAGCCAACCATCGAGCTTCTCAAAATTGCCGAAGCGGCATTTGTCAGCACCATAGGGGAGGATGGTTATCCCGATATCCGCGCGATGTTCAACCTCCGGCGGGAGGCGCAGTTCCCCGGTTTGGCGGCGGTGTTTGAAGGGCATGACGAAGATCACCTGCTTTATTTCACCACCAACACCGGATCGCGCAAGGTAGGGCAAATCGCAAAAAATCCAAGGGTCGCCGTGTATTATGCGGTTCCATCGGATTTTCGCGGGCTGTCGCTTGCGGGAGACATGGAAATAGTCAGTGACGTGGAGACAAAACGGCGCATCTGGCAGAAGGGCTGGGAATTGTACTACCCCGGCGGGGTGGAAGACCCCGACAATGCCGTGTTACGGCTGGCGCCGGTTCGGGGGATTTACTATCACCGCCTCGCGCGGGAAGAGCTTATTTTCAAAAGCAAGCCATAGAGGGGTCTGACAGCAGGTTTTGCCATAGAGGTTTTATGAGGCCTTTCACCTAAGGGAATGTTGCCATGGTATATGATATGCGAAACGTGAAGGTGCAAGGAGATGATAAAACCAAAACGAGTGGGCGGATTCCTTATCGCCAAGATTCACCACGCGGCGAAGCGGATTTTTTCCAAAATGCTGAAAGCCCAAGGACTGGGGTCGATAAATTCGGCGCAGGGGCGTATTTTGTTCGTGCTATGGCAAAAAGACGGCATTCCGATAAGCGATTTGGCCCGCAAGACCGCTTTGGAAAAATCCACCTTAACTGCCATGCTGGACCGGCTTGAGCGCAAAGGTTTGGTTCATCGGCGGCGGTCGCTAGAAGACCGGCGGACAATTCTTATTTCCCTGTCTCCTTCCCATGCCAAGCTGGAGAAGAAATTCGAGCAGGTTTCCGCGGAAATGGCCGAGCTGTTTTACAAAGGGCTTTCGGAAGGGGAATGCGCCCTCTTTGATGAAACGCTTAAACGTATCTACGCGAATCTGGAAGATGCCGAGAAGAACGCGCGGCCCTGAATGGGGTTGAATCTTTTTTTCCGTGCCGGAAAAATTCATATAGAATAACCCCCAATGGGGGTACGAATAATAACGGTCGATGACGACATCAATATATTGAAGTCGGTCGAGGATCTGTTGGCATTGCGCCATCACGAGGTGTATCCGCACCTTTCAGGGGCGGACGCGCTGGCCAAGTTCGATGCCATCAAGCCCCATATGGCCGTCGTCGATTTTTACATGCCCGAAGGCAGCGGCGTGGAACTTATGAAACGGCTGCATGAAAAAGATGCTGTCCTGCCGGTTATCATTCTCACCGCCAGCCGCGACGTGAACGATGCCGTGGAGGCTATCAAAGCCGGAGCGTATCACTACCTCACCAAGCCGATACAGCCGGACGAGTTGTACAGCATCGTCGATAAGATCGCCGAGGGGATAGCCCTGAAAGAAGAGAACCGGCGGCTGAAGGAAGAATTGAACGTCCGATACCGTTTCGATAATGTGATCGGGCGTTCCGGCGCGCTGGAAGAGGTTTTTGCCGTGCTGGACAAGGCGGTGCGGACCAAGAGCACCATCCTTATCACCGGCGAAAGCGGTACCGGCAAAGAGTTGATCGCCCGCGCCGCGCACTACAACAGCAGCCGCGCCGCAGGGCCGTTTGTCAAAGTGCACTGCGCCGCAATTCCAGAATCGATGCTGGAGGCGGAGCTGTTCGGTATCGAAAAAAACACCGCCACCGGCGTGGCGCAGCGTCCCGGCAAATTCGAGATGGCCGATGGCGGCACCATTTTTTTGGATGAGATCGGCGAGATGCCGTCCGCCATGCAGGTGAAGCTGTTGCGGGTGCTGCAGGAGCGGGAGGTGGACCGCATCGGCAGCGTCCGGTCGAAGAAGATCGACGTGCGCGTTATCGCCGCCACGAATATCGACATCGCGCGGGCGGTGGCGGACAAGAAATTCCGGGAAGACCTTTTTTACCGCCTGAACGTGTTTCACATTCACGTGCCGCCGCTGGCGCGCCGCAAGGCGGACATCCCGCTGCTGGTGGAGCACTTCGTGAAAAAATACTGCGATGAAAACGGCATGCCGGTGAAGGATGTGGAGCCGCGCGCGATGGACTGGCTGGTGGAGCGCCCCTGGCCCGGCAACATCCGTGAACTGGAAAACGTCATCGAGCGGGCCGTCGGGGTGAGCGACGGCGGGGCGATCAATATCACCGACGTGGCGGACAGCTATATGGTGCCGGCGGCATCGGCATCCGCCGGCGTGGCGGCTCCAGCGGGAGAGGACGCGCCGCCCCCCGCCAGCGGCAATGGCAAGAACATAGACGACCGCGTGGCGGAATTCGAGCGCCGCATCCTGCTCGACGCGCTGGAACGCAACCGCTGGAAGCAGAACAAAACGGCCGAAGAGCTGGGGATAACCGAGCGCAGCATCTGGTACAAGGTGAAGAAGCTCGGCATCGACGTGAAAAAGCCCGAGGCGTAGGCCGGGCCGGTTAAATCTTCCGGGTGGTGCCTTCGGGCTGGTTGGTGAGGAGGTCAAGCACCCGCGCATCGCTCCACCGCAGTTTTTCCGAGATGATCGCCGCGAGGTTCTTGTACAGCTTCATGCAGAGCGCCGGTTCGGAGGTGCGCAGCACCACCTCGTTGATGGCGATGACCACCGTCGGTTCCACCGCCACCACTGAAGCGGAGCGGGGCATCTTGTCGATAATGGACAGTTCGCCGAAGCAGTCCCCTTCGCCCAGCCGCTTGAACTCGATCTCCTTGCCGTTGACGTCTTTCACCACTTTCACCATGCCGCTGACGATGATGTACATTTTGGTGCCGGAAGTTCCCTCCTGTACGATTGCTTCGCCGGTGCCGTACCGCTCCTTCCCGCTCATTTTGAATATGGAAAAAAGCTCTTCATCGCAAAAATCGGCGAAAAAGAAATAATTTTTCCGCAGCTGATCCACCACCTTTTTCTTGTCGTAGGGGAAAATCGCCGTTGATTGCGCGCTGTTTTTCATTTCCAGCTTGTTCAGGTAAAGCTCGATCGCTTCCGAGAAATCCTCGGTGGTGCGGTAGCGGTTTTCCCGCTCCTTCTCCAGCGCTTTGTAGATGATGGCGTCCAGGTCGTTATCGGCCCCGTTGACGGCCTTTGCCAGCGGGTCGGGTGTTCCTTTCAAAATCGATTTCAGCAGATCCTTGAGATCCGGCCCCGTGAACGGTTTGCGGCCGGCGAGCCATTCATAGGTGAGGATGGCGAGCGAGAAAAGGTCGCTGCGCTGATCCAGCTCCTTTCCCCGTATCTGTTCGGGCGACATGTAGTTGGGTGTGCCCAGGATGATCCCTTCTTCCTCCCCCGCGCCCGCGCCCCAGGCTTCGGCGGCGGCGTCTTTCAGGCGGGAAATGCCGAAATCCATGATCTTCGGCGCGTTGTTGGGCAGGATCATGATGTTGGCCGGTTTTATGTCGCGGTGCAGAATGCCGCGCTGGTGGGCGTAGTGCAGCGCGCGCGCCGCCATCGCCACCAGCCTGAGTTTTTCGGACATGCTCATCGGCGTTTGGTTTTTGATGGCGGAGGCGATGTCCTTCCCCTCCACGAATTCCATCACCAGGTAGGGGCTGTTGTCCTGTACTCCCATGTCATAGATGGCGGTAATGTGGCTGTGGGCGAGTTTGCCGATGATGCGGGCTTCCTGGAATATCAGGTCATAGGCCTTTTTGCGCTCGGTATCCGATTTAATTTTGTCCAGCCGGAGCATTTTTATGGCGACTTTGCGGTCAATCATTTCGTCCAGGCCGAGGTAAACCACCCCCATGGCGCCTTGCCCCAGCTTCTCAATAATCCGGTAGCGCCCTATGTTGGTAAATTCCAATACGGTGGACACGGTTTGACTCTCCCCTATAAATACAAATAGACTTAACTAAATATAGTTCTATATGTTGCCATTTGGCAAATGGTTCCTCGCGGATTATGAAGGAGACGCATGGTTGGGGAAAAAGCGCTGGCTAGCCCGGCGGAATGGGTTGCGGCTATCAGGGGACGCCGTAAAGAGGCCGACCTGAAGGGGGCGATGGAAGCGTGCGCCAAGGGATTGCAGGCGTTTCCCGATTCAATGGACATCCTGTTCATTTACGGCGAGGTGCGGATCGATTGCTTCAACCAGACGAAAAAGCCGGAACATCTCAAAGCGGCGCTGGTCTGTTTTGAAAAGATTCTCAAGGTAAATCCGCGCCACTACATGGCGAACCTTCTGGCCGCCCGCATTTACTACAAGGGGCGGGCATGGATCCGCGCCGAGGAAAAGCTGGCCGCCATCCTGAAAATGAGCCCTTCCGACCCGCGCGCGCTGGAATTGAGAACCGCGGTTCAGAAGATGAAGACTCAGGCCAAATCCGCCGCCGTCCCGGACGAAAAGGAAACCGCGCCCGCGGCGGCAGATACCGAAGAGTTCGGCGAGGAGGCGATAGCCAAAGAGAGCATCGAGGGGTTGCAGGGGGGAAGCGAGGGGGAGTATGAAAATCTCATTACGCGGTTTTCCATCTTCGCCAAGCTTGAGGGGGTGCGGGGCATCCACCTGATCGACCACGCGGGGGTTGAAATCAAAAGCGTGTTGAAAGGGGATTCCCGCGGCCTTCCGAACCTCGCCACGAACGTGTCAAACATCTACTCGGCCTCGCGGCTTTGCATGCGGAAGTCGGGGCTGGGAACCCTGCAGCGCGGGACACTGCTCACTCCCGCCGGCAACATCATTATCGTAAACGTGTTCTACGGTTTGCTGGCGCTGGAGCTGGATACCGATGCCGACCTCAAGGTTGTGGAAACTCGCATCAACCGGTATGTGGAGGCATTGGCGGAATGAGCCGGCTTAAGGCGATCCTTGAAAAATTCAACCGTAACGAAGGGGTGGAGGGCGCGCTTATCTGCGGGCACGACGGCATTGTGGTGGAGTCGGCGCTTGCGGAGAGGTTTAATTCCCATGAAATGGCCGCGCTCGTTTCATCGGTCCATCTGGCGGTGGGGAACTGCGTGGAGGATTTCAAGTATGGCCGCGCGAACCGCTTCCAGATGACTTCCCAAAATGGCTCGCTGGTTATCAGCGATCTGGGCAGGGGCCTCTTTGTGGCGGTGTTGTCCGGCGGGGCCGATGCGGCCGCCATTAACGCCGAGATATTCCAAACCGCAAACGAAATAAAAAAACACGCCAATTTGGGGTAGAATCCCCGTGTGGTTCAAATAAATTTTGCCCGCCGGGAAATAAGCTGCAAGATCGTTTTTTACGGCCCAGGCATGAGCGGCAAGACCACCAACCTCCAGGTGATCCATCAAAAGGCCCCCAAGGAGAGCAAAGGGGACCTTATCGCTATCGCCACGGAAGGGGATCGAACGCTTTTTTTCGACTTTTTGCCGCTTGATCTGGGGCAGGTAAAGGGGATGAACACCAAATTCCAGCTCTACACCGTGCCGGGGCAGGTCTACTATGCCAGCACCCGCAAGCTGGTGTTGCAAGGGGCCGATGGCGTGGTGTTCGTGGCCGATTCGCAAAAGAAAAAGCTGGAAGAGAATATCGAAGCGCTTAAGGACCTTGAGACGAGCCTCAAAGAGTACGGCATTGACATGAAAAATTTTCCGCTGGTCATCCAGTGGAACAAACGGGATTTGCCCGATGCGGGGGACATCCCCTGGCTGGAAGAGAATATTAACTGGACGAAGGCCGTCACGACCGAGGCGGTGGCGGCCCGGGGCGACGGAGTGATGCAAACGCTCAAAGTGGCTGCCAAGCTGGTGCTGGATCATATCAACTCCAAGGGGAGCGAAATTTCGGGATCCCCGGCGGCGGCCGCGGCCCCGGCGGCTCCCAAAAAGGAAGAAGCGCTGGTGGCGCTGGTGAACGGCGGCAAGGTGACCCGTAATTATTTTGTGAACTATTGCCAAACGCAGTACCGGCTCACCGCGTCCGGCGAGGTGGAGGATTTCAAGCGCTTCTCGCGCGAGGAGGAGTTGGCCCAACTCAACGGCCTTATCAATCAGATGCTGCTGATGCAGGAAGCCAAGAAAAGCGCCATGGCCCTCGACAAGAAGCAGATCGAGGCGCAGGTGGTGTCGTTCGGGCGGAAATTCGGATCGATGGAGAAATTCAACCAATGGCTTGACGAGCGCCACCTCACCATGGACGCGGTGAAAAACGAGGCGGTGAAAAATATCGTCATATCCATGATGCTCAAGGGCAAATACGGGGACGTGGCGGCGGAATTGGCCGTTGCTCCCGCCGAAACCGCCGCCTATTACGATTCGCATCAGCAGGCGTTTCCCGGCGGCATGGAAAAGCATCAGGACCGGATCGCCCAGATACTGAAAAACAAGAAGAAAAAGAAAATGCTGGATGACCTTTTCGCGGTCTTGAGAAAAGACGCGAAAATTGAAATATTTGAGGATAAACTATAGCGATGACAACCGATGAGAATTTAAGATCCCGGCGGCTGATCTTCTATAAGGAGACCATCGACCAGATCGATGCGTTGCTAAAGGATTTCCTCCGCCTGTCGAAGGCGAAGAGCATTTATTTCATCGACAAGGAAGGGCACGCCGTGACCCAGATGGGAGACACCGCAGGCGTTAACGCCGAGGCGCTTTCCGCCCTCGTGGCTGGCAGTTTCTCCGCCACGCGCGAACTGGCCAAGGTGCTGGGCGAGACGGAATTCAATACCATGTCGCACAAAGGGGCCAAGGGACAGATCAATGTAATCCTCGTGGGCCGCCGTTCAATGCTGGTCGTGCTGTTTGATGAAAAGACCACCGCCGGGATGGTGGCGCTGTACCTCAAAGAGCTGGGTGATAAGGTGGCAAAGCTGCTGGATGTGGCGGAACGCCAACAGGCGATGAAAGCGAAGGATGATACCGAGCCGTTGGGCGAAGAGTACAACGTTTCTTTGCAGGAAAAACTTGACCAGCTTTTCGAGGACTGACAAATGAGACGGCTGGGCTTGTTTATCGCGGTCATGGCGGTGGTTCATACCTTGGCGTTCGCCGCCCCACAGATACCGGTAACCGCCGTGACCGAAGGAGGACTCGCTTCCCTGCCCGAGCTGGCCGATGCCGTGCGCCAACTGGATGCGGCGGTCACTGCCGGCAACGGCTCCGACGCCGGGCAGAAGCTTGCGGCAATACATGATTGGAAAGGGCGGCTCTCCGCCCAAGACCTCTATTTTGTTTCGGATTATTTTCTTGTCCGTTCTTATACCTTGACGCGCGAAGGAAAGACGGCCGAAGGGGCGGTTGCCGCGCGGATGGCGGCGGATATTTCGCCGGATTATCCCCGGGCATGGGCATTTCTCGCCGAGCGCAATTTCGCCGTTTCCACCGCCGAGTATGGCGGATGGTTCAATCCATTGGTGAGGGCCGCCACATCATACTTCGCCGATCCGCTGGCCAAGCGTGTTCTGGGTTATAACCTGATCGCGCTGGCGGTGTTTGCTGTCACCATGGCCTTCGCCGCGTATATCGCCGCCACCGTCGCCGCGTTCAGGCAACCCCTGATACGGGATATACGGCGTTTGTTCCCGATGGAAGCCGACGCGAAAGCGGCCGCTATAGCGTTGATGCTGTTATTGCTGGCGTTGGCCACCGGGATGGGCTGGTTTGCCGCGGTACTTGCCGTGCCGTTGTTGCTGGCCGGTTATCTGACGTGGCAGGGAAGGGCCGTGCTGATGGCGTTTCTCGTTTTTTTCGCGGCGTTTCCGCTGATGGGCGTGACGGCGGGGAAGGGGATAGCCCTGCTTGCCGGGCGCGACGCGGGGGCGGCCAACCGGTTTATCACCGGCGGTTTCGAGCCGGACGACATGAAGGAGTTGGAAGCCGCTTTGGCAAAACACCCCGGCGATACACGCCTGATGTTCATGCTAGGGGCGATGAACCGCCGCCTTGCGCGCTACGACGCCGCGGAGGGGTACCTGAAGAGCGCCATCCAGCTTGATCCCAAAAACATTCCGGCGCTGGTGGAAATGGGAAACCTGAATTTCAACCGCGGCGAATTCCGCGATGCCGAGATCATGTACAAAAACGCGCTGGGGCTGGCCCCTTCCTCCTTTGAAGGGCATTACAACCTTGGCGCGGCCTATCTGGAGCAGTTTCGCACGGCGGAATCGAACGCCGAGCTGGATGTGGTCGCGCGGCTGAACGGCCCCCGCGCCAATGCCATGATTGCCGCGAAGGAAAATAAATTCGCCCCGAAGGTGGTGAGCGTGCGGCTGGGGATGTCGGATTTTCCGGCCTCGGTGGAGACATCGGCTGATGAAGCGGCGGCCGGATTGGCCAAAAAGGCCTCCGCCTTTTTTCTATGGGATACCACCGCCAACGCACACTTCATGCTGGCGGGCGGGGCTATTATCGCGTTTGCCGCCGCCATCGCCTTCTGGGGGATGTTCGGCCTTCACATTATATGCCCATCGTGCGGGGCCACCTTTATGCCGATGTTCTCCAAAGCCGTCAAAGGCGTGGTCAAATGCAATCAATGCGTGGCGATGGGATCCCCTAAAAAGAGCGGCATATTCGGCCTGAAGGATAACAAGGTCCGTCAGATTCTGAACTATCAGACCGGACGCCGGGATACGGCCAATATGCTCAACTTCATCATGCCCGGCCTCGGAAGCGTATGGTACGGCTCCTATGCGGGGGGCGCCATGTTACTGGTTCTCTCCGCGTCGTTTTGGGCGCCCGTTATCGGGTGGGGGGCTTTGCTGTTGGCCGGATACCGGCCCGCGCCGTGGCCGGTTTACGCCGCGTTGCTGGGAGCCATGGCGCTGTTTTATCTGGTGGCCGTCCCGCTTTCGATGAGGAGGAAATGAGATGCAGGGGAATTTAAAGGATTTCAGCATTACCAACATCCTCCCCATTATCAAGGCGGAAACAAAAACCGGCTTGCTGGAAGTAAAAGGGGAGAACCGCACAATCCTTGTTTCTTTCCTGGGGGGGAACGTGGTGTATGCCCAGTACGGGGATAACGGCTGGTTTACCCGCCTGCGCGACATGCTCGGTTCAGCGCGCCTGGTCACGCCGGAGGTCTGGAAATCGCTGGAGCAATATGCCGGTGCGCCGGAACATTTCTGGCCTTCGTTGGCAAACGTGATTCAGCCCGAATCCGCCTCCGCGGCGCTGCGGCGGCAAGTCACCGATACGCTATTCGACCTTCTGCGCTATAAACGGGGCACCTATATTTTCACCGCCATGAAAAGCGTGGAGTACCCCAACCAGCTCATTAACCCGATGGATGTCGACTTTTTGCTGATGGAGGGATGCCGCATCGCCGATGAATTCGGCATGATCGAAAAGCAGCTGCCCAAACCGGACAGATTCATCCGCCGGTCGATTTTGAGCGAGGAGGAGATGAAGGCGAAGCGCGCCGCGAAAAACGAAAGCGAACCGCCCGATTTCCGCGATACGATGGAATTCGCCATTCTTTCCGCGCGCGGCGTGGAGATAACCGATCACGAGGTGAAAATCCTTTCCGTGATGGGCCGTCCCCGCCAGCTTAAGCTTATTTTGAACATGGCGGATCTTTCCAGCTTTGACGCGTCCAATGCCGTTCTTTCCCTGTTGAACAAGAAGGTGATCGTGGAAATGACGCCGAACGAGGTGTTGGCGTTTGAAAAGCCGCGGGCGCAATCCGCCACCGGCGGGTATGTCGCCATCGTCTTTGCGCTGTTGCTGCTCGGCTTTGGGGTTTTCCACCGGGCTTCCTATTGGCACCCGCTGCAGATGGCGAACTGGCGTGCCTTGTGCGGTTCCATCGCCGAATCGAGGGCGCGGAATGACCTTGACGGCATCCGGGAAGCGATCGGCATCTATTACCTGCAAAAAGGGCAGATGCCCAGCAGCATCCTGGAACTTACCCGAAGCGGCATCATAAGCGATAGTTCGCTGAAAGACCCGTGGAAACGCGACTACCTCTATCAACCGGGGCAGGACCAATTCAGCCTTTCCTCGCTGGGGGCGGATGGCGTCCCCTCCGCCGACGACGTGACGTTCACCGAGTAACGCCGCGCCCGCGGGCGCTTAGCGGAAGTTGAGGTATTGGAGGTCCACGCCGAAATCCTTCTGCTTGAGCGTCTGGATGGCGGTTTGGAGGTCGTCAATCGCCTTGCCGCTCACGCGCACTTCCCCTTCGCGTATTTGGGCCTGCACCTTCATTTTGGTGTCTTTTATCAGCTTGACGACTTCTTTGGCCTTTTCCGGGGTAAGCCCCTGCTGCAGGGTGATCTCCTGCCGCGTGGTGCCGCCAGCGGCGTTTTCCACCTTGCCGTAGATAAGGTTTTTCAGCGGCACGTTGCGTTTCACCAGTTTTCCTTGCAGGATGTCCACCACGCTTTTCATACGCATATTGTCGTCCGCGGTAAGGATGATCTTGTTGTCCTTCTCCTTCAACTCAATGTTGCTGATCGATCCTTTGAAGTCGTAGCGGTTTTTGATTTCGCGCATCGATTGGTCGATGGCGTTCACCACTTCGGGTATGCTTACCTTGGATACGATGTCGAACGAGTGTTCGCTGGCCATTTGCTGTTCTCCAAATACATGCATTGTCAGGGGGTGTAAATCCGCGCCGCTCCCCGCGGCGCGCCGCTGCCTCGATCCCGCGGCACCCTCTGTTGTTAATCGGCTCGGGGGTTATCGTCTTTTTCCACCGGTTTTTTACTGTCGGCCGCGGCGGCTATCTCGGCCCGCAAGTCCGGTTTTACCGGCGCCAGTTGTACATGTTTATTCACATGCGGCCTGGTGTTCACCACGTTGAGCTTCTTGAAAAGGAAATCAAACTTGTCCTCCAGCGATTTGGCGATGGCGTTGCGCGGCCCTTCCGCCATGAGCCACAGGTCCTTTTTCAGCGGACCGTACCCTTTTTTGCGGGTTTTGTAGATGAACTGCTCTTCCGTTTCGCCCGCCTTCTTTTCACCGGCGCATTCCCTGTGCAGCCATTCCGCCATCTTTTTCTTGAATTCGAGGGGAAACTGGGGATGGTCAAAGGTCATGTTCTGGAAGCCGGTGGCAAGGTGCACTTCGGCCGCGGTGCATTTGGGGAAGTGGTCGAACGCATCGTCCGGCAGGGTGGATGCGCCGTGCTGCACCGCGCCCGACATGCCGTACTCGGCACGGGCCGCTTTGCTTATTTTTTCCAGCGTGTCGAAATCCAGTTTCACCTTGGCGATGGAGCCGTCCGGCAGCACCACGCCGCCGTGCGAGGTGCCGGTCTGGACCGATATTTTTGAAATGCCCTTGATTCCTTTTTTCAGTACGCGGCTGTAGCCGTCCATGTAGGCGCGAAGCTCCTCCACCGTGCTGTTGTGTCCGCCCACTTCGCCTATCTCGCCGCCGACGGAGACGGTGACCCCTTTCGGCTCGACCTCGCGGATATAGGCGGTCATGGCGGCGGCCTGCTCGTAGTTGTGGCGCTGCTGCTCGTCCAGGGTGGCATGCTCCATCTCCACCAGCGTGGAGCTGTCGATATCGATATTGTAAAAACCGGCGGCAACCGCCTTTTTGATGAGCTTTCTGATGCCGTCGGCTTCCTTGACCGGATCGGCCTTGAAGTTCTTGGCGTTGAACTGGAAGTGGTCGCCCTGGATGCAGACGGGGCCTTCGTATCCCTCCTTGATGGCGGCGGCGAGGAGCACAGCGGCGTATTCGGCAGGTTCCTGAAGGGTGTAGCCCATTTCGGATTTGGCGATTTCAAATATGAAGGAGGGGGCGTTGTTCTTCAGCGCGGCCCGGATGAGCGCGCGCGCCACATCGTAGGTCATGCCGCGGATGTTCACGGCCGGCACGGTGAAACCTTTCACTTCGCCGCGTCCCATCGCTTCGTACAGCCCCTGTATCGAGGCGGGCACGGCGCCGGCGGCCAGCGCGATCTCTTTGATCAGCGCACGGGCGGTGCCGCGCACTTCCTGGCTTTCATTAAAAACCGCGTTGTAGACGAGACGGTCGATGGGTTCGCCGCGCAGTTTCGCGCGGTCGAGTATTTTCACCGTCCCCTTGGTCTGCACACACGGCGCAAGATACTGCTCCATATCCGCCAGCGACATAAATCCCTTCGTCATAATGCTCTCCTTCTAGTCTCCGGATCCCTTGCCATACGCCGGGCGGTATCCCGGTGGCCGTTATGAACGCCGCTTTTCCCCGTTTTTTCCTGGGCAAGACACCATTCGATTGTAGGCGGTGGAACCGCCGTTTGCAACTTGCATTGCCATGCCTTGGCGGGGGGCCGCATTATGGCGCCGGGGGGGCTTCTTCCGTCTCCGGCCCGCCGGGAAGGGCGGGGATGAAAGGGGACTCCTCATTTTCCGTTTCGGCTTCAGGAGAAGAATTACTCTGCAAATCTTCCCAGGTGGAAAGTCCCTGGTCGCGTTTCTGCATCACTTTGAGGATGACCTTGGCGCGGGTGTTCAGGTAGCGCGAATCGCTGATGGGTGAAAAGCGTATCGGGTTCGGCAGCACCGCGGCCAGCCGGCACGCCTCATCCGGCATCAGTTGGCTGGCATGTTTGCCGTAATAGTGCAATGCGGCCTCTTCGATGCCGAAAATGCCGGGGCCCCATTCCGCCACATTCAAGTAAAGTTCCAGAATCCGTTTTTTCCCCAGTTCCCGCTCAAGCCGGAGGGTTAGCAGCGCCTCTTTCAGTTTGCGCGTGGGGGTTTTTTCCGGCGAGAGAAAAATGTTTTTCGCCAGTTGTTGGGTGATGGTGCTCCCCCCCGCCTTCATCTTTCCGGAGCGCATGTTTTTTTCCAGCGCTTCCTGAATACCCGCCAGGTCAAAGCCGTAATGTTGCCAGAACTTGTCGTCCTCGGAGATCAGCACCGCATCCTGCAGGAACGGGCTGATCTTGGCAAGCGGCACCCACGTGTAGCGCAACTTTGTTTTTTGGTTCATTGCCGCCCATTGCCGCTCGCGGAATTCCATGAATGCCGTTTTTTGAGGGGGGGCGGTTTTGAGATACGTGATGTCCGGCCAAATGAAGAATGTGGTCAGCCACCCGGCGATACCCACAACAATAAAACCGATCAGGGCAAAAATGCCCACAACGATTTTTAAAAAAAACCTCAAGATCGTCCGCATGTTCCCGTCCGGTCAATAAGCCTGAATCCAGCCGCTGCTCAAGATGCTCCCACGGCACCAGGGACATCCCGATTATTGCAAGTTTTACGGCGTGCGCCAAATGATTTGCGCGCAACGCCATTATTGCGCTACCCTTCCGGGTGCCGGGCGGATATTTAACTTGGGCGGCATAGATGCTATAGTATCTCTCCACTGGCACGGACTCCGGCAGAGCCTGGCTGCATCAGGCTATGTGACATTTTGAAAAGGTAATTCGCGAATGAAAAAGAACCAAACCAAGTTTTTGGTTGGCGGCCTTGTTATTGTTTGCGCCGTCGCCTATCTGATGTATATGGGGATCAAGGAGACCTCCGTCTATTACCTCACCGTATCCGAATCCCAAAAAATGGCCGAAGGAAAAGAGTTCCGGATGGAGGGGACGGTGGTTCCCGGCACCATCAAGGTCGCCCCGGATTCGCTGGGGGCGGAATTTTCCATCACCGACAAGGTGAAAAACATTTCGATCAACTACCGCGGCACCATGCCCGATATGTTCAAAGACGATATCAAGGTGGTGGTGCAGGGAAAGCTCGATCAGGCCGGCGTTTTTCACGCCCACACGCTGCTTACCAGCTGCCCCTCGAAGTACGAGGCGTCCGAGCAGGGACATCCCAAGTAACCCTGCTCCGGAGAATGACAGATGATTGAGATCGGCGAACTTTCACTCGCGCTTGCCATGGCCGTATCGGTCTACGCCACCATCGCCTCGTTCTGGGGGGGGCGGACGGACAATGACGTTCTCATCCGCAGCGGACAGAACGCCTATTTCGCCATGCTGGGACTTTTCACCCTGGCCTCGGTTGTGCTGCTGCATGCGTTCACCTCGCGCGATTTCACGGTGGAATACGTCTACAACTATTCCAGCCGCGACCTGGCGATGTTTTACACCATCTCCGCTTTTTGGGCGGGGCAGAAAGGCTCGCTGCTGCTGTGGGCCTGGATGCTCTCGCTGTTCGGCACCATCGCCATCCTGCAAAACCGCAAAAAGAACCGGCACATCATGCCGTACGTCACCGGCATCCTTTCCGCTTCGCTGATCCACTTCAGCAGCCTGATGATCTTCGCTTCGCCGGTGTTCGAGAGGATGTCGCTCATCCCGCCCGACGGTCACGGCCTCAACCCGATGTTGCAAAACCCGGGCATGATCTTCCACCCGCCGACGCTCTATATCGGCTTCGTCGGCTTCGCCATACCGTTCGCGTTCGCCATGGCGGCGCTGATGCGGCGGCAGGAGGGGGATGTCTGGATACGCTCCACCCGGCGCTGGACGATCTTCAGCTGGTTCTTCCTTCTCATGGGAAACCTGCTGGGGGCCAACTGGGCGTATGTGGAACTGGGATGGGGCGGCTACTGGGCGTGGGACCCGGTGGAAAACGCTTCGTTCATGCCGTGGCTTGTCGGCACCGCCTATCTGCATAGCGTGATGATCCAGGAAAAAAAGAACATGCTGAAATTCTGGAACGTGTCGCTGGTAGCCGTCACCTTCTGCCTCACCATGTTCGGCACCTTCATTACCCGTTCCGGTCTTATTTCCTCGGTGCACTCCTTCGGGGCCAGCACCGTTGGTACGCAGTTCGGCTTCTTTCTCATTCTCGTCGTCGTTTTTTCGGTGACGCTGATCGCGATGCGGCGCGATATGTTGCAAAGCGAAAACCAGCTTGATTCCATCCTCTCGCGCGAATCCAGCTTCCTTTTCAATAACCTGATACTGCTCGGCGCGGCGTTCGCCGTGATGTGGGGAACCACCTTCCCGATGATCTCCGAGGCGGTGCGCGGCGTGAAGATCACCGTCGGCCCGCCGTTCTTCAATATCGTGATGGTGCCGATAGGGCTGTTCCTGCTCGTCCTTACCGGCCTGTGCCCGCTCATCGCGTGGCGGAAGGCTTCGCTGGATAACCTGAAAAGGAACTTCCTCCTGCCGTTCCTGGCGGCGGTGCTGGGCGGCGCGGCGATGCTGGCGCTCGGCATGAGGGAGATCATGGCGTGGCTGTTTTTTGTGGCTGCCGTTTTCGTGATGGCGACCATCGTGATGGAATTCATCCGCGGCGTCCGTAGCCGCACCGCCGGTGGCAAGGAGAACGCCGTCACCGGCACGTACAACCTGGTGGCGCGCAACAAGCGGCGCTATGGCGGCTATGTCATCCACGCCGGGATGGTGGCGATGTTCGTCGGTTTTACCGGCAACGTATGGAACCGGTCGGTGGAGGCCAGCGTGAAGCCGGGCCAGCAGGTCAAAATCGGTGGCTATACTGTCACCTACATGGGAACCGAATACACCAAGCCCAAACCGAGCAAGGAAAAATACGCCGCCACGCTGCTGCTGGAGCAGGACGGTCAGAAGCTGGGTTACCTCCGCCCCGAAAAAAACATTTACCACAACCTCGACCAGCTTACGGATGAAATGCCGATGCCGAATTCCGAAGTGGCCATCCGAAGCACACTGAAGGAGGATCTGTACGTGATCTTCGCCGCGCTCAACGAAGACCATACCGCCACCATCAAGGTGCTCATAAACCCGCTGGTGATCTGGCTCTGGATCGGCGGCTTTATCATGGGCGTCGGCACCCTCATCGCCATGTGGCCCGACAAGCGCGAGAAGAAGCTGCTCGACGCCGCGTTGGCCCAAACCACATCCGCCTGATTTTTAAGGCCATTTTTTCCAGCGCTAGGGGAGAGATTAGCCAAGTTTTTTCCGATTTATCTGTAACCAACAGAATCCACAACACGCAATTCGCAGCTATCTATATGTTTTGTAATGAGTAACTAACAATAACAAATATTCTTGACAAGCCTACCTGTTGGTAGGTAAGCTTGAGTCAGGGTTGGAGAAGTTATGACCAAGACGATCTGGAATAAAATTGCTGCGTGCCACACTGGGCGTGTGCCCGCAGGTGAAAAGCAGGACACAAAAAAGCTGATCGTGGAGATCGCTACAGAGCTGATTCAGCAGAATGGCTATCAGGGGTTCAGCTATCAGGATATCGCAACGCGCCTTGGTATCAAAAAAGCCAGCATCCATTACCACTTTCCCAAAAAAGAAGACTTAGGCATGGCCGTCCTTTCCGCGTACTACCAATACATCCTGGATTGGCTCTCCAAGTATGACCTTGAGAAAATGACCGCGTTGGAAAAGATGGAAGTATACTTCCGGTTCTTTTCGGAACCGAAGATGAGTTGCGAATTGGGGTGCCCCATGAACGGTTTCTTCTCCGAAGCGGGGAGCCTACCGGAAGTGTTGCGCGAAAAACTTGCCTGGTTTGAAAAATGGCATCTTGAACTCGTCACGCAAAAAGTAAAAGAAGGGGTGGAAAAAGGGGAATTCAAAAAACGGGGCGCCCCCGAAGAGCAGGCGCTCTTCATTATCGCCGCCACGATGGGGGCGTTGAACATGGCTGCCGAAAGCAAGAACCCGGCTTATTACGATACCGTTGTCCGGCAGATTATCGGGAGCCTCGTATGCTAAAAAAAATTGCCAATATAGCCTACCTATTGATAGGTAAGCTGGGCATTTCGTTCCGTAATACATATTCCGGCGTAACGCCGAAATTTTATTTGGAGGAGGAGAGCATGAAAAAGTTTGCTAATAATTCCGGCAGTGTTAATCCGCAAGTCTTGGAGAGCGGCTCATGCTAAAAAAATTATTCATTTAGCCTACCTTCTGGAAGGTAGGGGCTGCGTCGTTACACCGAGTAAAAAATCCAGCCGTGATGGAAAACAATTTTTTTGCAGGAGGAGATCATGAAAGCGTTTGTCCAATGGGTCACTAAACACCGGGCGGCGGTAATAGCGTTTACCATCCTCATCACGCTGGGGCTGCTCTTCCAGCTTAAAAACCTCGCCATCGTTATCGACCCGGCAAAAATAATGCCCCAGTCGCACCCGATGGTGGTCACGGGCAACCGCGTGGAAGAGCTGTTCGGCAACAAGCACACCGTGGTTGTCGGCATCCACGCGCGTCACGGCGAGGCGTTGACCCCGGAAATACTGGGCAAGGCGCAACGGATAACCAGCGCGGTATCGTCGATTAAAGGGGTGGTGCGCAATAACGTGATGAGCCTCGCGGCGCGCAAAGCCAAAGACATCAAGGGAACGGAGGAAGGGTTGGAGGTGCGCCAGTTGATGGCGCGCGTACCGTCAAACGCGGCACAGATGGCGGCTCTCAAAGAATCCATCACCGGGAATCCTCTTTATTCGAATCTGGTGGTTTCGTCCGATCTCTCCACCATCTCCGTCGTGGCGGATTTCAAGGATGGCCCTGGAGGATTCACCCGGATAACCGATGCGGTGAAAGCCATTATCACGCCTGAAATGGATGATTCTGTGGAGATCACGTTCGCCGGCGGCCCGGTGTACAACGCCCTCATCGAGAAATTTTCGGCGCGGATGGGATTTTTCTTTCCGCTGGCGCTGATCATTATCGCGTTGGTGCTCTACGAGGCGTTCCGCAGCGTACAGGCGTTGGTGCTGCCGCTGGTCACCGCGCTGATGTCCGTTATCTGGAGCCTCGGCGTGATGGGGCTTTCGGGGGTGGAACTTGATCCCTTTAACGCGACTACCCCCATCCTCATTTTAGCGGTGGGTGCCGGGCACGCGGTGCAGATCATGAAGCGCTATTACGAGGAATTCCACCGCATCAGGGAAGCATCCCCCTCTCTTCCGCCGCAGGAGGCGAACCAGTTGGCGGTCGTCGCCTCGATCGAAAAGGTCGGCCCCGTCATGCTGGCGGCCGGAACCATCGCGGCGATGGGCTTTTTCTCGCTGATGATTTTCGACATCAAATCGATCCAGACGTTCGGTATCTTCACCGGCTCCGGCATCGTCTGCGCAATGTTCCTTGAACTCACCTTCATCCCCGCGTTGCGCGCTTCGCTGAAGGCGCCGGGCGAGCGCGAGCGGCTGCGCGAGTCGAAGAAGACCTGGCTTGATGGTTTATCGAAGTGGGCCGCCGGCGCCGTGCTGGAGAGGCGCGGCATGTTGTTCGCGGGAGCGGCGGCGCTTATCGCGCTCTTCGTTTTGGGCGGCTCGCTGGTGCGGGTGGATAACTCCCCCCGCGGTATGTTCTACGGCGGGCTGAAGGAGATGGAAGACGATGCGGCCTACAACAAGCGGATGGCGGGAGACAGCGCC
>JAHFEJ010000007.1:0-18094 GCA_023248535.1 Nitrospinales bacterium | reverse complement strand
CCGCGTTTATCCTGATCAGCGGCAAGCAGGACGACGCGATCAAGAATTCCGCCGTGCTGAAAGGCATGGAAACGCTGCAAAGGCAACTGGAGAAAGACCCGATGGTGGGCAAAACCGTTTCCATCGCCGATTACATCAAGCGGATCAACAAGGCTATGAACGGCGACAAACCGGAGTTCGACCGGATACCGGAGAGCCGGGAACTTATCGCCCAATATTTGCTGCTCTATAGCACTTCCGGCGAGCCGGGCGATTTCGATTCGGTGGTGGACTACGGCTACCGTAATGCCAATATCATCGTATTCCTGAAAACAGACAGTAGCGCGTATGCGGCGGCCTTTATGGAAAAAGTGCGGCGGTTGGCGGCGGAACGTTTCGGCGAAGAGTTAACCGTGTCGGTTGGGGGAGGCATCACCAGCGGCGCGGCGTTGACCGAAGTGCTGGTGCGCGAAAAAATCCTCAACATCATGCAGATCGCGGCGGTGGTTTTTGTCATCTCCTCGTTGATATTCCGGTCGCTGCTGGCCGGGCTGCTGGTGCTGGTGCCGTTGACCGTGACGGTGGCGGCGAATTTCGGGGTGATGGGACTGTTGGGCATTCCGATGGAAATCGCCACCTCCACCATTTCGGCGATGGCGGTCGGCATCGGGGCCGATTACGCCATTTACCTGGCATACCGGCTGCGTGAGGAATTGTCGGGTGGAAGCGACGAGCGGACGGCGGTGTATAAAGCGTTCGGCTCGGCGGGCAAAGCGGTGCTCCTTGTAGCCCTTTCCGTCGCGGCGGGTTACTCCGTCCTTATGTTCTCGTACGGCTTCCTTGTCCACTTCTATCTGGGGCTGCTTATCAGCCTTGCCATGCTCGTCAGCGCGATCGCGTCGGTGACGCTCTTTCCCGCGCTTATCCTTGCGTTGCGCCCCCGCTTCATTTTTGGTGAAGCGGCCGCGGCGCCCGCCGAGCCGAATGCGGCTTTAACCACCGGCGCCTTGGCGCTTCTGTTCGCGGTTGCGCTTTCCGCCGTCCCCGCCAACGCGGCGGAACTTTCGGCAACGGAGGTTATGAAGCGCAATTTCACGGTATCAAAAGTGGCGGACGCCGAAATGGCCTCCACGTTCCGCCTCATCAACGCCGGCGGGCAGGAACGGGTGCGCAAGACCGAAGGGAGGAGCAAGCTCATTCCCGGCACCGAGGATGAAATGCGGATGGTGCGGTTCCTTGCGCCGCCTGATGTGAAAGGGACTGCCACCCTGATGATTGAGCATAGCGCGGGGGACGACGACCTCTGGATATATCTCCCTGCCCTCAAAAAGGTGCGGCGGCTGGTTTCCTCCAACAAAAAGGACAGCTTCGTCGGCACCGATTTTTCCTATGGCGACGTGATGGGGCACAAAGTGGAGGACTGGTCGCACAAGCTGCTCCGCACCGAAGCGGTGGATGGCGTGGAATGCTACGTCATCGAATCGCTCCCGGCCAAACCCTCCGTGGCGGAGGACTCCGGCTATTCGAAACGGATCGGCTGGATACGGAAGGATATCATGGTGACCATAAAAGGGGAGATGTACGACCAGAACGGCGAGCTGCTAAAAACCTTCACGGCGGGCGACGTGACGGTGGCGGACGCCGCGAAAGGGAAGTGGCAGGCGATGCGTCTGGAAGCGCGCAACGTGCAAAGCGGCCACGCCACCATCATCACGTTTGAAAACTACCACGCCAACATCGGAGTAAAGGATGCGGTCTTCACCACCCGTTTCCTCGAAAAGGAGAACTAGCCATGCGTTGCCCCCTAACGCTTTTCCTTCTCATTCCCCTCCTGCTCATGCCGGTGCCCGGTTCGCCGGGCATCGGCCCCCCTTCTCCCGCCATTGCGTGGGCCGAGGAGGGGGGGTGGGTGACCGGCTCGGCCCGGACATCGTGGTGGGGCGAAGCGAAGAATCCCGATGCGGGACCGGGCGCGCTGTCGGCCTCGCTGTGGGCCAAAGGGGGAGCTTCCGCATTCGGTGGCAAGGCCGCGGTTCACGGCGAAGGGTGGCTGCGCGATGATTCCCTGGTGGGCCACCTTCCCGCCCGGGGGGAGGTGCGCGAAGGGTATCTCGATCTCGCCACGGAAAATTATGATCTTCGCGCCGGACGCCAGATTATCGCGTGGGGCCGCACCGACGCGGTGAACCCCACCGACAACCTGGTCATGCGCGACTACACACTACACGCGCCGGAAGACGCCGATCAGAAAAGCGGCGTCGCGGCTTTGAAAGGGGCCTACAGCTCCGGGGAACTCCGCGTCATCGCCGTATGGCTGCCGGAATTCCGCCCCAACCGGCTGCCGTTTTCCAAAGAAGTTCCCCCGATGACCGAGGTGAAGCCGGATAATGTTTCCAGCCAGTGGGCGGCGAAGCTGGAGTACGCCGCCGCGGATATTGATTGGTCCGTTTCGTATTTCGACGGATTCGACCACAATCCCGATTTCGGAATTGGCGCGGCGGGAATCATCATGCGCTACGGCCGCCTGAAAGTGTATGGCGCCGATGGCGCGTTCACCTATGGCCGCTATGGGTTCCGCGCCGAAGCGGCCTACCTCGCCTCGGAAGATGCCGATGGGAAGGACCCGTTCACCAAAAACCCGGTCATCTTTATTGTCATGGGGGGCGACCGCACGTTCGGCGAAAATCTCAACATCAACGTGCAATATCTTTTCAGGCAGGTGATCAATTACCGCGCGCCCGGTTCGCAAGCGCCCCCCGCCACCCTGCCGTTGGCTGAAGCCGCCGCCTTCGCGTTCAACCAATACGACGAAACACAGCACGGTCTCACCTTCCGCATTAGCCGCAAATGGCTGAACGACACGCTGGAAGCGGAAGCCGCCGGTTTGGTCTGGCTGCAACATGGCGACAGCCTGATCCGCCCAAAGGTCAGTTACGCGGTCAACGACGCGGTGAGCCTGTCAATGGGAGTGGAAAGTTATCAGGGGCCGCGCGACAGTTTTTTTGGACGGCTGACGGATTTCACCACCTATTTCATCGAATCCCGCTGGAATTTCTGATAGCGTGGCACCGTGGAAAATATGATGATCCGATTTCAAAAAGCCGAATCGTTTTTTATCTTCGCCCTTGCCTGCGCCGTGTATCACCATTTTGGATTCAGCTGGGTCCTGTTTTTCTCCCTGATTCTGGTTCCCGATATTTTCTTTGCGGGCTACCTGATAAATCCGAAGATCGGAGCGCGCGTATACAACATCGGGCATGTGTATGCCGCCCCGGTAATACTGATCGCGGTGCATTATCTTGCCCGCCTGCCACTGGCGCTTCCCGTTTCCATCATCTGGATCGCCCATATCGCTTTTGACAGGGTACTGGGATTTGGACTCAAGCACGAGTCTGGCTTTAAAGATACGCACTTGGGAAAGATCAATCGATAATATGGTCGGCACTGTCCAATTCCGGATACACTTTGTCCATTAAGGGGACACGCTAAATTTATCCTCAAAACCGTATAAATTGTATCGTGTTGTTTAGTTGGTAATTACAAATTAGGCACGGCACTTGCTAGATATGTTGGCAAGAACGTAATTAGAGGATGAAGGAGACGAAAATGAGCGCAACCGCAAGTTCCCATCTGAATGCAAGCTCGCTGAAATCGACGATGGCGCAGGTGAAATCGAACGGCACCAGCAGCACCAGCGCGATGAAACGGGTGGATGCCCTTCAGATCGGGGATAGCAACGGTACGCTTACGCTCCGCCTTTTCGTGGTACTCGGTTTTGGCGCATTAGTTTTCGCCTTTGCCCAGTTTCTCGGAATCATTTAAAACCCTCCCTATTTCCCCCCCACTGTAAACGGCGCGGACCAACCCCCCGCGCCGTTTTTTTTCTCTTCCGGCATTCCTCTGGATGAATATAACAGCAGAGCCTCAGAGGCACGGAGTTAAAGAACAAGTCTTTTAACGGCATGTTTCTCTGTGCCTCAGTGCCTCTGTGGTCTTTTGTTTTTTTATTTAATAGACATTGCAACGGCGATCTGGCCGAGAGCAAGGCCGCCATCGTTGACCGGCACCTGCTGCGGCAAGAATATCTTGAAACCCCGCTCCATAAGCAGCGGCTCCAGCTTTTTCAGCAGCAGTGCGTTCTGAAATGAGCCGCCCCCCAAACAGACATCGTTCAGCCCCGTGATATTCCGCGCCCGCACACAGCTATCGGCGGCCGCCAGCGCGATGGTGTTGTGGAATTTTGCCGCGCCCGCGTCGCGCCCCGCCTCGGTCTCCCCCATGCAGGCCAGCTCGCGCACCATGTGGTCAAACTGCAGCGCGCCGTCTTCGCCGATGCCGAACGGAAAAACCCCGTCTTCCGACGGGTCGGCGATAGATTCCAGCATCATCGGGGCCTGCCCCTCGAATGCGTTGACCTGTTGCACCATCAAGATCGATGCAACGGCGTCGAACCACCGCCCCGCGCCGGTGGATACCGGACAATTAATCCCGGTATCCACCATGCCGGTGATGCCGTCGATCTTCTTCTCCCCTACCGTCGCAACAAAAGCGGGGAACAGCTCTTTAAAGCTTTCGCCGAATGTTTCATAAAGAAGCGCGGCGGCCACGCGCCACGGCTCCTTCGCCGCCTTGTCCCCCCCCGGCAGTTTCAGCGCGGGGAAGTGGCCGAGCCGCTGGAACTTCGCGTAGGAGCAGGCCAGTATCTCGCTTCCCCATATGGTGCCGTCCGGGCCGTAGCCGGTGCCATCCAGCGCCACGCCGATAACCTCTCCTTTCAGTTTGTTCTCCAGCATGACCGCCGCGATGTGCGCGTGGTGGTGCTGCACCTCCACCACCGGCAGGCCGAGCCGCCGTCCGTATGCGCTGCTCTGGTAGCCCGGGTGCATGTCGACCGCCGCCAGTTCCGGCACGATGCCGAACAGACCTTTGAAATGTTCTATCGATTCATGGAAATTCCGGTTCGCCTCGGCGTTCACCAGATCGCCGATGTGCGGTCCCAAAAAAGCGTTTTCCCCTTTGGCGAGGCAGAAGACGTTTTTCAAATCGCCGCCGCAGGCGAGGATGGGGCGCGCAACCTCCTTCGCCAATTTCACCGGCACCGGCACAAAGCCGCGGCTGCGGCGCAATATCATGGCGTGCGTCCCGGCAATACGGATGACCGGATCGTCGCAGCGCCAGACTATCGGCCGGTTGTGCGTAAGGTAGTAGTCGGCGATGCCGCCAAGCCGCTCCTCCATTTCCTCTTCGGTGAAAACTATCGGCTCGTCGCTGATGTTGCCGCTGGTCATCACCAGCGCCGCCGGTGCGCCCGCCGCGAAGAGCAGATGCTGCACCGGCGTATAGGGGAGAAAAACGCCGAACTCGCGCAGGCCGGGGGCGATCCCTTCTGCCAGCGCCGTTTCGTTTTTCTTGTTCACCAACACGATCGGCTTTTTGCGCGAGAGCAGCACATCCTTTTGCGGGCCGGTGAGGTCGGCGTATGCGGCGATATCCTCTATGCTGTTGCTCATCACGGCCAGCGGTTTTTCCTTGCGCATCTTCCGCTCGCGCAACGCCTCCACCGCCCCGCCGTTCCGCGCATCGCAGGCGAAGTGGTACCCGCCAACCCCCTTGATGGCCAGAATCTTCCCCTCGCGCAGAAGCCGCGCCGTCTCGCCGATGTGGTCGGCGCACGCGATATCCTCCCACGCCGCGCCGCGCAGCTTCAGGCGGGGGCCGCAGACCGGACAGGCGTTTGGCTGGGCGTGGAAGCGGCGGTTCGTGGGGTCGTCGTATTCGCGCTGGCAGTCCGTGCACATCGGGAATCCCGCCATCGAGGTGTAGGGGCGGTCGTAGGGGGCTTTTGTTATGAGGGTGTAGCGCGGGCCGCAATTGGTGCAGTTGATGAACGGGTAGCGGTGCCGCCGGTCGGCGGGATCCATCATCTCCCGCAGACAGTCGGCGCATACATCCCAGTCTTTCGAGATGAGCGGCACCTCGGCCCCTTCGGGGTGGCTGGTGACGATGGTGAAGCCGGTTTCCCCCTTCGGCTCGATCTGCGCGGATGCTACATGGTCGATGCGCGCCAGCGGCGGCGGCTGTTTTTCAAGATGGGTGAGGAAGCGCTGGCAGGCGGCATCGCTTCCCTCGATTTCGATCTCCACCCCTTTTTTGCTGTTGAAGACGCTTCCGGCGAGTTTGAACATAGCGGCGGCGTTGTAGACGAAGGGGCGGAACCCCACCCCCTGCACCACACCGCGCACATCGATCTTCCACCGAACGGTTTTCATTTTGCCTACACGCTGGCCGGGCGTTTTTTGAGCGATGCCAGCCAATCGCACCATTCGTCAACGCCATCCCCCGTGGTGGCGGCGGTGAGGAACACCTTCAGCGCCGGATTCACCTCCAGCGACTCTTTCACAAACAGGCCGGGCGAGACGTTCACATACGGCGCAAGATCAACCTTGTTCAGCACCAGCGCATGGCTTTTGCGGTACATGCCGGGATATTTCTTCGGCTTGTCCTGCCCCTCGGTGACGGAGGCCATCACCACCTTCCAGTCGTCGCCGAGGTCGAAGCTGCTCGGGCAGACAAGGTTGCCCACGTTTTCGATGATGAGCAGCTGCATCCCGCGCGGCGCGGTCTCCAGCGCCCGTTCGATCATCCCCGCTTCAAGGTGGCACGCGCCGCCGGTGTTTATCTGAACCACCCACTCCGCCCCGGCCCGTTCCACGCGGCGCGCGTCGTTATCGGTGGCGATGTCCCCTTCGATAACGCCCACGTTTATTTTGCCGGCGAGGCGGCGCACGGTCTCTTCCAGCAGGGTGGTCTTTCCCGCGCCGGGGCCGCTCATGATGTTCACCACCACGGTGTTGTCGGCGATGAGTTTTTGGCGTATGCGCGCGGCCGCGATGTCGTTCTTTTCCAGTATCTTTTTTTCGATGAGGATGGTGCGGCTCATTCTATCTCCAGTTCCTTGACGTAGAGTTCGTCCCCGCCTTTGGGAAACACCGGCGCGCCGCACGCGGGGCAGGAAAAATCGTACTGCCCCGCCTCGAAGCTTTTGCCGCACGCGGCGCAATGGGCGTCCGCCGCAGTTTCCCGTATCACCAGTTCCGCATTTCCGGCGATGGTATCCGTCTTTACCGCGTCGAACGCGAAACGGAGCGCGTCCACCGACACGCCGGACATGTTCCCCACCACCAATTCGATGCGCAGTATTTTTTTCGCGTTGTTGGCGGCGGCGTTTTCCAGCGCCACGGCCATCATCGATTGCGCCACTGAAAGCTCGTGCATGCACCCATTGTAGCCAAAGGGGGCGCGCCGCGCCATAGCGGCCGTACCCGGTTTGGAGTGCCTTTGGAAAAATTGTGGCATACTGAAGCCATGGGTAAAACGGCGGTTCTCCCGTTGACGCTTTTCTGCGCGCTTGCTTTCTGCGGGCCGGCGTGGGCGTGCGGCTGTGATGCCAATGGGAAGAAGATCGCCTTCACCGAGCGGGCGAAGAAGGCTACGGCAAAAATCGCCGCCAACGTGGAAAAACTGAAAAAAAAGGTGGCGGGCAATTAGAGCTTCCCGCCGTCTCCGCCTAATGGCATAATTTTCATCATGAAGAGATTAACCGTTATCGCAACCCTGTTGCTGTTGCTTACCCGCCTCACCGCCCACGCCGAAAATCCGCTTGAGAAATTGGGCACGGGAATAAAAAAAGGATCGGAAAAGGTCGCCCCGAAAATAAAAAGAGGGGCCGACAAAACGGGGGCTTTCCTGAAAAAAGGGGTGGATAAAACGGATGAGGCTTTGACAAAAGCCGGCAAAAAAGTGGATTCGGCGACCAGAAAGGCGTTTGATAAGCGAAAGTGATGCCGCCGCGCCAGCCGGAACTGCCGCCTTGGGGGGCTGGAAAAAACCACCGCCCCCAAATAATTAACTAACGTCAAAACCGCCGTTGCGGATACAATGTGTCCCCTTATGGATGGCTTTATCAATTTCTACAAAGTGCCCGGCATCCCCAGCAACAAGGCTCTCGACACCATCAAGCGGGCGTCCGGGGAAAAAAAAGCCGGTTTTCTGGGCACCCTTGACCCCATCGCCGCCGGCATTTTGCCCGTCGGCCTGGGCTGGGCCACGCGCCTGTTCCCCTACTTTGAAACGCTTCCAAAGACCTACCGGGCCACGCTGGTGTTGGGGAGCGAGACCGATACCCAGGATGGCACCGGCACGGCCACCCGCGAAGCTTCTTTCGCCCACGTCACCAAAGAGGGGATTGAAGCGGCGCTGGAAAAATTCCGGGGGGAGATAGACCAGGTGCCGCCGATGTACTCCGCCAAAAAGGTGGAGGGGAAGCGGCTGTACGAAATCGCCCGCAGCGGCGGAGAAGTTGAGCGCAAGCCGAAAAAAGTGACAATCCACAAGCTGGAATTGAACGAATTCACCGGCACGGAAGCGGTGCTCACGGCTACCGTCTCGCGCGGCACGTACATTCGCACGCTTTGCGAGGATATTGGCCGCGCGGTGAACAGCGCCGCCCACATGGGCGCGCTTACCCGCACCGAGGCGTCGAACTTCAAGCAGGAAGATTCCTGGACCATCGAACGGATCGAGGAACGCCGGGACCATCCGGAAGAGTGGCTGTTGCCGCTTGATTACCCGATCGCCTTTATGCCGCGCCTGTCGGTAGGGGGGCGCGATGAACGGCTCTTGGCAAACGGGCAGCAGGTGATGCCATCCGCCCCGGCGGAAGGCCTTTACCGGCTCTACCGCGAAGAAGGGGGCGCATTCATCGGTGTCGGCCGCGTGGATAAATTCACGAAACGGCTGATGCCCGAACGCCTCGTCCCCGGCGGCCGCCCCCAGCGCTACGGCAGGCTGTAAGCCGTTCCCCGTATCGGCTCTGAGTGGATACGGCGATCCCGCCGTGCATCGGCTTCTCTCGGTGGGTACCCAATTCATTGGGTACATCATGCCGTAAGGCATGACCCGTCACTTGCCGCTAGCGCGGCAATGTACACAATAAATTGTGTACCCACTTAAAAAGCCGAAATTTCTTGGCGTTGCCGCGCCATCGGCGGCAAGAGTGCCGCCCCTACCGGGAAGAAGCGGAAGAAATTGCCGGGCCGGAGAAACGTTCCGGTGTGGGGTGGTTGCCGCCTCCGTCAAAAATCCGGCAATAATAAAAAAGGGCGGGTTGCTCACCCGCCCCGATGACCGGCTATTGAATTATCAGTCGAGCCGGAGCTTCAGGCTCTTCAGCCACGCTTCGGTATCGAAGTGATCGGACAGCATGTCGCGGAAGTTCTTCTCGTTTTTTGAAAGCGGCTCGCCATCGATATGATCCGGCGTATCGGCCCGCTTGACGGGGCGCCGGCGGCGGGGTTTGGGCATCTCCTCCGGCATTTCGCCGAGATCGCCCATCTCGAGGCTTTTTGTCCCTCTTTTGGCGTCGTTAAGCGAATCGAGGCTCACCATGAACACCATAAAGTTCTTCCCCAACGTATCTTCGGATGTGTTGAGCTTTTCGAGCGCTTTTTTCACATCGTCCGAGCCGAGGATGGCTTCAACGATGGCCTTTGAAAGGTGCTCCATCTCTCTATCCGGATCGTGTTCTTTTGACATTTTTCAATACTCCCAATTCTGTTCTCTGCAAAGATTGTAAGCGCGGCATGGCGTTGTTGTCAACGGATGCCGGTGGTTTTTTTGACGGTACCCTGGTACAAAACGCCGATCCTGTGCCGTTTTTTTGCGGCACGGGGCTTGCTTTTTACCCATACAGATATTATTTAAAACTACCGATAAGAGAGAAAATCAGATTGATGGGAGTAATGCATCATGGCCTATTACGATAACGAGCGGTTCGGCAAGAATGCCGTGCAAGAGCGCGACTCAAAAGGCATCTCCAAGGACTTTTTTGAGGAGAGGGCATGCCGTTTTGGGGAGAGGAAATTCAGCGTGATGCTCCCCCGGAAAACCTTTGCCGACCTGATCATGAATTACCCCGCCGCGGGGGCCGCCTAAGCCACGGCCTGTCGGTGCGGATTGAAGCGGGTAAC
The DNA here is from genome assembly GCA_023248535.1 of Nitrospinales bacterium. Taxonomy (GTDB): domain Bacteria; phylum Nitrospinota_A; class UBA7883; order JACRGQ01; family JACRGQ01; genus JACRGQ01. The sequence continues at coordinate 8,087 of JAHFEJ010000007.1, read as the reverse complement.
GCCGCTTCCCACGCCGCCGGGCCGTTTTTTAATCCAAGTCCGCCATACATCGCCCCTTGCGCCGCGCAGGTATGCGCGGTAGATTAGCCGCATGGAAAAAATCGTCGTAAAAACAGCCCACGCCCCCGATGCTATCGGTCCGTATTCGCAGGCGATCAAATCCGGCAATGTTGTGTATGCATCGGGCCAGATACCGCTCGACCCCTCCACCGGCGCCATGATCTCCGGCGGAATCAAGGAGCAGACCGCGCGGGTTTTGCAAAACCTGAAAGGGGTGTTGGAGGCCGCGGGCGGAAGTTTGGATAACGTGGTGAAAACCACCGTCTATCTTGCCGATATGGCGCAGTTTGCCGAAATGAACGCGGTCTATGCCACGGTTTTTACCGAAAAGCCGCCCGCCCGCGCCACGGTGCAGGTGGCGGCGCTGCCCAAAAACGCGCTGGTCGAGATCGACGCCATCGCCGTCCTCTGATTCCCTCTTGTCATCCCGGGCTTGACCCGGGGTCCAGGCATAATTTCAAAGCTCTCTTTCTCCGGGTGGGTACCCAATTCATTGGGTACATCGGCCCGCGCTGGCCGATAGCTTTTGGCGCGTTGCGCCAATGTACACGTTAAAAACGTGTACCTACCAGGACAAGAGGAGGGAGCCGCACACGGCTATTTTACAGCGATGATGAAATGGTGCAGCGGCAACACGTCGTTATGCGTCACCCAGGCGAACCCCGCCTGCTTGAGGTGCCCTTCGATGTCGGCGGCGGAGAGGCGCAGTTCCTGGGGCGGCCCAACTTCCATCGGCTCTTTTTTCCAGTCGATGATGGCGATCTTCGCGCCGTCCTTCATGATGCGGCGGCATTCGGCCAAGCTGGCCACCGGGTGGTGCAGTTCGTGGTGGAGGTTCTGCATCAGCACGCCGTCGGCAATGTCGTCCGGCAGCGGGATGTTCACCTCTTCCATTTTGATCAAATGGATGTTGCCAACCCCGGCGGTTTCCGCTTCGGTCCGGAGGATGTCGAGCATTTCTTGCGCAAGGTCGCACGCATAGATTTTTCCGCTGGGCATTTTCCGCGCGAAGGGAACGGCGGCGAAGCCGATGCCCGCGCCGATGTCCACAAACACCGCCGGGGCATCCAGCGCCATCTGCTCCCAGATGATCTCGGGGTTTTCCCGTTGCAACCGCTCCGGGCGGCGCAGCTTGTCCACTTCGCGTACATCGAATTTTCTCAGCAATCCCATGCGCTCCTCCGGATGATCGGCCGTTTGGATGAATGTCCCGCTTAAATTCTACACCAATGCGTGGTAAATGCTCGCACTTTGGGATGATGCTTTACTTTTCGATGATATTTTATTACCTTAAAGCGCTAGGGTGCTCGCCGCATGCGCGGCCGCAAAATTAAGGGAGATGCATGGCCGTTTCGATAATAGTGACAGCGGAGGGAATACGCCTTCTCCGTGTGCGGGGAAAGCTGATGGCCGCCACGCTGGAGGACCTGAAAACGGCGTTAAACGCCGTGAACGAAAGGTCGTTGGTGGTGGTAAACCTCAAAGGGACTCAAATGGTCGATTCGGTGGCGGTTGGTTATCTGGTGCGCCGTCACGGGATTTTGTACCAAGGCGGCGGCGGGCTGGCGCTTTGCTGCCTTCATCCTGACGTATTAAAAATGCTGACGGTCGCCGGCCTCAACAAATATTTCATCCTGCACGACAGGGAAGAGGATGCCGTGGCGGCGCTGAAAGCATCTTATACCGGCCCGCTTCCGCCGCCCAAAAAAAGGGGCCGAAAACCGAAAGAAAAAAAAGCCGAAGAGAAGTCACCCGAATAAACGGCACTCCGCAACCCGTTCGGGCGGTGTGGTACGCCATAAATTGTGTGCCGTCCGGAGAGGGCGGATACGGGGCTAAAGGGGTATCTTGATCCGGTACAGATCCTCGATGATGCCAACGAATTCGGCCAGCAGGGTTTGGTCGATGTGGTTGGGGTCGCGCATCATGCCGATGGCCTGCTCCGGGGGATAGCCCGGCTTATAGACGCGGCGGTCGGTAAGCGCCACATAGACATCGCATATGGCCGCCATGCGCGAGAGCATCCCCAGCTCCTCCCCTTTCAGATGGCGCGGATAGCCGCTGCCGTTGATCCGCTCGTGATGGTTCCACGCTATTTCTATCACCGATTCCGGCACTTCCGGCGTGCGGCGCAGCATTTCCACCGTGTAGATCACATGGTTTTGCATCTCCAGCCACTCCTCCGGCTCGAATTTCCCCGGCTTGTTGAGCACCTTCAACGGGGTTTTGGCTTTCCCCACGTCGTGCACGGTGCCGCCGGTGGTGAGTATTTGGATGTCCTGCGTGGAAAAGCCCCCAAATTTTTTCGTCAGCAGCGAAAGGAAAATCCCCACGCGCATCGAGTGGACGAAGGTGTAGGCGTCGTGGTCTTTCACCGCGTCCAGCACCCCTTTGACATCACCTTTCTCTATCACCTGCGTCAGCTTGCCGCTCACATCCATGAATTCGGCGTAGGGAAGCTGCCCGTTTTTTTGCACGGCGTCGAACGCCTTGTCCAGCGTGGTGAGGGTGAGGCTGAGCACCTGTTCCTGCTCCGGCTTCAGCTTGCGCCAATCGGCCTCCACCTTCATGTTGATGAAGCGCGAGACCTTGTGCAGGAACATCCCCGTGTCGAACGGCTTGACGATGTAGTCCGCCGCGCCGAACTTGATGGCGTTGGCGACATTTTCTTTTTCGCTGTGGGCGGTGACGAATACGATGGGGGTCTGGCGGCAGCGCCCCTCTTTGCGGATCTCCTCCATCACCCTGAAGCCGTCCATTTTGGGCAACGTAACATCCAGCAGGATGAGGTCGAAATTCTTCGCGCGCGTGAGTTCCAGCGCTTTCAGGCCGGTGGTGGCGACCACGCTTTCGTACCCCATCTTCGCCAGGATTTTGGGAAGGAGGTTTTGGTACTCCTTGTCGTCGTCAACGCAGAGAACGGTTTTCATGCATTATTCCCCCCCGGGTGCGGCGGCGCGCCCATCGCGCCATTCCGGTCTCCATTATACCGCCACAATGCCAAGGTGCAGGAGAGTCTTAGGTTTTTGCAAAGATGACCGGCGTTTCAGGGTGGGTACCCATTTTAATGGGTACATCATGCCGTAAGGCATGACCGGTTCTCTTGGCGCTCCGCGCCAATGTACACAATATGGCCTATAGGCCACATCCGGCGCGGATGGGAAAATCCTTCCGCGCCTCCCGAATTGTGCACCCACTGGGGGTAGGCTATCCGCGGCCGATAAAACTGAAATCGGAGATGCCCGGTATTTTTTCCTGCAAGTACGTTTTCAGCCGCTTCATCAGGCGGACCTCCGCCTGCCGCACCGCCTCGCGGGTGACGCCGAACTGTTCCCCTATCTGCGAGAGGGTCAGCGGCTCTTCGCTCATCAGCCGCTGTTCCAGTATCGCGCGGTCGGAGTCTTTCAGCCCCTTGGCGAAATCGGCGATGTGGCGTTTCACCATGCCGATCATCTCTTCGGCTTCCACCTCCGTGGCCGGGGTGGGGCGGGCGTCGCCGATGATGTCGGTATACGTGCGGCCCCCCTCGGCGTCCAGTGGCGTTTCCAGCGACACGTCGCGGGCCGTAAGGCTTTTCTGCACCTCCCTCACCTCATCTTCGGTGGTGGAAAAATGTGCCGCCAGCCGCTTCGGGGTGGGATCGACGCCGGCGTTGCGCAACTCCTGCGTCGCCTTGTTGAGGTTGTACAGGAGCTTGCGCCGCGTGTTGGTGGTGCCCACGCGGACGAGCCGCCAGTTATCGAGGATGTACTTGATGATGTAGGCGCGCACCCAGTAGGTGGCGTACGCCGGCAGCGGCACCCCCTTGAACGGATCGAATTTCTGTATCCCCCGCATCAGGCCGATGTTCCCCTCCTGTATCAGGTCGAGCATGTTCTGGAACTGGTTGCGGAACTCGAAGGCGATGCTCACCGCCAGCCAAAGGTTCGCCGTCACCAGCTTCAGCGCGGCGTCGGCATCGTTGTGCTCGCGCACACGCACGGCAAGCTGGTGTTCCTCGTCGGGGGTGAGGCGCGGAATGGAGCGGACCATCGAAAGGTAGTATTGCAGCGGGTCGGATGGGGCGAGCGGCCCGGCGTTTCCAGTGCGCTCCGGCAGGGCGTGCGGAGGAGCGGCCTCCCCGTCTATCTCGCGCCGGTCCTTTTCGTCCTGCATTGCTTTTACTAACCCTTCCACGGTGTTACAATACACAGTATTGCACAAATACAAACGGGTCAAAAAGCCCCGTTAAGTGAAGTTGAAAGGAACGAACATGGAAAGCGATAGAATCAAAAAAGGGGTCGAGCGCGCCCCGGCCCGCAGCCTTTTGTACGCCACGGGGATAACCCGCCGCGCGATGGGACGTCCCTTCATCGCGCTGGTGAGCAGCTTCACCGATTTCATCCCCGGCCACGCCGGGATGCGCGACCTGGAACGCTACATCGAAAAAGGGGTGCACAGCGGCGGCGGCCAGATGTTCTACACCTCGGTGCCGGGCGTGTGCGACGGCATCGCGATGGGGCATGTGGGGATGCACTACAGCCTTGTCACGCGCGACCTCATAGCCGATATCATCGAGTGCGTCATCAAGGCGCAGGCCTTTGACGGCGTGATTTTCCTCACCAACTGCGACAAGATCACCCCCGGCATGTTGATGGCCGCCGGGCGGCTGAACCTGCCGAGCGTGGTGGTGACCGCCGGGCCGATGCACAGCGGCAACTTCGAGGGGCAGCGGCGCGACCTGGTGCACGACACCTTCGAGGCGGTGGGCCGCCGCCTGAAAGGGGAGATCACCGCCAAGCAGCTGGACGGGCTGGAGATGTGCTCCTGCCCCGGCTCCGGCTCGTGCCAGGGGCTGTTCACCGCCAACACGATGGCCTGCATCACCGAATCGATCGGGATGAGCATGCCCGGCTGCGCCTCCGCGCTGGCGGTGAGCGCCGACAAGCGGCGCATCGCGATGGATAGCGGCGAGCAGGTGGTGGAACTGGTGCGCCAAAACGTCCGCGCGCGCGACATCATGACCGCCAAGGCGTTCGAGAACGCCGTGCGGGTGGACCTCGCGCTGGGAGGCAGCACCAACACCGTGCTGCACCTGCCGGCCATCGCCCGCGACGCGAAGGTGAAACTGGACCTGAACGTGTTCGACCGATTGAGCCGCACCACGCCCCAAATCACCTCCATCCGCCCCGGCGGCGACTATTTCATGGAAGACCTCGAATATGCGGGGGGCATCCCGGCGGTGCTGAAATCGATGGAGAGCATCATCCACGACCTTCCCACCGTCAGCGGCAAGAGCATCAAGCAGATCACCCGCGAAGCGCACATCCAGAACAAGGACGTGATCCGCAGCCTCGACAAGGCATACAAAAAAGAAGGGGGCATCGCCATCCTGAAGGGGAACCTCGCGCCGAAAGGGGCGGTGGTGAAACAGAGCGCCGTGTCGGAAGCGATGATGACGTTCAGCGGCAAGGCCCGCGTGTTTGACAGCGAAGAGAAGGCCATGAAGGCGATCATGGGCAAGAAGATCAAGGCGGGCGACGTGGTGGTGGTCCGCTACGAAGGGCCAAAGGGGGGGCCGGGGATGCGCGAGATGCTCTCGCCGACCTCCGCTATCAGCGGCATGGGGCTTTCCGATAGCGTGGCGCTCATCACCGACGGCCGCTTCAGCGGCGGTACCCGCGGGCCGTGCATCGGCCACATCAGCCCGGAGGCGATGGAGGGTGGCCCGATTGCATTGATCAAGGAAGGGGATACCATCACCATTGATATCCCGAAACGGAAGATCACGCTGGAGGTCTCGGCCAAGGAGCTGGCGGCCCGCGCGAAGAAGTGGAAACAGCCGCCGCCGAAGATCAAGGAAGGATACCTCACCCGCTACGCGCGGATGGTCTCCTCCGCCGACGAAGGGGCCGTGCTGAAGTAACCGTCTCATTGCTCCCGGCCTCCCTTTTACAAAGGGAGGCCGGGAGGGATTTTTTCAATGAATCCCCCTTATTCCCCCTTTTTCAAAGGGGAAAAACAAAAGCTTCGCCATTTTTTTACTGGATGTCATCCCCGCGAAGGCGGGGATACAGACATAATTTCAAAGCTCTCTTTCTCCGGGTGGGTACCCAATTTATTGGGTACATCCGCCCGCAGTGGCCGACCGCTTTTGGCGCGTTGCGCCAATGTACACGTTAAAAACGTGTACCTACCGTGAATCCCGGCGGGTACATGCTCTCAGCATATATATCGGCCCGCAAGGCGGATCAGGAGAAGCCTTGATAATATTTCTGGGTGCCGGGTCAAGCCCGGCATGACATCAATGGGAGGCAAGATTGCCGCCCCTCACAGTAAAAAAAACGGGGGCGGTTGCCCGCCCCCATTATGATGGCATTGCGCCTGTTAGGGCATTTTGAAGTAAACGATGTCCTTCGGATTTGTGGCAGTGGGGTTATAACCGGCCACCGATTGGCCGTCCAGAACCCCCTGCATATCAATAATGGCGATGTGGGTGCCGTCGCCGCTTGCCCAGAGAGCCAACGCGGTCTGCGTGGTGTAGGTGGGGTGATTCGCGGGGGTCAAATATGCGCCCGCGCCGTGCGGATCGTAACTGCCGGACCAATAGACGGCCGTGCCGGTATCGTCATTGGCCGATGGCATATTGACCGGCGTGGTGGTGACGGAGGAAAAGCCGAGGCTGGTCGCCGGGTTGGCCAGCTTGCCGACCGCGAACGAGGTACCGCCGTAGCCCGCCCCCATAAAGACGAGGTGTTTCGTGCTTTCGATGGCAAGGTTGGTGTACTTGTTAAAGGTTGTAATCCGGCTGACCCCGGCGGTGGGGAGCGTGTAGCTGTAATAACCGTTGGTATCCGCCGTCGTGCCGAGCGTCAGCTTGGAAAGGTCGACGAATATCGTACCGGTCCCTTCATCGGCCAGCACCGCGACGTGGTAGGTGGTGTCGACGGCGATGCTGTCGATGTAACTTGAAACGGTAAAGAGCGCCTTGGTGGCGGTATCGGGGACGTAGATATTGCCGGTATCGACATCGACCAGTTCAAGCGCGTTGCCGGTTGAGGAATATTTGCCGCCGCTGAGGATAAGGGAGCGGCTGGACCCGCCCAGCGTGATGGACGGCTCGTAGCCGAAGTTCTCGTTGACTTCCACGCCACCCTTGCCGGCCCCGCCGGCGATGGCGATGGACTTGATCTCGCGCACCTTCACGGGGGCGGTGGCGGTGGCATAGTTGACGATCTCAAAGCCGTCGCCGGTCGCCACGATGGCGTACTTTTTGGAAGAATCCATAACCACGCCGGGGATATAGGCGCTGCCGCCGCTCCACGACGCGTTGGTGACGGTGAGGGTATCGTAAGTTTTCACTTCCGTGGCGGTGGAGAGCTTGAAGAACGAAATGGAGGTGCTTCTATAGCTGTAGGCCAACCCTAAATCGTTCACCGGATCCACCGAGGTGCCGTTCACCGCGGCGGCGGAACCGCCTGAGGTTTTAAGCGTGGTGGTAATTTTTGTGGAAGATATCGCCGTTACGCTGGTGACCCCGACAGCCGAGCCGGTGTTGGGGAGCGTTACCAACGATGCCTGGCTGGTGCCGGCCGTCACACCGCTGGCGGCGGTAGGCGTTACGGCGTAGGTTGCGCCGTTGTTGGAGTAAACCGCCGTTGAGCCGGAGCTGGATGCCGAGCTGCCAACGGTTGCCGTAGTCGTGGTGGTAGTCGTGGTCGTAGCCGCTGGCGTGGCAGATGATGATCCCCCCCCGCCACAGGCCGCGACGAACAGAAGGCTAAATAGAGCGAGAATCTTGAAATGTAGTTTCATTCGCTATACCCCTTGAAAAAATTAAGACCAGTATCCCACTTAAAGACTTAGTCACACCAGTTTAGAATGAAAAATATCATAGCGTATTTTTAATTCTATGCGTAAAAATAATATTGGGTCTTCTCCTTATCGAGTGGGTAAAAAGGTGGGGTGAAGCGGCTCCAGAGCCTTTATTAGCAAGGGGATAAGGCATTTTTCTTGTCTTCGGAATCTGTCATGATTATCCGATGGGT
>JAHFEJ010000069.1 GCA_023248535.1 Nitrospinales bacterium | reverse complement strand
ATCTCGGGCGTGAGGCAGTAGGGGCGCGTGGTGATATTCAGCCCGATCACCTCGTTATCGACCGCGATCTCGTCAACCGCCGCCTGAATGCTCGCCATGGAGGTGAGCACTCCGGGCGCGGCGTGGATGTGGGCGATGAACTTGCCGAATTTGAAACGCTGGCGCACCCTTTCCTTGGCGGCGAGCAGTTGGGCCTCGACGGAGGTGGCGATCAGCTCGTCCGGCGGCGCGGCGATGGTGCCGCCCGCGCAGAGCGAGTAGCCCCCCTCCACGGCGGTTCCCACGGTGGGAATCTGCACGGAGATTTTGTGCACCCGTTCGTTGAAAACCTTTTTCAGGTGTTTGCCAAGCGAATAAAACCGGTCTTCAGTCATGGTCATTATCCTTTTACGTCCGTTTTATAGGCGTTGAGTTTGTTGCGCAAGGTGCGTATCGAAATGCCCAGCATGTCGGCCGCCTTGGTGCGGTTGTTGCCCGCTTTGTCCAGTGTGCCGAAGATCAGCCTCCGTTCCATCTCTTCCACGGTCATGCCGGGTTCCATATACGGAGCCGCCGCGCGCGGCATTTCGCGCGGGGTATCGGTGGGAGCGGCGGGGGGCGTCTCGTCGCCGGCGGGAAGCATGAACAGATCGGCGGGGCCGACCTTTTCGCCCCGCGCCAGCAGAACGGCGCGTTCCATCACATTCTCCAGCTCGCGGATGTTGCCGCGCCACCGGCATTTTTGCAGGATGTCCATCGCTTCGGCGGTGAGGCCGGTTACGTTTTTTCCCGCCTCCGTGGCGAAGCGGGCGGCGAAGTATTCCGCGAGCGGCTGGATGTCCTCCTGCCGCTCACGCAGCGGCGGAATCACCAGCGGGATGACGTTCAGGCGGAAGTAGAGGTCTTCGCGGAATTTTCCGGCCCGGACGAATTCTTCCATCCGCCGGTTGGTGGTGGCGATCACCCGCACGTCGACCGCGACGGGGGCCGAGCCGCCCACGCGGTCGATCTCGCGCTCCTGCAACACGCGCAGCAGTTTTGCCTGCAGGGCGGTATCCATCTCGGATATTTCGTCCAGCAGGATGGTGCCGCCGTCGGCCAGCTCGAATTTTCCCGCCTTGCGGGCCATCGCGCCGGTGAAAGCCCCCTTTTCGTGGCCGAAGAGTTCGCTCTCCAAAAGGGTTTCGGGAATCGCGGCGCAGTTGATGGCCACAAAGGGGCCTTGGGCGCGGTCGCTTTTTTGGTGGATAAAGCGGGCGAGCAGCTCTTTGCCGGTGCCGCTTTCCCCCTGGATGAGCACCGAGGCGCGGGAGGCTGCGGTCCTTTCAGCCATTTCCAGCATCTCGATCATTTTTTTATTCTTGGTGACGATGGGGCGCTCCTTCGCGCGGGGGGCGCGGGCGATGGGGCGGGGGGCTGCGGGGGCTTTGGTGGTTTCGGATGCTTCGCCTTCCAGGAAGCGTTTCACGGTTTTTTCCAGCGTGTCGGCGGAAAACGGTTTCAGCAGGTAGTCGGCCGCCCCCTTGCGCATCGCCTCCACGGCGGTTTCCATGGCGCCGTAGGCGGTGATCAGCACCACCGGCAGGGCGGGACGCAGGGCTTTGATCTCGTCAAGGAACTCGAGGCCGCTTTTCTTGGGCATGCGGATGTCGGATACGACGAGGCGGAACTCCCCCATCTCCAGCTTCATCAGGCCGGCCGCCGCATCGGCCGCCGGTTCCACGCTGTAGCCGGCGCGTGTCAGCGCTTCGGCAAGCGCCTGGCGCATGTTCTCGTCGTCGTCCACCACCAGTATGTCGGTCATAATTCCTTCAGGTATAAATTAAACGCGGCCGCGTTACCCCGCCGGGCCGTATTGCACAATATTGTACTACTATGCGGGGCCGCATTGTTATCCACATTTGCTTGCGGGGAAATGCGATGGCGGGAAAATAAAAAAGCCCGCCGGGCTGGCGGCGGGCCTGTTAGCGGATCATTCAGGGGCCGTTACGCTTCGTACACCTCATGGTGGGCCGGGATTTCCCGCGCCACGATGAACGAATCCCCCACGATTTTCCGGTATTCATCGAAAACCTGGTCTTCCAGCTGTTTGCGGAAGCCGCTGTTGATGGGGTGGGCGATGTCCTGGTATTTTCCGTTTTTGCGTTTGCGGCTGGGCATCGATACAAAAAGGCCGTTTTTCCCCTCAACGATCTTTATGTCCTTGATGACCAGCGCATTTTCGATTGTAAGCGAAACGTAAGCTTTCAGCCGTTCGTCCTCCACCGTCCGAATGACCACCTCCGTTATATCCATCACTGTCCTCCCAGAAAAGAAGCCGCATGCTGCATATCCCCTCTTGGCGATGTAACCCTGCACCACCAAGGCCGCCGTGAAAGGGCGCGCTGCGCCGCCATTGCTTCCCGCCGGCTATCGAACAAAGCGAAAACCGTGCTCCCGCTACCCGACAGCATCACCCCTTTCGCGCCGGAGCCGGTCAGTTCACCTTTGATTCTTTTCACCACGGGCCACGTTTCCAGCACGACGTTTTCGAGGTCGTTTTCCAGAAACCGGACCGTCTCTTCCAGTGAGGTTCCCCCTTTTTTGAAGATGGGGTTCATTTTAAGCAGAGTCGGTTTTTTTGTCAAACGTTCGTCATAAAGATGATATACGCGGGGGGTGGGGATTTTCACGCGCGGCTTCACCAGCAGGATGTGGAAATCCGCCGCCGGGGGGAGTGGCGTAAGCTTGTCGCCGATGCCGGTTGCCCACGCGCGGGGGGCGGCCAGGAAGAACGGCACGTCCGCGCCCAAACCCGCGCCGAGCCGCCGCAACCGCTGCGCGGAAAGGCCCCGCCGCCAGATGTGGTTGAGCGCCATCAGCGCCGTGGCGGCATTCGAGCTGCCGCCGCCCAGCCCCGCGCCGCTGGGGATGACTTTTTTCACCTCGATGCGGACGCCGGGGAGGCCGGGACGCCAGAGCAGTTGCGCGGCGCGGTAAACGAGGTTTTTCTTTTCCGGTATCGAGCGGTCCGAACAGGCCACCCGCACCCGGCCCGACGGGTCGGGGCTGAAGGTGAGCGTATCCGCCAGTTCCAGCATCTGGAAGAGGGTGGCCAGCGTGTGGTACCCGTCTTTGCGCGTGCCGGTGATCTTAAGGATGAGGTTTATTTTGGCGGGGCTTGAGACGGAGAATTTTTTAAACATCGCCGCGGTCCGCGGGCTTTTTCTCCTCCAGCCGGTTTTTCAGCAGACCCACCTCCTGCACCAGCGTCTGCACCAGTTCCGAAAGGCGGGTGATGGCGACGCTCATGGTGAGCAGCAGCGCCAGCAGGAGGAAGATGAAAAAGACGATGATGGCGTTCGAGGTGAGGGTAAAACCGAGCAGGTGCGCCAGCGAATCCAGCCAGCCGGAAAAGAGCGCGGCGGCCAGCGACGCGAAGCCGGTGAAAAACCAGGTGAGCGCGTAGCTTTCCTTCAACCGCCGGCGCCGCACCAGTTCGAAAATGACGCCGATGAAGCCCAGCGACACGAGGATGGAGATGATCCGCAGTTCTGTATTCAATCTATTTCCTCAACCGTTGCACAAAGAGGCCGATGGATACTTTTACCACATAATAAACCCCGGCAAACAGCCCGATGCTCGAGACCCCCCCTTGCCGCTCGCGCATGACCACCGGCACTTCCGCGATGCGGCAGCCGTGGCGCGCCAGCAGCACCAGCGCCTCCGGTTCGGGGTAGTCGAAGGGATAGTCGGCGGCGAAAATCTCGATTGTCCGGCGGCCAGCCGCGCGGAAGCCGGAGGTAACGTCCCATACCCGCTGGCCGGTGAGCAGCGCGATCAGGTGCGAAAAATAGCGGATCACCTGCCGCCGTACGAAAAGAGATTTAAACCCTTCGCCATCGGTATCGATGAAGCGGGAGCCGACGACGAAGCTGTTTCCCTCCGCCAGCTTGGCCAGCAGCAGCGGTATCTGGGCGGCGGGGTGCTGCCCGTCGCCGTCGCACTGCACGGCGGCGGTAAAACCGTGGCGCGCAGCGAACCGGTAGCCGGTCTGCATCGCAACGCCGATCCCCATGTTCACCGGCAGGTTCACCACCCGCACCCCGGCGTTTTTTGCCGCCGCCTCCGTGCCGTCGGAGCTTCCGTCATTCACCACCAGGATGTCCTCCGGCGGGAAGTGGCATTTTAGCTCCGCCAGCGTGGCGGGGAGGGCCTGCTCTTCGTTGTAGGCCGGTACGATGATGAGCGTTCTGTTTTCCATGTCAGTTCGCGGCGATGTAGTCCCGTAAGAACCGTTTCAATTGCCGCGCCGTACCGGCCTCGCCAGCGGCGGCTTTTCCCGCCCGGCGCAGGGCGGCAAGTTTTTCCATTAACTCCGATTCATCCAGCGCCACCGCGATGCCGGGGCGCGGACTTTTTATCAGCTCACGGGCGATCTCAAGCTGGTGGTCGTTGAAGTGCTCGCCGTTGGCGGCGCGGCGGGGGCAGATCACCAGCGGCGTGCCGTGCGCACGGCAGGCTATCACCGTGCCGATGCCCGCGTGCGCCACCACCACTGACGCGGCGCGTATCATCTCGTCCGCCTTGCCATAGGGGAAAAACGTTTCGCCTTTCGCGTGGCGCGGCTGGTATTGTGAAACACCGGTCTGCATCACCACCTCTTCGCCCAGTTCCGCCGCCAACTGGTCCATCGATTCCAGCAACCGGTAGAACGGCTGGTCGTGGTTTCCCACCGTCACATAGATCATCAGATCAGCCCTCCCCGGTAGAGCGCGCGCGGGCCATACTTCGCCAGCAGCGGCTCCCACTGCACAAGGAAAAGGTCGGCGATGGGGTAGACGATGCGCCCGGTGAGCGACGGCGTGGCGACCTGCGCGCTGCACTCCAGATAGACGAGGCGGCAGCGGAAAAACAGTTTGGCGAGATAAAAGACGGGGATGGCGATCTCGGCCCCGGTGGAGAAGATGATGTCGGGCCGCTCTTTTTTGAGGATGCTGAATATCTCCGCCCATACGGTGAAAACACGTAAGGGGTGATCGTGGAATTTTTTGATGCGGTGCGCGGGGGAGAGGGTGGCGGACGATGTTCCCTCGTAGGTGATGAAGAACGCATCGTGTCCCTCGAACACTTCGCGCAGGGCGAGGATTTCGGTCAGATGTCCCCCGTGCGAACTGACCAGCGCGACCTTTTTCCGTTTACCGCTCACGCCGCTATTTTCACATGTTTTGGGAAGGATGCAAAAAAGATAACCGCCGCCGCATTTTATCCGATAAGCTTTTCATCATGGGCGGGCAGAAGGATACCCAAAAGGAGTGGTACAACGATAACCGCGCCCGCTGCTCGCTCGGCCTGAAAGACCTCAACAACGAAGTGCACCTTGCGCGGTTCCGCTCGGTGCTCCCCGATGGCGTGCGGTTCGGCGATTCGCTGGAGGTGGGCTGCGGCGACGGCTGGTACAGCGCGCAGTTGCGTCCGCGCATTGGCGTGGATATCTCGTTCAACAGCGTAAAACGGTTCGAGGGGCTGCGGACGCGCCTGCTGGTGGCGGATGTGGAAAGCCTGCCGTTCGCCGACAACAGTTTCGATGTGGTTTACGGTTTTTCCATTCTGCACCACCTGGAGAACATCGGGCGCGGGCTGAATGAGATCAACCGCGTGTTGAAGCCGGGGGGCTGCATCGCCTTCGGCGGGGAGAACAGCGCCAAATGCCCGATGAACTATGTTTTCCCCGTTCTGTATGGCAACTGGCATATCGAAAAAGGATTCCGCCGTATTTCACCCGCGAAGGTGGAGGTGTTGTTGAAGGATGCGGGCTTTGCCGATTACCGTTACGCCACGGGCGGATTCGCCGTTTACGGCATCAACGAAACGGTGATGAAGCTGACGCGCAGGATGGAATCGGTTCTTGAACGCTCCACATTTCTCAACCGTTTTGCCGGCTTTTTCTACTTCTCAGCCAAAAAAGCGGGGTAGGCTGCGCTTGTCGGCATGGAATAAAAAAACCACTGAGACACAGAGGCACGGAGAGCAATACCTGTATTTTTTTTCCTCCGTGTCTCGTGTGTCTCTGTGGTGGAAGTAAACTGACCTACCGTATTCCCAGCACCTGCTTTGTGGAGAGGCGGTGGATGTGCAGCAGCATGGTGGCACTCCACATACCGAGCCGCCGGGGATTTTTCATCCGCTTGCCGAGCATTTTCGGGATGGCGCGTAGCATATCGACATAAGCCCGTATATAGACTGCGGCCAGTTCCCTCATTGATGTGTTTTGCTTGAATCCGTCCGTGGCCGCGTTGCCGCGTAAAAGATAAAAAGCCTGCAAAAAGAGCCGCCACGCCGTCGCCAGCGGCAGCAGCGGAAAAAGGATGAGCGGATAGTTTTTTAAAAAAACCCAGAAATGATTCCGCTCCACCCAGTATACCTTCTTCATCGAGAAGCGGCCAAACGTCATGGAGTAGTAGTGATGCGCCACCGCGTTTTTCGCCAGCAGGCAGCGCCACCCCGCCATTTGCAACCGCAGGCCCAGATCGCTGTCTTCGCAGTAGGCGAAAAAATCGGGATCGAACAGCCCCACCTCGTCCAGCGCGGCGCGGCGGTAAAGGCAGGCGCAGCCGGAGGCCATCAGCACTTCCGCGGGAAAAATCGCGCCAGCGACCGGCTGCCCCTTCGCCATCTGCCGCGCCATGCCGTCCAGCGCGGCCCCCATGCCGATGCTGTCGAGCACCGCCGGGTCGTTGCCGTCGATGATGACGCTGGCCACCGCACCGGCGCGCGGCTGCGCCATTGCCGCTTCGACCAGACTTTTTATCCAATCGGGGGAGGCGACGGCATCGTTATTGATAAGCGCTACAAACTCGCCCTTGCTGGCGGCTATCCCCCGGTTGTTCCCCTCGGCGAAACCGAGGTTCTCCTCAAACCGCAAATACTTCACGCGCGGAAATTCTTTCGCCACCAGCCCGGCGATGTCCTCTTTGCTGCCGTTATCGACGATGATGACCTCCAGTGCGGGCCACGACTGGGCGGACAGCGAGGCGAGGCAGTTTTTCAGAAGCGCGGCGTTGTTGAGCGTGACCACGATGACGGAGACGAGCGGCGTATCCTGCACCCGGCCCCCTTACATCAGCAGGTCATTGGCGGAGAAGATCGCCATCAGCATCGAGACGACGACGAAGGCGACGCCGATGCCCATCGCGAGGATGAGCGCCGGTTCCAGCAGCGCGAGCATCCGCTTCACGGCGGTCTCCACCTCTTCGTCGTAGATGGCGGCCATCTTCAGCAGCATTTCGTCCAGTTGGCCGCTCTCTTCCCCCACCAATATCATGTGGGTCGCCAGCGGCGGGAAGAGGCCGCTCTCGGCAAGCTGCGCGCTGATGCGCCGTCCCTCTTTCACCCCTTTGGCGGTTTTTTCGAGGAGCCGCGCAAGTACCTGGTTGGATACAGTGTCCTTGACGATCATCAGGCTTTGCATGATAGGCACGCCGCTTTGCAGCAGTGTGCCGAAGGTGCGGGTGAACTGCGCCAGCATCGTCTTGGTCGCCAGCGGCCCGAAAAGCGGCAGCCGCAAAACAACGGCATCCCACTTCGCCCGCCCGGCGGGGGTGGCGAGCCATTGGCGGAAACCGAATATTGCGCCGATGACTGCCGCCAGCAGCCAATACCAGTTTCCGCCGATGAAATGACTGAATCCGATAAGCATCCGGGTGGAGAAGGGAAGTTCGCCCCCCATTCCCTCGAATATCTTGGCGAATTTCGGAATGACGTAGACCATCAGCACCCCCACCGCCACGATACCGGCGGTGACGACCACTGAGGGGTAGATGAGGGCGGAGCGGACCGTTTCGATAAGCCGCATCCGCGTTTCAAGGAACACCGAAAGACGCTCGAATACTTTTTCAAGGAAGCCGCCGGTTTCGCCGGCGCGCACCATGTTCAGGTATATCGGGGGAAAGCTCCCTTCGCGTTTGGCCAGCGCGCGGCTGAGGGTTTCGCCGGCGTGGACGTCTTTTTGAATATTGTTCACGATGGCGCGTCCGCTCTCCGTGGACATCAGGTCGCGCATAATGATGAGGCAGCGGTCAAGCTCCAGCCCGCTTTTCAGCAGCACCGCCATCTGCCGGGTGAAATCGAGCAGTTCGCGCGATGCCAGCGTGGAAGTGCGGCGGGGGAGGTAGGAGGCGAGGGAACGGCGTTTGGATTCCGGCGCGATGGCGACCGGGAAAAAATCGTCTTTGCGGAGCCGCTCCACCACCGCCGCCTGATCGGGCGCCTCCATCACGCCGCTCACCACGCGGCCATCGGGGGCGGTGGCCTGCCACGAGAACGGCGGCATCAGAGAACCTCTTCAGCCGTCACGCGGGCCACCTCGCTTACCGAGGTGAGGCCGTCGCGCACCTTGCGCCAACCGTCTTCGCGCAGGGTGCGCATGCCGGCGCGGCGTGCCTGTTCCTTGATGACGTGCGATGACGAGCGCTGGAGTATCAGGTTGCGCGCGGCGTCGTCCACCACCAGCATTTCGTAAATGCCCAGGCGGCCCCGGTAGCCGGTGTTGCCGCACTCCTTGCATCCCTGCTCGCGCCACGCGGTGGGGCCGCCGGTCATGGCGCGGATGTTATCGGGCGCGTCGTAGGGGCGTTTGCACGCGGGGCAGAGCACCCGCACCAGCCGCTGCGCCAGCACCCCCGCCAGCGCGCTGCTGATGAGATAGTGTTCCACTCCCATGTCCAGCAGACGGGTGACCGCCCCCGCGCTGTCGTTGGTATGTACGGTGCTGAAGACCATGTGGCCGGTGAGCGCCGCCTGTATGGCTATCTCGGCGGTCTCGAAGTCGCGGATTTCGCCGACCATTATCACATCCGGGTCCTGGCGCACGATGGAGCGCAGGCCGTTCTGGAACGAAAGGCCGATCTGGGGCCGCACCTGAATCTGGTTGATCCCTTTCATCTGGTATTCAACCGGGTCTTCCACGGTGATGATCTTTTTGTCGGGCGTGTTGATCTTGTCCAGCGCGGCGTACAGGGTGGTGGTTTTGCCGCTGCCGGTGGGGCCGGTGACCAGCAACATGCCGTACGGTTTCTGGATGATCTCGTTGAACTGCGCCAACTCCTTTTCGGGGAAGCCGAGCGCGCCGAGGTCTATCACCACGCTGCCGCGGTCCAAGATACGCATGACCACCCCCTCGCCGTGAACGGTGGGAAGGGTGGAGACGCGCATGTCGATATCTTTGCCGCCGATGCGGGTGCGGATGCGGCCGTCCTGCGGCAGCCGTTTTTCGGCGATGTTGAGCCGCGCCATGATCTTCAGGCGCGACAGCAGGGCGGCGTGCGTTTTTTTCGGCGGCGATTCCACATGGTGCAGAATGCCGTCCACGCGGTAGCGGATGGATACGTCGTTCTCGAACGGCTCGATGTGGATGTCCGATGCCCCGCGTTCCACCGCGCGCTGGATGATAAGGTTCGCCAGCTTGATGACCGGCGCGCCGGAGGCGAGGTCGGCCAGATGGTCGGCGTCTTCGATTTCCGCATCCGTGCCCCCTTCCTCGTCCACGCGGCCAACAATGCTGTCCATTACCGACGCACCCTTGCCGAAGGCGCGCTCGATGGCGAGGTGCACGGCCTCTTCGGTGGCGAGCGAGACTTTCAGGTCGCGTCCCGCTCCCAGCAGCAACGCTTCGGCCAGCGGAATGGCGGCGGGATCGCATAGCACCACCTCCAGCGTGTCGCCGGAGAGCCGCACGGGGTAGACGCGGTTTTCGCTTAGATAGGGGTATGAAATTCCGGCGGCGGTGATATCGAACGTGGAAGCGGGAATTTCTTCTGGATTGAGGCAGGGGATGCCGAATTGCCGGGCGATGAGCTTTAGCGTGTCGGCTTCGGCGATGTAGCCAAGCGCGACGGCGGTTCTCCAGACGCTGCGGTTTCCCTGCCGTTGCGCCTTGGCGGTGTTGAGCGCGTCGCCGGAAATTTTTCCGGCGTCTATCAATGCCTGTTCGATGGCTCCCGCGCCGCTCACGGCGTCACCGCTCCGCTGCCGTGGGTCGATATGTCCGGACCGCGCAGAGGCACCGGCTTGATGTGTCTCGCGGCCGCATCCAGCGACCGGACCGCTTCGTCGGCTTCCATCAGGTATATCTCCGTGCGTTTGCCGCTGGCGAGGCTGCTTACCTCGATGGATGTTTCGTTGACGCGGTTCAGCCGGTAGTTGGCGATGACATCCCCTTCGTTAAACGTTTGCGAGGCGAGCTTCTCCCCTTTACCGGGGAGCGGCACCACCTCGTAAAACCGGCCGTCTTCGGCGGGCTGCGCCTGCTTGATGCCGCTGATGACCAGGTCGGGGGCGACCTCGCGCTTGAAATATTTTTTCACCTCGGCGTCCACGATGGCGATACGCCGTTCATCCGTGATGATGAGTCCCAGCAGCTTGATCTCGGGCACCGGTTCGTCCCCCGTTTCGGCCAGCGTTTTCGGCGGCGAGAAATCCTTGCGCTGCTTGCGGAACAGGTTTCCCTCGGCGATGGCGGGGGGAACGGCGGCGGGTGTTCTGGGGGGAACCAGCGCATCGGCCGGTTTCTCCACGCCGGTCTTCGTAGTTTTGGCGATGGTGACGGGGGTGACGGCGGTTTTTGCGATGCCGTAGGAAAGCAGCATGATAACGGCTCCCGCCGCACCAAGATAATATTTCGGCGGTATCAGGGAAAACCCCTTGGCTAGCCGGTTGTACGCCATCTGCATCATCAGCCGTATAGTTTACCAGCATCCCCCATTTGAGGGAAACAGGCCCGCGTAACCCGGCAGTTCTACCGGCGTTCCAGCGAGCGGCGGATGACCTCGGCGGTGGAGAGAACCTCCACCCCCGGCGCGAAGCGGCCCACCATGTCCAAAAGCTGCATTTCGCACGAGGGGCATTCGGTCGCCACGATTTTGGCTCCGCTGGCCTTGATGTTTTCGGCCTTGCGCTTTCCGATCTCGACCGCGTCGCCGTAGTAGTTGGCCGAGAATGTCCCCGCGCCGCCGCAGCAGCGGTCCGCCTCGGCCATCTCGATGAACTCCACCCCCGGCAGACGCCGCAGGATCTCGCGCGGCTCTTTTACCACCTTCATCCCGCGCGAGAGGTGGCAGGGGTCGTGATACGTCACCTTCAGCTTCGGCCCCGCATGTTCCTTCACCGGCAGGCGGGAAAGCAGTTGCCCCGCCAGCAGTTTTTGGAAATCGATCACTTTATCGGAGAATTTTTGGGTTGCGCCGCCCGGCACCAGATCGGGATAGATTTTCTGCAGCACATCGCCGCAGGTGGCGCAGGCGGTGACGATGCAATCGGCTTCGGCGTTGGCAAAAAGCGCAAGGTTCTTCATCGCCATCAGCTCGGCGCTGGCGCGGTCGCCGGCGAAAAAGGCGGGCGCGCCGCAGCAGACCTCGTCTTTGACGAGGACAACCTCCACGCCGCAGAGGGTGAGGATGTCGATAACCGCTTTGCCCCCCTCCGTAAAGACCCAATCGGTCATGCAGCCGGTGAAAAAAGCTACGCGCATTATTTTTTCCCCTTGTGCGGGGATAACCTCCGGCAGCGACCCCTTCAGGCTGCTGAAACGGAATGCGGGCATCAGCTTCTTTTTGCCGCCCTGCGTCATCGCTTTCATGCCGGGGAAGGCGGGGGGAAGGAGCTTGAAAAGCGTTGTTGCGGCTCCCATCGCCCATGCCAGCAGCGGCATCAGCGCGCGGTTCGGCAGGATTTTGGAGAAGATGAATTTCGGGATGAAGCCGAGGCCCCGCTTTTTCCGTATTTCGTCGCGGGCGGCGGTGATGACCATCACTGGATTGGCCCCGGCGGGGCAGGCCTCCACGCAGGCCATGCAGGTAAGGCAGTGATCGAAGGTGCGGGCGAGCGTCTCCGTCGGTTCGAGTCCGCCCTCCAGCAGCACCTTCGCCAGAAGCGCCTTCCCGCGCGCGGAGTCATGCTCCATCCGGCTCAACTGGTACGTGGGGCAGTCCGGGTGGCATCCGCCGCAGAGGACGCACTTATCGATAAGGTTTTGGTAGTCCTTCAGTTCCTTGTGCATCCTTTCAGGATAGCTGAAAGAGCGGCCAAATGGGAAACGTTACTGGCGGAACATCTCGTGGCAGGCGTTGCATTTGGCCAGCATGGTATCGAGGGCTTTAAGCGATTTGCCGGCATCCTTCGTTTTCAATACTTCCGCCAACTCATCGCCGCTTTTGTGGAAGTCCAGCCCCATATTCCGGAACGCTTCGTTCGGCATGTTGTCGCACATCTGTTTCATCTGAACGGTAAGCCCCAACTTTTCTTTGGCGGCCTTGGATGCCGCCGCGAAATCATTTGCGCCCATGTAATGAACGACTTCCGTCACCGCTTTCAGGTGTTCGCGCATATTGGCTTTTTGGTGCTGCGCCATCATCGGCGGCAGGTTGAGCGGCGTACGATTGTCATCCATCATCTGGCCGCCCATCATGTGGCCGCCGTGCATCGGCCCGCCCGGCATATCGTGCATCATCTGGCCGGAGTGCATTCCCCCCGGGGCCGGCGGGGCGGCGTCGGCGGCGTGGCTGGTGCCATAGGCGGCGAAAATAATGGCGACAGCTCCGAACAGGTACAGAATGACACGAATCATTAAAGACCTCCTTATGTGTGTAATTTCAGAACGCCTTATTATAGATGCCGGGCGCGGCAAAAGGTTTCAGGAAAAAAAGATACTTCGCTACGCTCAGTATGACAAGCCGCCCGTATGACAATCGGTTGTCAGCCAAGTTTTTCTTTCAGTATCTTGTTCACAAGGGCCGGGTTGGCTTTTCCTTTGGATGCCTGCATTACTTGGCCTACGAAGAAGCCCATCAGCTTCACCTTGCCAGATTTGTATTCGGCCACGTTGCCGGGATTGGCGGCGATAACGCCATCGACGATCTTTTCCAGTTCGCCGGTATCCGATATCTGCACCAGCCCTTTTTCGGCCACCACCGTTTTGGCGTCTTTGCCGGTCTGTTCCATGCCGGCGAAAACATCCTTTGCCAGTTTGCCGCTGATGGTGCCGTTCTTGATCAGTTCCAGCATCCCGTGCAGCATGGCGGCGGTGACGGGGCACTGTTCCACTTCCAGCTGGCGTTCCTTCAGGATGCGGAGCACGTCGGTCATGATCCAGTTGGTGGCGGACTTGGGGTCGCTCCCCATTTTGACCACGGCCTCGAAGTAATGGGCCACCTGTTGGTCTTCGGCCATCTGCACGGCGTCGTATTCGGGGATGCCGTACTCTTTCTGGAAACGGGCGATCTTTGCGTCCGGCAGTTCCGGCAGGGTGGCGGCAACTTCGTTTTTCCACGCTTCGGAAACGCGCAGCGGCACCAGGTCGGGGTCGGGGAAGTAGCGGTAGTCGTTCGCCTCTTCCTTGCTCCGCATCGAGACGGTGACGTTCTTGACGCTATCCCACAGGCGCGTTTCCTGGATCACGCGGCCGCCGTCGTCTATGAGGTCGCTCTGGCGTTCGATCTCGTAATCGATGGCCTTCTGGATGAAGCGGAAGGAATTCACGTTTTTCACCTCCGCCTTGGTGCCGAATTTTTCCTGCCCGAAGGGGCGCACCGAGACGTTAGCATCGGCGCGGAACGAGCCTTCTTCCATGTTGCAGTCGCTCACGCCGGTGTAGCGGAGGATGGAGTGGAGTTTTTCAAGGTACGCTTTGGCCTCTTCGCTGCTGCGCATGTCGGCCTCGCTCACGATCTCGATGAGCGGCACGCCCGTGCGGTTGAGATCGACATAACTGTGGGCCGGGTCGCCCAGGTTTTCGCCGTGGATGTTTTTCCCGGCGTCTTCTTCCATGTGGATGCGGTGGATGCGGATCCGTTTGTGCTGGCCGTTCACCATGATGTCGATGTGGCCGTTCACCGCCAGCGGCTGTTCGTATTGCGATATCTGGTAGCCCTTCGGCAGGTCGGGGTAGAAATAGTTCTTCCGCGCCCAGCGGCTCACTTCGGAGACGGTGCAGTTGAGCGCCAGCGCGGCGCGGATGGATTTCGCCACCACCTCCGTGTTGAGGACGGGCAGCACACCCGGCATGCCGAGGCAGATGGGGCAGGTTTGGGCGTTGGGAGCCGCGCCGAACTCGGTGGAGCAGCCGCAGAATATCTTTGATTTCGTGTTGAGTTGGGAGTGCACCTCCAACCCGATAACCGGTTCGTATTTCATGGGTACCTATTAAACCGGGGTTTGGGAATGAAATCAATTTGAAAAAAAGGGGAACCCCAATTTCCGGCTAAGGAAGGTTATAGCGCAGGTACAACGCCCATAAGCTCACGAGTCAAGGGCTCATGACAACCTCATTCCAACGAATTGTTCCCAATTTCGTTTTGCCTGATAACGTGCGCATAGCAGACACCCATTCGCACCC
>JAHFEJ010000068.1:8645-14842 GCA_023248535.1 Nitrospinales bacterium | reverse complement strand
CCCACGCCAACAACACGGTACTGAAAAAGAAGTGCCGGGTCATCTGCCTCGACAATTTCATCCGGGGCGTGCCGCCGTGGCTGGCGGCATTCGGGCAAAGCGGCGCCATCCGCACGGTGAAAGCGGATATAACGAAGTTCGATCCTTCCTCGCTGGGAGATATCGACTACATCATCCACGCGGCATCCATAGCATCCCCCACGTTTTACCGCAAATACCCCATAGAAACGATGGATGCCAACGTTATCGGCCTGCGCATCCTGCTGGATCATGCGGCGGTGAAGATGCAATCGCCCCGGCCCCTCAAGAGCTTCCTCTTTTTCTCCAGCAGCGAGATCTACGGCGACCCGCTGCCGGAGTTCATCCCGACCAAAGAGGATTTCCGCGGCCTCGTCTCCTGCACCGGGCCGCGCGCCTGTTACGATGAATCGAAACGGTACGGTGAAACGCTCTGCGTGAACTTCCACCAAAGCCGCGGGGTGCCGGTAAAAATCGCCCGCCCGTTCAACAACTACGGGCCGGGCCTTTCCATCGACGACCGCCGGGTCATCCCCGACTTCTGCAAAAACATCCTGAACCGGCAAGACATCGTCATGCTCTCCGACGGTTCCCCCACCCGCACCTTCTGCTACATCGCCGACGCCATCACCGGCTATCTTCTGGCGCTGCTGTCAAATCATAACGGCGAATCGTTCAACATTGGCATCGAAACGCCGGAAATATCCATGCGCAACATGGCGCTCACGCTTCTAAAGGTTGCGGAACGCGAACTCGGCATCGGCGGCCTTAAGCTGATCACCGGCACCAGTGAAGACAAAAATTACCTGGTCGACAACCCCGACAGGCGATGCCCCTCCATTGAGAAAGCCCGCCGCCTGCTGGGTTACGATCCCAAGGTAAGCCTTGAAGAAGGGCTGCGCCGCGCGCTGGTGTGGTATAGTGCGCGGATTGAAACGGGAAAATAACCAATGAAAATCACTGTTATCGGCAGCGGCTACGTGGGCTTGGTCACCGGCGCCTGTTTGGCCGACAAGGGGTTTACCGTCGTCTGCATGGACAAAGCCCAACAAATCGTCGACAAGATAAATGCGGGCACGCCGCCGATACACGAAAAAGGGCTTGAAGGCCTTCTCAAGCGGATACGTGCCGCGGGGACTCTCTCCGCCACCACCGATCTGGCCGCTGCCATTGCCGGGGCCGAGGTCATTTTTCTCGCCGTCGGAACCCCTTTTGACGGTAATGAGATCGACCTTACCTATGTAAAAGCGGCGGCCGCCGAAGTGGGCCGTCTGCTGCATACCGCCGGGCCTTACCCGGTGGTCACGGTGAAAAGCACCGTCGTTCCCACTACCGCCGAAACGGTGGTGCTGCCAATCCTTGAAAAAGAATCGGGCCTTAAGGCGGGAACCGGATTCGGCCTCTGCTCCAATCCGGAATTCTTGCGCGAAGGGAGCGCAATTGACGATTTTATGAATCCTGACCGCATCATAATCGGCGGCACCGATCCGGGAACGCTGGAGAAAATACGGCGCGTCTACATGTGGGCCGTTTGCCCGGTGGTGGAAACCGATCCCCGCACCGCCGAGATGATCAAGTACACCGCCAACGCCCTCCTGCCGCTGATGATCTCCTTCTCGAATGAGATCGCCAACCTCGCCACCGCCATCGGCGGCATAGACATACGCGATGTGATGAAGGGGGTGCACCTCGATTACCGCCTCAATCCGGTGGTTGATGGCAAGAGGGTTAACCCCGGCATATTGAGCTATCTGGAAGCCGGCTGCGGTTTTGGCGGGAGCTGTTTCCCCAAGGATGTCAAAGCGCTGGCCGCCTTCGCCCACCGCAAGGGGATGGGCCAGGGCATTTTGGATCAGATCACGATGGTCAATGAAGCCCAACCGCTCAAAGTGGCGGGGCTGATAACGAACCGGCTGGGGGATATTAAGGGAAAAAATATCGCGGTGCTGGGGCTGGCCTTCAAACCGGACACGGACGATACGCGCGAAAGCCCGTCCATCCCGCTGGTGCGCGAACTATTGCGGCAGGGCGCGCGCGTGACGGCGCACGACCCGATAGTCAGCGCCGAATTCAACAAGTACCCCGGTTGCGAAACCTTGGCCCATGCCCCTTCGTGGCGCGAGGCGGTACGCGGCACGGAAGCCGCGGTCATCATGACCCGCTGGGAACAGTTTCGGGAGATCACCGCACCTGAATTGGCGGCGCTGATGAAACAGCCGTTTTTAGTGGATACCCGCCGCATGTTGAAGAAAGAACATTTCGTTTCCATTGAATACGCCGGCATCGGATACCGCCCCGCGGACGGCTGACGCCAATGAAATCGCTCCACGTCAACTTCTCCCGCTCATGGGGCGGGCTGGAAAAAAACTCGTACGATCTTGCCGTCAATCTTCACCGAGCGGGGCACGACATACTGTTTGTCTGCCGCGCCGGTTTTCCGATTGAGCGGGAATTGAAAGCCGACGGTATTCCCCATATCGCGTTTAAGAACATCATCGCCTATATTGACCTCCGGGTGATGGCCGCGCTCTGGCGGATCATCCGGTCGAACGGCTTCAAGGTGGTGCAGGTCACGCATACCGAGGATCTCGGCCTTGTCGTTCCAGTGGCGGCCTTGTTACGGGACGTAAAGGTGTTCCTATGGCTCCAGATGCTCGTTCCCGGCCCGAAGAAAGACGCGTATCACCGCTTTGAGTACCGCCACGTCAGCACAATATTTGCCTGCTCGCCGGTACTGGGCGACACGGCGCTTAAAAACCTTCCGATAACCGAAGATCAGATAAGCATCGTCGCTTACGGCCTCGATACCGGCTTGTACCGTCCGGGACGTGACGGCGCGTTCCGCCAAAACAATCTCGGTTTCAACGAAAATGACCGTATACTCGGCATCCTGGGAAGGCTTGACCCCTCCAAGGGACAGATGGAAGCGGTGCGGGCGATGCCCGCCGTTCTGGCAAGGCATCCGGGCGCCCGGTTGCTGCTGGTGGGGGATGAAACGGCTCACGCCGGTGTTGAAGGTGAAAAAAAACGCCTGGAAAATGAGATCGCCAAGCACGGCCTCGCTGACAAAGTGAAGTTTTTGGGCGACCAGCGCGGCGCGGAGCAGGCCCGTGTGCTCAACTGCTTCGACGTGTTCCTTTCCCCCTCACACTTTGAAACCTGTTCCACCAGCATGATGATGGCGGAGTTGTGCGCCATTCCGATCATCGGCACCAACGCGGGCGGCACTCCCGCGCAGCTTGGATACGGCAAATATGGAACGTTGGTGGATCCCAAAGATCACGCGTCGCTGGCCGAGGGGATCATCCGGGTGCTGGACGACATGGAAGGGGCGAAAAACAAAGCGCGGGAGAACCTTCCCGGCGCGTTGGAACGCTATTCCAAAGGGGTGGTCATAAAAAAGGTGTTGGCGCTCTACGCGGAGGCTCCCCTCCGCCCGTAGCGTCAATCCTCGGCGGCCTTTCCTTCCAGCAACCGGTCGATGTCGATCTCGTAGGTCTTGATCTTGTCTTGCAGGTTTTTCCGGGCGAGTTCTATCATATCCGCCGTGCGCGATATGTTCCCTTTATTCATCATAAGCGCCTTCTCCAGGTACTGCTTTTCGAAGAGATGTTTGGCGTCTTTCAGCGTCGGCAACTCCTCGCCGCCGGCGATCGAAATGCGTTGCGGGCCTTTGCTGATATTGTCGGGCAGGTCGGCCAGATCCAGCATCGGCCGGTTCGCCAACACCACCCCCCGCTCGATCACGTTCTGAAGTTCCCGGATATTGCCGGGCCAATCATAGTTGACCAGGGCCTGCATGGCTTTGTCCGAAATGCCCATAATGTTCTTGTTCATATCGGCCTTGTATTTTTCGATGAAATACCGGGCCAAGTCCGGAATATCCTCTTTGCGTTCGCGCAACGCGGGCATATTGACGGAAATCACGTTGAGACGGTAGAAGAGGTCCTCACGGAATTTCCCCCGTTTGACCTCCTCGGCCAGGTTTTTGTTCGTGGCGGTGATGATGCGCACATCGGTCTTCACGGGCTTGGAACCCCCTACCCGGTCGAACTCGCGTTCCTGAAGAACCCGCAGCAACTTGACCTGGATGGCGGGGGATACGTCGCCGATTTCATCCAGGAAAAGCGTTCCGCCGTCGGCAATCTCGAAGCGTCCTTTCTTCTGGACTATCGCCCCGGTGAAGGCCCCCTTCTCATGGCCGAACAGCTCGCTCTCCAGCAGCGATTCCGCCAGGGCGGCGCAGTTCACTTTGACGAACGGCCCCCTTTTCCTGCCGCTGGCATTGTGAAGGGCGTTGGCCACCAGTTCTTTGCCGGTACCGCTTTCCCCCATTATCAGCACCGTGGCGTTGGTGTTGGCCACGCTTACCACAAGCTCCTGGATCGCCTTGATAAGCGGCGTATTGCCGATCATAAGGTTGCCGTGGCGCACCCGGTCCAACTCATCGCGGAGGTTGGTGTTCTCTTTCCGCATATTCACATAGTCGAGGACTTTTCTGACCTCCAGCACCAGATCGTCGTCTTCGAACGGCCTCTGGATATAGCTGTACGCCCCTTTTTTCATCGCCTCCACCGCGGGCTTAACGGTGCCGGCGCTGGTGACGATGATCACTTCGGTATCCGGCCATGATTCCTTGACCTTTTCAAGAAGCTGGATACCGTTCATCTGCGGCATCATCAGATCGCTGATGACCAGGCGAACCGGTTCCTTTCCCATTTTCACCAGCGCCTCCATCCCGGACAGGGCGGTGATGTTCTTGAACCCGTGGCGCTCCAGCATCAGGCTGATCAGATCCAGGTTGTCCTGGTTGTCGTCCACCACTAATATGTTTTCCATCGTATACCCAAATGATAATATACTTTGCATACAAGATATAAGGGGAATCCCGCGGGATTATTTATGCATGAATAGCCAACTTCTCGACGCATTGGTTCTGCTGGTGGACGACACCGACTCCAACCTTGAACTGTTGACGCTGATTTTTGGCAGGGAGGGTGCGAGAACGCTGACGGCAACCAATGGTTTTGAAGCCCTTCAACTCGTCGAAAAACACAGGGAAGAGATCGACCTCATCGTCACGGACATCCGGATGCCGCGGATGGACGGCATCACCTTGACCGGCAAAGTGCGCGAAATACTCGATCAGCGGGTACCCATCATTTTGCTCACCGCCGACATGAAAACCGACGAACAACTCCTCGCGGGCCTCACCGCCGGAGCCAATGATTACCTGAACAAACCGGTGAACGAACTGGAACTGAAAGCGCGCTCCAGTTCGATGCTCCGGCTCAAACGCGCGTTCGATGAAAATATCGCCCTCCAGAAATCGCTGGAGATCATGGTGGTGGAACGAACCATTGAAATCGAGCAAACCCGCGACTTGGCGATGTTCGGCTTTGCCAAGCTGGCCGAACACCGCGACCCCGAGACCGGCGGCCATCTGGAGCGGATACGCGAATATACGCGGGCGCTCGCGGTTCAATTGCGGAAAAGCGGCCCATACCGGAACGAGGTGGATGATACGTTCATCGCCACAATTCAGCGGGCCTCGCCACTGCACGACATCGGCAAAGTTGGAATACCCGATGCCATTTTGCTCAAGCCGGGAAAGCTCACCATTGAAGAATTTGAAGTAATGAAACAGCACTCCGTCATCGGCGGATGGACACTTGAAGAATCGGAAAAGCGCCTTACGATCAACAGCTCGTTTCTCCATATGGCGAAAGAGATCGCCTATTGCCACCACGAAAAATGGGAAGGAAGCGGCTACCCCGCCGGGCTTAAAGGGATGGAAATACCCCTGGCGGCCCGCATTATGGCGCTGGCCGACGTATACGACGCCCTTATCTCCAAACGAATATACAAACCCCCCATGCCGCACGCCGAAACGCACCGGATTATCATGGACGGAAGCGGCAAGCACTTCGACCCGGCCGTTGTGGAAGCCTACCAAGCCATCGAATCGGACTTTATCAACATCATGAACCGGTTTAATGACTGAAATGATCCAATCAGCGGTGCTGGCCGCCGCAAAACAGCTGGTGAAGCGGGGAGAAACCGTTTGCGCCGCCGTTTCCGGTGGACCGGACTCAACGGCCCTGCTTTTGTTGCTTCACGAACTCCAGGCCCGGCTCGGCATATCAATCGCGGCCCTGCACATCAACCACCGCTTGCGG
>JAHFEJ010000068.1:0-8635 GCA_023248535.1 Nitrospinales bacterium | reverse complement strand
GGGCGTGGAATCCGACGATGATGCCCGCTTCTGCAAAGAGCTTTGCGGGCGGCTTGGCATCACCTATTACGAACAGCGGATTCACCTTGACCGCTACATGGACGCGGCAGGGGGATCGGTGCAATCCGCCGCGCGCGACTTGCGTTACCTGATCTTCCGCCGCACGGTTGAACGGGGACGGGCCAACGTGATCGCCACCGCCCACACGGCCGACGATGTTGCGGAAACATTCCTGTTAAACCTTCTCCGCGGCGCGGGACCTCGCGGGCTTTCCGGCCTTCCCAAAACACGCGGCGCCCATGTGGTGCGCCCGCTTACCGGCGTGCACAAGGCGGAACTTCTGGCGTGGCTCGACGGAATCGGCCAGCCCTACCGGACCGACAGTTCAAACTTCGCCAATAAATATGCCCGCAACCGGGTGCGCAACCAGCTGATACCTTATCTGGAACGGGACTATAACCCCGCTGTACGCGCCGCCCTCCTCAAAACCGCCACAATATTCCACGACGCCCAGGAATTCCTTGCCGCCACCGCCAAGGAAACGGCCGCCGCCATCGGCACACCATTGCCGGAAGGGGGGCTTTCCTTCCCCTGCCTCCTTTTCGCCCCGTTGCCCGTGGCGTTGCAACGCGAAGTGATCCGCCGCGCGCTCGGCTCCGCACGCAAGCATCTGCTGGGGATCACCTTTGACAATCTGGAAAATCTGCGCCACCTGGCCGCGGGCGGCATGCCAGACGGTGAAATCACCCTTAAGGGAATACGCGCCCGCGCCGCGCACGGCGTTTTTTACTGCCTCCGCGCGCCGCTGGCCATTCCCCCCTTCGCCTATCCCCTGCCGCAGGCGGGCTGCATCCGCATCGCTGAAACCGGCGCGGCAATCAGCGTGGAATTAACGGATCGGCCCCCACACTCGTTCGATCCCGCTTGCGCAACCGTTTACATCGATGCGGCGATGTTGCCGGCCGGGGCGGAAATCCGGAACCGCCGCGCGGGCGACATATTCTCCCCGCTGGGCGGCCCGGGAACGCGGAAGCTGAAAAAATTTTTTATCGACGCGAAAATTCCGCGGTGGGAACGTGACGGCATCACGCTGCTGGCCGCGGGAAACGAAGTGTTTTGGATCACCGGCGTCCGGCTTTCGGAGCGGGTGAAAATAACCCCGCAAACAAAGCGGATTCTGAAACTTCAACTGCGGGCGGGAGCCGCTACAACGCCTCGATAAGCGTGGCGCTCTGATCCTTAAGCTTCAACGCCATGTTCACCGCGATACGCCTGATAAACTTAAGCTGCGTTTCGAGCGGCATATATTCCACTTCTTTGGCGTGTACCTTGAACACATAGCTCTCCACCGCCGCGACAATGCTTGCGTTCCGGCGGCCATCCAGCAGCATCGCCATCTCGCCCATGCAGGCTCCCGGGCCTAATTGCGCAATTTTAACCTTGCGCTTTTTCACCGGGTCATCTTTTATTACATTCACCTTACCCTTCAGCAGGACGAAGAAAGTACACTCGTCCGTTTCCTCCTTCATTATGTATTCCTGAATGGAGTACTTCTTTACCTCCGCGTACTTGAGCAGCTCTGCCAGTTCCCCGTTGGTGAACGGCTTGAAGAACGCCGCCGTTTTGAGCAGAAGGATGTATTTTTCAATTTCCGCGGTATCCATACGCCTTCCCCGAAAAGTAACCCATAGGTTCAAACAATGAGAATTTATTGTAACATTTTCCAACCGGCGTTCCGTAACCTGTTTGGCCGACCGGCATAATCAATTGTATTCGTCACACCGCTATGGTAAACATAAACCCAATATGAAGCGGATTCTTATGATTTCAGCCGTGGCGATCCTGCTTGGGTTCACTTTCTCCTGCTCTAAAGAAATTCCGCCGCCGCCCGTCACCGACTCCCTCTACTTTAACGGCAAACTGGGCCTACTCGCGGATCAGTTGGCGCAAAACGCCATTCGCCGCCCCCGGCGCGCCGCCGTGCTCGACTTTGTGAACCAAAACGGCAAGACAAGCCAACTGGGGAAATACGTCACCACCAAATTCATCGAAATATCCTCTCAGAAAGCGCTGTTCATCACCCCATCGGACGGTGAAGTATCCGCGGCGATAAAGGCCCAGGGGATCAAGTATAACGGCACCATCAACACGGAAAGCGCCAGCAAGCTAGGGCAGGCACTGGGGGTGGACGCCCTCATTGTTGGCGTCCTCTCCGACCTGCAAAAAGGGAGTGACGTCGACCTGGCGGTAAAAATGATCGACGCGCGGAACGGCAACATAATTTCCGCCGCCAGCACCAGCTTCTACCGCAGCAAGCAGGTAAGCGGCATGTTGGAATCGTTTTAGGCGTTGGCCAAAAAAACAGCCGTAAAGCTCTGCGGTCAAACACGGGCCGCCGATATTGAATACTCTTTCACCCGCGGCGCCGATTTCTGCGGCGTGGTGGTGGAGGTTTTCTCTTCACCACGCACCCAGACAATCGAAAAAGCGAAGCCGCTGTTCGCCGTGGACGCAAAAAAAACCTTCGCGCTCACCGCCGATGCGCCGATGGAACTTTACGGCGATATAGCGCGGACGCTGACCCCCGGCTTTTTCCAACTAACCGCGAATGAAACCCGCGCAACCGTGAACGAAGTACGCAAGAGGTTCGGCATACCGGTTTTCAAATCGATCCACCTTCCGATGGCGCCGGAGCCGGGCACAACGGCCGGCCACTTTCAGGCACTCATCGAAGGATATCTGGCGGCGGGGGCGGACGGTTTTGTGCTCGATACGAAAGTGCCCACGATGTTCGGCGGCAGCGGCAAGAAAAGTGACTGGAATCTCGCGGAAACGATCATCAGGGGAAATCCCGGCGTAAAGATACTGTTGGCCGGCGGCATCGGGCCGCATAATGCCGCCGAAGCCGCGGCGCTTGATCCCTGGGGCATCGATCTCGCCAGCGGCGTGGAAATTTCACCCGGCATGAAATCGCGGGAGAAAATCGACGCGCTTTTTTCCGCACTGGAGGGCAAATTGTGAAGCGGCTGCTTGCGGCGTTGGTCATCACCCCGCTGTTGCTGTTGCCGGCGCCCTCCTTCGCCAACCCGGCCCCCCCCACCATAGTGAACGCCGAGAGCGGCGAGTCATCCGCCCGTGTCGAATGGAAAGCCGTTCCCGGCGCTGAAGCTTATAATTTCTATCTCAAGACCGCCGATGGCCGCTTCTCCAAAATCAACCAAAAACCGGTGCGGGATACATTTGTCCGCCTCACCGGACTCACCAACGGCCAACCATACACCTTTGCCGTCACCACACTTGACGCGGGGGGGAACGAGTCCCCGGCGTCACTCACCCAGATGCTTGCCCCCACCGGTTACGCTTATAACACCCTCACCGTTAAAGGGGGAGCGAGGGCGGCTGATTATGTCTTGTTCACCATTCCCTACTTCACCGGCGGCAAATCCGTACAGGAAATATTCAGATACCTCCCCCCGTACGATGGCAACCGGTGGCGGATATTTTCCATGGAACAAGGGGAGTACAAGGAATTCACCGCCATCACTAATATCGAACCGGGTAAAGCTTACTGGTTCATCACCGCGGATAGAACCGACCTCTTCCTTTCCGGCAAGACGGCCGATGGCGCCGAACCATTTCATATCCGCCTCGGCAGCGGATGGAACCTGATCGGCTCGCCTTTTCTTTACCCGGTCGACTGGACGGAAGTCCTTGCCCATAATCCCGATATGGCCCCATACCTCGGCCCCGCAGCCTGGGATTTTTCCGCTGGTGGCTATGAAAAGGCCCCTACACTGCTCCCATTCCACGGCTATCTGGTATTTAACGCCTATGACCGCGACCTGGATCTGGTGATCCCCCCCGCCCCGGCACAGCCGAGGATTTTTGAAGAGCAGCCACCCGTTGCGCTTCCCCGTCAAATCAACGGGGATGGCTGGCTGATAAAACTTTCCGCATCCGACGGATCCTATCATGACACGGATAACTACTTCGGCATCGTACCCGATATGGACATTGCGCAGGACTCCCTCAGCACCGCCGAACCCCCCGCATGGCCGCAGCACCTTTCCGTCTACTTCATACGCGGAAACGAAACCGGCATCAGAAGAAGCTCCGATATCCGGCGCAATGCCGTCAACAGCTGGATCACTGTGATTCGGGGGGGCGAAAACCGGAAAGTCACCCTCTCGTGGAAAATAGTGGCTGGTAACCCGAAGATGACCCTTATAGACCTTGCTGAAAACCGGCGGATCGACATGAACCTCAATTCAAACTATGTTTTTTCGCGCACCAACACCGCCGCGCACAAGTTTATCATCACTAAAAACAGCCGGTAAATTATTCCCCATTAAGTTTCAAGTGCGCCAACCGAAAAGTAGAAAGAGAGAAAGGTGACCGAATAATTTTAATGTCGCCAACAGGCATTTATTTTCAACACTTTACGATTCAACCTAAAAAACACCCCCCCTAAAGTTTTCTGATACAATGCCGATATAGCTGTCGGAGAACTATGAAGAGTTCTTTTCCCGGCGGGGGTGAACAGCCCGTCAGGAAAAATTGAACGGACGCAATAACGATTGGAGGTGGCTCACCATGAAAGTCTCAGGATCCGATAATAACAACTTAAAGAAAGACCGGCTGGGCAACACCGGCAAATCGGCCGAAAAGGGCAAGGCCGCTTACGCCAGTAATGCCGCGCAGGCCAAAGAGGTTGTCTCCACGCCGCAAGGGGCGCAGGGAGCAAGTGAAAAGATACTTGTTTCCGATTTGGGCAAGGAAGTCGCCAAGATTCACGAACAGATCAAGAAAAGCCCCGATGTGCGCGCCGAAAAGGTCGCCGAACTGAAGAAAAAGGTCGACAACGGCACCTACTATGTAAGCAGCGACAAGATCGCCAACAAGATAATCGAAGACATTGTAAAAAACGGTTGAGGGAATTTGCCGCGGTTTAACGGTAGCCAGGCCCGGCGGTTTCCCTCACTGCTTTCCACTCTCGTTTGGATTGGCGGCGAAGTAGTCTTGCACCAGATAGCGCAGCATTTGGCTTAATTTCCCCTCGACATCCTTTGGGAAATCCTTTCCCGCAACCACTTTCTCCGATCCAACCATCCAGATAGTCCCCTTGCGCAGGCGGTATACCGTGTGAATGACCGATACGTTGTAAACATTCACATCCAGCATATAAACTTTCCCCTCGGCAGGGTCGTCGCGCCGCACAACCGTCACCTGAACAGTTGCCAGTGGCGGTGCACTCTCTTCCGCCACCAGCTTGAAGCCGGCGGCGCGCAATTGGCGCTCCGCCAAGTCACGGACGGTTTGGCGGGTAAATTCACCGTCATCGGCAAAATCGGCGATGGATACGGCAAAGCGGTTGGGGATATCAGTCAGGTTTTCCTGAAGCAAAGTGAGGGCGTTGGCTGAAGGAGTGCCAAAAGTGGCCATGAGCAAGACGAACAAAATAAAAATACGCTGTTTCACTCTACCTCCGAAAATCAATCCTTAAGCCGGATAATGTGACCTTCGACGATCCGTCTTCCAGCAAATGCCGTTCACGTCTTTCGGCAAGATCGCTCTTTTATACCATCTTTTACCAAGGGGAGACATACGCAATTACGCAAGATACCCGGCGAACGCCTTGAAAAGAAGCACCCCCGATAGCGCTCCAAATGCGTACTCCAGCCAGACCTGATCCTTTTCCGGAGAAGCCAGCACCCCGCGTGCGTAATACGCTCCCGCGGCGGCAAAGCCAGCGAACATCACCAACGGCGCCGCCCCGGCAGGATACGTGGAAGAGACCCATCCACATGCGGCCAGAAGTGCCGCTCCCCAGAATCCAAACAGAAACCGTTGAAGGAGATATTCCCCCCATCCCGCCCAGGCGCTAAAAACAGCGGCGGAAAATGCCCCCGCGATGGCGAAGAAGAATGGAAAGGGATCAGACGCCCCGACCGAGAGAACGGCGGTGGCGCCCCCCCCCAATGAGGCCGCAATGAACGCGCGCTGAGTCCAATGGGACGAAGTGACGCCTTCCGAATGCCGGTGCGGCAACCGCTTGCCCATTTCAAAGACCGCGAAAAAAAACAGGTAAAACACGAACAGTTCGCGCCCCGCCGCAATGAACATAACGGCGCCGCAGAAGGCTAGCACCCAGGCGGTGAGCCGTTCAAGCAAACCAAACCGGAAAAAGAAAACGCCGCACAAAGCGCCGTAGACAGTACCCAAAAACGGGCTGTTCAAAAAGGCAAGGTTTTCCGTCCGAAATGCGGATAACACTCCAATAAGAGCCGCCGCTACGGCTTCTCCGGTCATTCCCCGCGAACCTCGCGCGATACGCTTCGCAATGATACCGGCAACCGCCACCATTACCAGTGCGCCGAACGCCGCTTGCAGGAAACCAATTTCCCCTAAAAACGCGGTAAGTACCAATGGCGCGAAAACAGCAATCCAAACCGCCGCCAAACGCAAATGCCCCCTGTCCCCCGCCAATCCACCAGCCTTAAACATCCGTCTGCCGCCCCATAGCGCCAGAGCGGAATATGCCAGCATGGGCTGATGCCGGTTTATGGCGAGAGCGGCAAAGAAGGCGGCGGCGGATATGAATAATTCCCGCGGGGTATCGGCGGTATCTTTTGAAAAAATCACCGGTATCGCGGCGGCAACGGCCAACACTCCAGCCCCGGCCAAGACCCAACCGTAGGGGAGAAAATAGAGTCCAAACGGCGCGGCAACGCAAAACAGGGGGATTGGCTTCATGGCTTGCGTCTACAACCCTTCTTCCAACAACAGCCCATCATGGGCCATTGCCATACCCGGCGGAAGTTCGGCGCTTATTTCGTCATGTTTAAGGTCATGGTTGATATGGGTGATAAACCCCTTTGGCGCGCCGGATGCCCTGACGGCTTCAATTGCCTGATTAAGGCTAAAATGCGTCGGATGCGGTTTGCGCTGCGTCGCCCCCACCACCAAAACGCGGGATCCGCGCACTTTGCGCATCGTTTCCTCAGGAATTTCACTGCAATCGGTGATATACGCAATCGGGCCGATGCGGTAGCCAAACACGCGCGCGGGGCCATGCCACACCGGCAACACTGTTATTTTCATCCCAAAAAGCTCGAAATCGTCTTCGATGGGATGGAGGGTCAGTCTCGGTAATCCCCCTCCCTCAAATACGCGCTGGTCAAAGATATAATCGAAACGGGTTTTGATTTTTTCCAGTGTTTCAGCGTTGCCGTAACAGGGAATAGCGGTTTTCTGGATGAAATTGAAACTGCGCAGCTCATCCAGCCCGTGCACATGATCGGCATGGGAGTGGGTAAACAACACCGCGTCGATGCGGCTCAAACTCTCGCGCAACGCCTGAAACCTGAGATCGGTCGAGGTATCGACAAGTACTTGCCGCAGGGCCGGGCCATCATGCCAGCGGAACAAAACCGATGAACGGGTACGGCTGTCGCGCGGGTCGGAAGAGCGGCAGGTGCCGCATTCGCAGCCGATCATAGGAACCCCCGTCGAGGTGCCGGAGCCCAGGAAAAGGAGTTGCACCGAACGGGTCTCCATCACCCCGAGTACCGTGGCGTGAAGTTTTGCAATATCCCCAAATGGTCAAATACCCGTCCGGCGATAAAATCGGCAAGGTCTTCCACCCTCTTCGGGTTGTGCGTGAACGCGGGCATTGCCGGCATAATAACGGCCCCCGCACGGCTTACGCGAAGCATGTTTTCCAGATGTATGTCCGAAAGCGGCGTTTCGCGCGGAACGATGATAAGTTTCCGCCGTTCCTTCAAATGAACGTCGGCAACCCGTTCAACCAGATCGCTGGAGATGCCGCCTGCGATACGTCCCAGACAACCCATGCTGCACGGAACGATCACCATGCCGCGGGTGATGAACGATCCGCTTGCCGCGGGTACGTTGAACCGTCCGTTATCCAGTAATGCCGCCCCCGGTTTGCCCAGAAAATACTCTTTTGACAACGCCAGCTCCGCGCGCAGGATATGCTCCGCGGTGGAAGTAACAATCACCTGAACCTCCACGCCGGCATCCAGCAGGCGGTCGAAAACCGCTTTGCCATAAATGGCGCCGGAAGCGCCGGAAATCGCCAATACCACGGGGCTTGCGGACACGTTACTCCGCCGGGAATCTAATAGAGGCTATCTCTTCGGCGCGGGTTGTGGCGACCCGGCCCGTTTCTTCAAATTCGAACACTGTGCCGGGATAAACATTCCCCGTCAGCACCGAGCCATCGATCATATTTACTGTTACCGCCAAGCGCCCTAATTCTTTATCGCCGAATTCCATCCCGGCGACCCGGGCAAGGGCCACGGCGACCACCGTTCTGCCGTTCTTTACGGATAGGGCGTCGTGCAATCCCATGCGCATCCGGGTTGCGGCAATCTGACCGCCATTCAGCAACGCCACAGTCACTTTCCGATCGGGGGTTGCAGCACTGGCGGAACTTCCATCGGCGTAACCGGCTTGCCTGCGTAATGGCGCAATAGCACCGCCGGTGACGGGATTTGTTGCGGATGGCCCGTTTCCGATACTGTTATTTTGAGAGGAAACAGGAACCAATACCGGCAAGAGTTGTGACGCGGATGGCGTGGATGATGCCGGTAGAGTGGACGAGGCGGGGGGC
>JAHFEJ010000067.1 GCA_023248535.1 Nitrospinales bacterium | reverse complement strand
GTAATGCGCAAACTACTGCACATAACCTACGGCATCCTTAAAAACAAGACCGCCTTTAACCCGGTTTTACATCAAAAAACAGCTTGACGAGAAAGACCGTATCTAAGAGCCTGTACCTACCTCGGAAAGAGTCCCTTCGCCTGCGGCAGGATGCCCCTCGGCAGAATGTATTTGGCCTACATCTTGCTTTTAATTATCCTTAGATATAGTTGCGTCAAATTGTTGACCCTTAAGGAGCGTGAGTGTACGGAATATGGGGAAAAAGAACTTAAACATCCTCACCTTTAACTGGCACGAGCCTTACCTATGCCTGTTGTCGGGCATTGGGCATAACTTCTTTATTTATGAACCGGATATGGGGCATAACCTCCAAAGAAGATGGGATGTAGGCTTTCGCCCACTCCCTGAAAATGCCAAGATTGTAGACAAGGATGGAGTGGAGAAGGGGCTTGGAGAAAGTTTTTTCGACTTGGTTATTTGCCACAATATCAACGATCTTTTGACGGTTCAGGGCTATTCCAAAACTCCAAAAATTCTTGTTTTCCACAATAAGCTAAGCACTGAGATAGCCCTCGGTGGAAAGACGGTTGATAGGGCGGCTTATCTTGAGCAGATAAAGCCGTTGCTTGAGGGGGTTTTGCCGGTTTTTATCTCGGAATCGAAAAAGGCCGACTGGGGGCTGGAAGGTGATGTCATTCCTCCCGGCATCAACGTGAATCAGTACGGCGGATACACTGGTGAGGCAAAAACGGTTCTGCGGGTGGGGAACCGGATGATGGAACGCGACCTGATGCTCGGTTTCCGGGAACAGGTTGAACTTTGTTCCGGCCTGCCGACGACATTGCTGGGAGATAACCCGCAATTGGAAGAGAGCCATCGCTCAAAAAGCTGGGATGATCTCAAAAACCATCTTTGCAAATGCCGTGTATACCTTAACACTACCAAAGAGCCGCATGAAGACGGCTACAACCTCTCCATGCTGGAGGCGATGGCTGTGGGAATGCCGATCGTATCGCTGGCAAGCCCCAGCTCGCCGCTGACCGACGGGCGGGATGGATTTGTGAGCGATGATTTGGCAAGCCTGCGCCGTTCGCTGGAACTATTGCTCAACGACCAGCTTCTGGCCAAAACAATGGGGGAAGAGGCGCGGCGGACCGTTTCCGCGAAATTTCCATACTCTCAATTTGCATCCCGCTGGAATAGCGTTATTTCAGCGGCTTGCGGGCGAAATGTGGAAGTTGAAAATAGCATACGCAAGGCAAATGTATGGCTGGACTATGCCTATTATCCGGCCACCACCGCGCACTATCTCAGGCGCGCTTTTGAAAAGAGCCACAATCTCGTCACCAGCGGCGCATCAATGCCTCCTGAGGTGCTAAAAATCTGGAACTTGGAAAACATGAAGGCCCCAATACTTAACCAGGATATTCCCCGCAGCGCCGCGCGGGATGCGCAATCAATCCTGGCCCGGATGCCAAAGGGGTTTAACCCGGATTTTTTCCTTTGGGTTGAAAGCGGCCTGGATGGCCCCCCAACGGGCCTTGAATTGCTGGCCATTCCAAAAGCGGCGTATTTCATCGATACCCATTTGCACCTTGAAAATCACATCAACGTGGCCAGGCAGTTTGATCTGGTTTTCCTTGCGCAGAGGGAATACATCCCGGCGTTCAAGGAACGGGGGATCGCCAATGTTCATTGGCTGCCGCTGGGGTGCGATCCCGAAATCCACGGCAAGCGCGAAGCCAAAAAACTTTACGACATCGGTTTTGCCGGCAGCATCACGCAAAACCATCAGCGGCGCGCCGAACTGCTGGAGAGGCTCAAACGGCGTTTCAACGTGAAAATCGAGCGGGTCTTCCTTGACGAAATGGCGGAGCTCTATTCAGCGTCAAAAATCGTGTTTAATAACGCCATCCGCAATGACCTTAACATGCGCGTCTTCGAAGCGCTCTGTTCAGGCAGCCTTCTATTGACCGATGATGCGGAAGGACTGACCGATTTTTTTGAAGACCGCCGCCATCTGGTGGTGTACAAAGACGCGAACATCGAAGAGCTTGCGGCTTATTACCTGTCGCACGATGAGGAACGGGAAGCCGTGGCAAAGGCAGGCCGCGAGGCGGTCTTGGAAAGGCATACTTACGCGCACCGGGCCGGGCAGATTATCGCCACTTTGCGGGAAAAGCGCGAAAAGCGTGAAAACACCATGTTGGGTGACAAGCCGGAAAATTATTTTCACAACATCCGCCCGGAAGTGATCGAGTTGGTGCCGCAGTCGGTTATCAAGATTCTGGAAATTGGGTGTGCGGCGGGTGAGACTGGCGGAGAGTTGAAGAGGCAAAATCCCTCCCGCGAAGTAATCGGCGTCGAATTTAACGAAAAAGCCGCGCAAAAGGCCGCGAAAGTTTTGGACCGCGTGTTCGTTGGCGACAGCGAACGGCTGGCGTTGCCTTACCCCGAAGGGTATTTCGACTGCATAATCTATTCGGATGTGCTGGAACATCTCCGGGATCCTGAAGCACTGCTCAAGCGGCACAAACGGCTGCTGGCGCCCGATGGAATGATGGTGATGAGCATCCCGAACGTTCAGCATATTTCGGTACTGAACCAGATGATGGAAGGACGTTTCACCTATCAGGACGAAGGGCTTTTGGATCGGACCCACATTCATTTTTTCACGCTCCACGAGATTCAGGAGATGTTGAAACGTTGCGGCCTTGCCACCGCGCTGGTGCAGGGGAAGCGCGCGGACAGCATCTATCAGGAGGGGAGCAAGGGAACTTTGAGCATCGGCCGCTGGCGGATCGATAGCCTTTCGGAAAGCGAAATGTTCAATTTCTTCGTTTTCCAATATCTCGTTGTCGCGGGGCATGATCAGCAGTCGTTGGCGCGGGAATTGGCGCCGTTCGATCCGGCCCGATTCCTATCCCTTGTAGCCGAAGATGATTTTTTCCGGCAGGAGGCGGATGATCAGCTTGTCAGCGCCGGTGCCACATTGTTGAAAGCAGACGAGCCGGAGCCAGCCTCGCTTCATTCCATATTGGATGAATTGAAGGAGACACAGCCGGAACGGAAACTTCGGTTGGCGCACCTTAACATGGCGGTGGGGCGGTTTGAAGCGTCCCGCGATCTATATCGAACGGCGGGAAGCCCCAAATACGAAGGATGTGCGTTGGCGGCCACTGGGCTGCTGAGTGAAGGACTCAAACTATGGTGGGCGGCGCGTGAAGACGCTGAAGCACGCGAATGGTTTAACCGCTACGAAAAAATGGATGAATCCGGAGAGCGCTTGGCGGTCAGCGCGGCCATTGAGGGAAACGGCGCGGTTGTCGGGGCGGGGGAGGCATTGCCCGTGGCCGAGGGAGAGCTTGATTACATTGTACTCAATCACGCATTGGATGCGGCCGGGGATATTTATGAACTTATTGACCGGGCGAAAGCGGCTCTCAAGCCGGGGGGGCTGTTGCTTGCCGTGGCATATGACGCCGCGTTGAATGAAAAAGAAATCTACCCGGTGCCATTGCACAGGTTTTCACCGGCAGGGTTGGTAAAGTTGGTGAAATCCTTGACCGGGTTTACCGCGGTTATTCATGAATTGGTGCCGGGGCGTTGCTTCGACATTGCCGCTTCATCGGATGCCACAACGTTAGAACGGTATACCTTCCGTATTAAACGGCGGATTGCACAAAATGCCGCGGAGCTTTCGCGTCGCTATTGGGAAACGAGGCGGTATCGCGCAGCCGGGCAGGCGGCGCGCACCGGCGTGGCACATAACGGGGAAAACGCCCTCGCGCTCTGCAAATATGCCGATTTTCTCACACGCGAGAATGACACCGTACAGGCTGGTGAGCTGTATGAAAAAGCTGCGCGGCTGGGTGCAACGGAAGCGGCGAACATCGGTCTTGGCACCATACGGCTGGGGAAGGGTGATAACGCCGCGGCTATAAAACACTTTGAAAAAGCGGTGGCGGCGAACCGGAAAAACGACCGTGCGCTCTGCGGGCTTGGCATGGCGCTGTTCAACGCCGGAAAACAGAGTGAGGGGCTTGCCCGGTACCAAGAGGCGATAGCGGTTAATCCGGAAAATCCGATTGCGCTTTCCTCGTTAGTGCAGGCCTGTTATCAGACGGGAAACTTTGCCTTGGCTGAAAAGGCGCTGGCGGATTACCTTGAACTTCACCCCGCCAATCTTGGCCTGCTATTCGGATTAGCTGGCGTGTATTATCAGCAAGGTAAATACGCCGAGGCGCGTGAGGCGATTGACCGCATACTCATTTTCGATCCGGAACATGCCGACGCTCTGATGTTGTTGGAGCGGTTGGGAAAAAATGGCGCCACGCAATGAACGTTTATATAAAAAATCTTAAAGCGCTTGAGGAAAAAGACCGCCCGCTTGCCGTGAAAATCCGCGCCACATTGGACGATCCGCGCGTACGGTTGATAAAGGTTGGTGGAAAAGCAACCGCCATTGAAGTGTCTTGCGGCAATGGTGAAACGGCGGTTTTTCAAAAGCAGATACTGCCATCCAATGTCCGCCGGATAACGGAGCGGAAACAGTTCGGTTTCAGCGAAGTGATAATCCTCCTTGGCATTGGTTTGGGCGAAACATTGGCGGAAACACTGGCGGCCTCCGATGCCGGAACCTTCATTTTACTTGTCGAATCAAGCCCGGCTCATTTTAAAAAACTTCTTGAAGGATTTGATGTATCGGGCCTGATTTGCGATCCGCGGGTTGTCATCAGCGTTGGCGAATCTCCGGTGGACGCCATTATGCACCGCCTTGAAGAGGAATTCGGTGTTTTTACCAGGTCGAATTTTCAGGTTATCAAGAATGGTATCGCCGTTTCCTGCGACGAGGCCTATTATCAGGAAGCCGAGAAGGTGCTGGCCCGTCAGAAGCAGATGGCTGAAGGGAATCTCGCCTCTATTAGCCGCCTTTCGCCAGTTTGGCAGGAGAACATTTTTTCAAATCTGGATGCCATCTTACGCAATCCCGGGATCAAGCATCTATTTGGCCGCATGGCGGGTATTCCGGCGGTTATTGTAGCGGCAGGTCCATCACTGGATAAGAATTGCCCCTGGCTTGTAAAGGCGCGGGATTCCATGGTCATCATTTGCGTCGATACGGCCCTGAAAACGTTGCTGAAAAACGGCGTCACGCCGCATTTCGTGGTGGCGCTGGATGCGTTGCTACACAACTATTTCCACATGGCTGGGGCGGAACGCCCCGATTATACGCTGGTGGTGAATCCGGTCACCTATCCGCTGATCCTTTCAGAATGCGCCGGCCCCATGATGGTAACCAGTTACAGCGAACCGATGGTGCAGTGGTTGGAGCAGTTCACCGGCGATTTGGGTCAAAATCTCACTGGCGGTTCGGTGGCCACGGCCGCTTTTGACTTGGCCATGCGCATGGGATGCTCGCCTATCATCCTCACCGGCCAAGACCTCGCTTTTACCGGCAATCGGACCCACAGCGGCGGCGGCGCTAACGACGAATTTGTCTACAGTACCGTTGGTGAAATGAGTGGCGTGGAAATTATGCATGGCGATGCGATTAGTCAGGAAATTTCCGGGGCCGTGGAAGGTAATCTCGGCCATACCCTCAAAAGCAGCGTGAAGATGGTCACATGGCGGAACTGGTTCGAGATCCGCATCGCGGAAAAAGGGGTGCAGTGCATCAACGCCACCGAAGGGGGGGCTATTATTGCGGGAACAAAGCCGATGTGCCTGCACGAGGCGGTGATGGAATACGGCCAACCGCGCCGCGAGATCGATAAAGTCATTGCCAAGGCGCGGCCCGTGCATCTGCCCGGCGACCCCGCGGTCATCGGGCAAAAGATGGATGCGCTTGCCGCCAAAGCGCGGGACATCAAAAAGGTCTGTTCCCTGGGCATCAAGGAAGCGGAAAAGCTGGCGATGGCCGCGCAGCGCAAGGGGGCTGATGCGGCGGCCGAATCGGCCGCCCGCATGTGCGCCAACTATCTGGGAGTGATTATGCACGAGAATGAATTCATGGGCATAAACCGTTGGCGGATGGAGGCAACGATGGACCGGATACAACGTCTGCGCACCGGCCTGAAAACGGCCGATCCGTCGAAGCAGGCTTTTATCAACGCCGAATCGTTCCTTATGTTCTTCAAGGATGCGTATCAGGCCACAAAGGAATTGGAAAAAAATATCCGCCGCATCATCCGCCAGATGGATGGTTCATATGGGCTGGGGGGGGGCGGTTGATGCGGTATAAAGAACAAAACAGC
This sequence comes from Nitrospinales bacterium, assembly GCA_023248535.1. Taxonomy (GTDB): domain Bacteria; phylum Nitrospinota_A; class UBA7883; order JACRGQ01; family JACRGQ01; genus JACRGQ01. Next base: position 9,046 of record JAHFEJ010000067.1, on the reverse strand, counting down.
GCGCTCATAAAGAAGCACCACCCGCATCTTGAACTGACGATGGACGAAACCGGCTCCGCCATCATTGAAACGTTGAACGCGAAAAGCGGTCTGCCGGTTTTCAAATACGGAGGGCTGGCGATGCACGGCGCCTATAAGCCGGAAGAAGAGGGGGCACGCCTGCTTTCCCAGATCGGCCAAGGGGTGAAAAACGTCGTTGTGTTCGGGTTGGGTTACGGCCATCACCTGCGCGAAGCGGTTGATGCCGGATTGAATGTGACAGTGGTTGAGCCTTCCACCGCTATTTTTAAAAATGCGGTGGAAAATGCCGATATCGGATTTGTTCTGGAAAATTGCCGTTTATTCGTGGGTAAACGGGTGCGGCAAGTATTGGATGCCTATGATTGCCGTGGAGCGCAAATAGTGGCGCACCGCCCGTATCTTCGCTTTTTTCAACCTGAGTACGACAAGCTGGAAGTTTCGTTTATCACGCGAAAACTGGTGGCCGAGCGCAAACCACGCGTTATGCTGGCCGGGCCGATCTATGGCGGCACCGAAACCACATTCCGGTTTGTTAAAGAGGCGCTCATATCCCTTGGGGCGGATGTCACCGCTTTTGATGCGACCGCCTTCAGGCAATCATATTTTCTGATGGATGAAGTGACCCCCAACGAAACACATCGGCATCAGCTCAAATCGCTTTACAGCAACATGCTGGGCGAGGCCATGGTGGCGATGGCTGACGACCGCAAACCCGATTTGATATTGGTTATGGCGCAGGCGCCGCTGGATACTGGTGCGCTCGCGCGTTTACGCCAGCTAAAGGTGCCCATCGCCTTTTGGTTTGTTGAGGACTTCCGAACCCTGAAGTATTGGGATCGCGTTGCACCCTATTATGATTATTTTTTCACCATTCAAAAGGGTGAATTTCACGAACGGCTTGGCAGGGTGGGGGCGCGTTGCGTTGGGTATCTTCCCCAGGCCGCCGCCCCTCGGCATCACAAGCCGCTAACACTTTCACAGGAAGAGGTAAAGCGATATGGTTCCGATATCTCCTTCATGGGGGCGGGATACAACAACCGTCGGGTTTTTTTTAGCGGGCTGCTGGATTACGATTTTCGGATATGGGGCACTGAGTGGGATCTTGGCAGCGCGGTGGGGCAGCGGGTGGCGAACCAAAACCGCCGCTTAACTCCTGAAGAATATATAAAGATATTCAGTGCGTCAAAGATCAATCTGAACCTGCACAGCAGCATCATGCATGCCGGTATCGATCCGGTGGGTGATTTCGTAAATCCCCGTGTTTTTGAGCTGGCGTCATGCGGCGCGTTTCAGATGGCTGATATGCGGGGCGAACTCCCTCCGCTGATGGAACCCGGAAAAGAGATTGAAACTTTCACCTCGCTGGGGGAATTGCGGGAGAAAATAGACCATTACCTGGATCACCCTGAAGAGAGGGAAGCAATCGCACGAGCCGGCCGCGAACGGGTTCTGGAAGACCATACCTTTGAGCGGCGGATGGAGGAGATGCTAGCAGTCATATTCTCGCGCGAAGGGGAAACATTCGGCCTACGTCCGGAGAAGGAAGATCAGGGGCGCAATGTGTTGAAGAACATGATTGCCGAGGCGAAATCGAATGGGAATATGGAGCTTGCCTCTTTTCTGAATAACTTCGACCCTGAAGAAGAACTTTCGCTCAAAGCCGTGGCGGACCATATCAGCAAAGGCAAAGGTAAGCTCGGCCGCGCGGAGTCCATCCTCCTCATGGTCAACGAACTGCTGGTTCAGAAATGAAAAAAATCCTCGTTCTTAATTTTACCCGCATAGGCGATCTTATACAGACGTCGCCGCTGCTGGCGGGCCTTAAGGATGAATTTCCCGGATGCCATATCACGCTGGCGGCCAATGTTAGTTTCTCCGGCATATGCCAAAATCTTCCCAACATTGATAAAACGGTGGTGTTTGATCCCAAGCGGTTTATCCATGCCGACGGCGGCCAGACCTCCATCACCGATGTCTATAACTATCTTGATGAATTCGTGAGGCAATTGGAGGCGGAAAAATTCGATATTCTTATAAACCTGAGCCATTCAAACCTCTCCGCTATTATGGGGCGGCTGCTTAACATTCCGGATGTGCGCGGCATTGACAGCGACGGCGAGGGAAATAAGCTGGTAAACGGCCCGTGGCTAATGTATTTCTCCTCGCTTCTCTCTTTCCGCCGTTACAACACGTTCAACATCGTTGACATATACCAGCTGGGCGGTGGGGTGAAACCAAAAGGGCGGAGCCTGTTTATGGACAGTGCGAAACCGGCGGGCATGGCAGCTCCCCTCTTTGCAGAGCTGGGTGTGAGGGAAGGAGACCGGCTTATCGGCATACAGGCGGGAGCCAGCATGAAAGAGCGCCGCTGGCCGTCGCGTAATTTTGCAAAGTGCGCGGATATTATGGCGCGCCGCTGGAACGCGAAAGCCGTGTTATTGGGCGCGGCAGCCGAAAAAGAACTTGTGGATGAAGTATCTGCGGCCATGGAAACGCCGCACATCAACTTGGCGGGAAAGACTTCGCTGGAGCAGCTTATCGGCGTGGTGAAACGTTGCGACGTCTTGGTGACAAACGATACGGCCACCATGCATATCGCCGCCGCAACCGGTACGCCTATAGTCGCGCTTTTCCTCGTGCATGCCTATGGTTTTGAAACCGGCCCTTATTGCGAAAAAGCGATTATCCTTGAACCGGAGATACCCTGTTTTCCCTGTCTTCACTCTTCCACATGTCCGCATTACGCATGTCTCGAATATGTGCAGCCGGAAATGGTGGCGGACGCCGCTGATCATCTGACGAGCAACCCCGGAGGAATGCCCCCACTAGGGCCGGACACATTTCCTAAAGTGCGGCTTCTCGCGCCGTACTTTGATCAGTATGGCTTTTGGGATTTGCGTCCGCTTAAAAAGATGCCGCCCGGAGAGACAGATATATTAGCACGCATCTACCGGCAATTTTTCATGCAACCGTTCGGTGTGGGAGCCGGGAAGGAATTTGTAACGGATTATTTGACCGCTCATTATGCCTGGACGGATGCATCGGAACTTCAGGTGTGGGGTGAAAAAAAACGTATCGTCTTCCAAAAACTGGCGGATGCGGCGGGAAAAGGGGCGGAAATAACCGGGCAGGCCCTGCGCGATTTAAAAGGCAGGCGGCTGGAAAAAGTCAAAATAATTGCGCAGCGTCTGCTGGACGTGGATCGGGCCATAGAACTGGCGGGGTTGACCCATCCTGAACTGATGCCCGCCGTACGGCTGTTCAATATGGGAAAAGCGAATATTGGCGATGTGGATCCCGCCGTTCTGCTGGGAGAAACGCGTGCATTATACGCGGATATGGGCGCTTTCGCCTTGTTTGTCACGAAGCATCTGGAAGAATTATTTAAATGATTAATGTGGCTGTTCCGGTTGCGTATCACCCTGAAGGATGGGAAAATGGTGCCCTGAAAGGAAACCCGATGATAATAAAATTGAACGGCGAAGATGTACTGTGGGATCCGAAAGATCAGGCGGAGTTGGGCAGCCTGCTCGAGGAATTTGTTTCAAAGCGGTTTTTCCGGGATGAGTTCATCGCCAAGATCAAAATCAATGGTGAAGAGATTCCCGAAGACGTTATGTTGACCATGAAAATGAAGCCGGTGGCTGATGTGCAATCCATTGAGATCAACACCGATACATTTCGGGCGGTTTCCATACGTGCGCTCGATTCCATGGATGAATATGTGGAAGGGCTGGTGGGACTGGTCGAGCAGAGCGCGGACAAGTTCCGCACGGATGACGAAACATCGGCTAATAAAAACTTCATCAACTGTGTCGAGGGATTGCAGACTTTTATCGGTATCATCGACAAGGTGAAGAACATCAACGGCCTTGATTTCGAATCAATGAAGCACAGCGGCATCGCGGTGAGTGTGAAAGAGCAGGAGCTGCTTCAAGTGCTTAACACCCTTTTTGCGTCACAAAAAAGCCGCGATTGGATCAGTTTAGCCGATATCCTGGAGTACGAGTTGGCCCCCCTGATTGTGGAATGGAAAGAGATTCTCCGCTCCATAGCCAACGGCCTACGTGCGGTTTAATTCCCAAACGTGACCGGCCGGTGAAAGCACGGATTATCGAAGATCCATTCCACGGGTATTTACGCGTGGATCCTTTGCCGTCGAGAGAAGAGCTGGAAAGGTTCTACCGAGACTACTATTACGGATCGATTACCAACCATCGGGATTTCAGCCTGGAACCGAAAAACGAGGAACTTGAATTATTCTCCTGGCGTTGCGCCGACATGATAGACGCGGTGCGAGGGCACTTTGGAAAAACCGGTGGAGTATCTATCCTCGATATCGGTTGCGGCTATGGCTATTCCCTGGAGCATTTTAGGGAAGCCGGCATGGAGCCGCACGGAATTGAGCCCTCGGCTGAAGCGGCCGCGTATGCTCGTGGCCGGGGATTTAACGTCATCCGGCATGGTATTGGGGAAGATGCCCCCAATTTTGAGGCGAAGTTCGATGTGGTGCTGCTAATGGACGTGTTGGAGCATCTTCTTAATCCAACTGCCGTGCTCGAGATGGTCCGCTCAAAACTGTTGAAACATGGTGGCCTGTTGATTGTCGATGTGCCGAATGATTTTAACGATTTTCAGGTGGCCGCCGACATCGGGTATGATCTTAATCAATGGTGGATAGCCCCACCGCAGCATATCAACTACTTTTCCGTTGAAAGTATTGCGCGGCTTTTGGCGCGGTGTGGTTTTGACATAAAAGTGGTTGAAAGTTCTTTTCCGATGGAACTGTTCCTTCTTATGGGGGATGTGTATGTGGGAAATCCTGCGTTGGGGCGGCAATGTCACGGCCGCCGCGTGGCATTTGAACGGACGATGCGCAAGCACAAACCCGAAAAGCTGAAAAAACTCTACCGCGCGCTGGCCCAGCTAGGGCTGGGGCGGCAGGTGGTGGTCTACGCTGTCAACAACTAACCGCCGGTAAGCCCACAGATTATTCTTCTAATAAAGGAGCCTAATTCCGAGGCCCCCATGAACATCCGCTGGCGCCGTTGGGTAGATTGGTAAGCTGCGTTTGGTTATTTCCGTTGGCATTCATTATGTAAATCTGTTTAAGACCCCCACGTGTGCTGGTGAACGCCAGATGGCGGCCGTCGGCGGACCAACTGGGGGAGTCGTTCCTGCCCATGTCGGCGGTCAGCTGTTTTTCCACCAGTCCGTCCAGACTTTTCACCACGATGTTAAAACGGGTATCAAGCATGCTGGTAAAGGCAATTTTATCGCCGCGCGGCGACCATGCCGGATCAGCATTGTAATCGCCATTGAAGGTGAAGCGCTCTTTGCCGGTGCCGTCCGCGTTCATAATGTATATCTGCGGTGATCCGGCCCGGTCTGACACAAATGCGATTTTTTTTCCATCCGGCGACCACGTGGGGGATGTTTCGATGCTGTCCTCCGTGGTGAGACGCTGGAGATTCGTGCCGTCCACGTTGACCGTATAGATGTCCGAATTGCCATCATGGGCTTGGGTAAAGGCGATGGACTTGCCATCAGGCGACCAGGCGGGGGCCGATTGGCTTTGCCCGGTTTTGTTGCCGAGGGCCGTGATTTTGCCGCTGTGCAAATCAAGTATATATATGGCTGGCCGTTTCATGTGGAAAGAGACAAACAGCAGTTTATCGCCGGTCGGCGCCCACTCCGGTGACATGATGATGCTGTTGACCTTGGTGATCTGCTGTTGGTTGTGTCCGTCATAATCCATGATAAAAAGTTCCTTGTTTCCCTTTACCTTGCTGGTAAAAACGATCCGGCTGTCCGCAATGCCAGCGGTACCCGAAAAGCGGTAGACAACCTCATCGGCGAATTTGTGCGTTATCTTCCTGAAAATGCCGCGCTGGCCGGTATACCGGATACCGGCCAACTGTTCGTGGCGGTCAACGTCGAACAGATACGTTTCCAATGCGATCTGGCTGTTCGGCAGGGCGTAATAATCAGCCTTAACCAGCGCGTTAACCTTCGCTTCCTTCCATATGTCCCATGGAATCCGGTGGGTATCGGCGGTTTTTGACTCGATCTCCCCCAACACCGCTTGGTCGGTAAGCATGCTGAAATAGCCCGAGAACAACAGGTCGAATTCCATGGTCTTTTGTCCCGCTGCGGCGAAATCGGCATCCTCTTTCATGTTTTCCTTCGCCTCTTTCATGCTGAATTGGGGCACAGCCATGGTAATTTGTGCCGATCGTTGGCGTGAGATGTCGATATACACCTCGGCGGCATTGCAGATGCCGTTTCCGGCGGCCAGCATGGCAACCGCCAACAACAGGGATTTAATGTGACGGTTGCAGAACAAAACCAAAGTGTACCTCCAGTGATTTTTCCTTGTATCCGGGCGGCAGCGGGGGAAAGGGGGCGGAATTCCGCACCGCCGCCAGCGCTGTTTCATCCACTTCGTCGTTCAGCGACGAATGTTCTATGGCAAGGCCGGATATCTGTCCATCGCGGCCCAACTGGAAAAATACGGTTACCCGCACTTGACGGTTGGTGAAGAAGTTCGAGCGGAACGTATCCCAATTTCCGTATATGCGCGATTCCATGATGTTGAGGTACCACTCGTAAGGAAACTTGCGGATATCAACGCTCCCCCCCCCTTTGCGTTCGCGCACTTCCCGGGCGGCCGCCTCGGTTTCCTTCGCTTGGGTGACCGGTGTTTTTTGTTTAAGTTTTGAGGTTTTTTGGGATTCCATTTCCACCTGTTTTGCCGGCGGAACCTTCTTGTCCGGCATGGGTGCAACCTTGGTTTCGGGGGATTTCTTTTTCGTTTCCGCCACCTTTTTTACCTCGCCGCCCGTATCCTTGCTTACCGGAATTTCCAATTTGTCCGGTGGGGCCGCCTCTTTCACCCTGGTTGCTGCGGTTGGCATTGGCGCGGCATCCACCACGGAGGAACGCCCCATCTCGAAACGTCCGGTAAGGGGGCCCGGATCGATCAGGTGCACCACATATACATCTTGTTTGATGCGGGGGTTAATGGAAGGGCTGATATATTCTCCGTAAAGGTATAACCCGGCAAGCGTCAGCATGTGCAACAGGAGTGAAACAAAAAGCACTGTTATGAAAAGATTGGTGCCATCATCACCCTCGGTGCGATAATAGCTGTTGTGCCCGGAAGTCATCGGCGTTATTTCTTTTCCTCCTTGACTGGCAACGGAACCGGTTCCGTCACCATTCCAAGGTTTCGCACACCGGCACGGCGCGCATTTCCCATCACCCGCATGACAAAGCCATACGGCAATGTTTCATCGGCGCGGAGGAATACATCCACTTGGGGATTAACGGTGGTCAACTGATTGAGCCGTTTTTCCAGGGCGTCCGGCTTTATTTCCGTTTCGTTTAAAAAAATGGCCCGGTTTTTGTCAACCGTGATTATCCAGTTCTCTTCGCGGACCACCGGGCTTGCCTCCACTTTAGGCAGGTGTACGTCGAAGCCGAATTTCGCCAGCGGCGCGGTAACCATGAAAATGATAAGCAGAACCAGCATCACGTCAACAAACGGCGTTACGTTGATTTCAGACATCATGGTATTGGTGCGCCTGCGCTTTTTCCAAAGATGAGCCATATGTATTACCCTTTATATAGCCGGCATTATGACCGGCCCGTTTGATTATACTTGCGGCACGTCACGATTAAAAGGGTTTTGGGATGATGATGGGATAAACTGGTAAGCGATGGGTAAAGATAACGGATTTGATCTGGAAAACCTCCAGGGGCTTTCCAGCGCCGAGGCGATTCAGCGCCTGGGTAAGGAAGGCTATAATGATCTTCCCGCCTCAAAACCAAAAACCTCGTTCGCCATTGCGCGTGAAGTTGTCAGCGAGCCGATGTTTCTGTTACTGACGGCATGCGGCGCGCTTTACCTTGTGTTGGGCGATTTCCATGAGGCGTTGATCCTTTTAGGGTTCGTTTTTGTCATCATCGCGATAACATTTTATCAAGAGAAAAAAACGGAGCGCTCACTTGAAGCGTTGCGCGATCTTTCCAGTCCGCGCGCGCTGGTAGTGCGGGATGGCCGTCAGCAACGCATACCGGGGCGCGAAGTTGTCCGGGATGATCTGGTACTCCTGATGGAAGGCGATCGTGTGCCCGCCGATGCCATGTTGTTATGCTCCATCAACCTTGTGGTGGACGAGTCATTGCTGACGGGTGAATCGTCACCGGTGCGTAAAACGCCAGGCGCGGATGACCGGCAAATGGGAAAGCCGGGCGGCGATGACTCGCCGTATCTTTTCTCCGGCACACTTGTGGTTAGGGGGCAGGGCGTGGCCACGGTGTTGCGCACCGGCTTCCATACCGAGATCGGCCAGATCGGTCATTCCTTGCGGACTATTGAAACGGAGCAGACGCTGCTGTGGAAGGAGACCCGCCGGGTTGTAAGGATTGTCGCCTTGGCGGGTTTGGGACTATGCATGATTGTCACATTTTTGTATGTGTTGAACACCGGCCGGTGGATCGATTCGCTGCTGGCCGGGCTTACCCTCGCGATGTCGATACTTCCCGAAGAGATGCCGGTGATCCTGACGATATTCCTGGCGTTGGGGGCATGGCGTATCTCGAAAAATAACGTGCTGACGCGCCATGTGCCAGTGGTGGAGACGTTGGGAGCCGCCACCGTGCTATGCGTTGATAAAACGGGCACCCTGACCCAAAACAGCATGACGGTGAGCCGTCTTTTTGCAGGAGGCATTTTTCATGATGTGCCAGAGGGGGGGAGCGGTGCCCTTCCCGAAGAATTCCACGCTTTGGTGGAGTATTGCATTTTGGCGGGCAAGAAAGACCCTTTCGACCCAATGGAAAAAGCGGTAACGGACATGGGGCATTATTTTTTAGCGGGGAGCGAGCACCTGCACAGTTACGAGCGGGCGTTGATCCGCGAATATCCTTTAAGCAGGGAATTTCCGGCGTTAACCCATGTGTGGCGTTCGCCGGGACGCGAAGGGCTGGTGATAGCTTCAAAAGGGGCGCCGGAGACCAT
>JAHFEJ010000066.1 GCA_023248535.1 Nitrospinales bacterium | reverse complement strand
ATCGCGACAAAAAGAATGTCGGCTCCGGAATCCCGTATTTTTTTGGCAACCGCCTCCTCTTCCTCCTGAGCGTAGAAGCCGTGCTGTGACCCCGCGACGGCTATGCCGTAACGTTCCCGGCATATCGCAACCGTTTTTTCCAATACTTCTCGGGATGCGCCGAAAAAGAAAAACCGCCATCCGCGCCCCTTTCCTTCAGCCAGTAGACGGTGCATAAGATCGATCCCGGCTACTCGCTCCGAAAGCGGCGCGCCGAGCAAGCGGGCGGCCCAGATCAGCGGCTGCCCGTCGGCGAGGCGGATATCCGCCTGCTCAATGGCCTGCTTAAGGCGGGGGTTGCGGTCGATTTCGGCGAATTTTCCGGCGTTAAGAAACACTCCTTGCCGGGGCGTTTTTTCGGTGACAAATCGCGCAATGATTTCCACCGCTTCATCCATGCCGACCGCATGGATGCCTATGCCAAAAAGCCTTGCCTCTTTCATTTGGCCGCTCCTTCCTCCGCCATGATGGCCAGTGCGCCCAGCATCGGGGCGGCCCCCCAGCGGATGTAGTTCATCCGCGAGGTGAAGAACCGGTACTTGCGGAAATAAAACCCGCCCACGCCGTCATACATGTTTTCCAATACATGGGCGAGTACCCGCCGCGCCAACTCTCCATAGCGGGGATCGATGCGGGAAGCGCGGGCAAGGCAGGAAATCGCCCCGGCGCAGCCGCGGATATCGAGCATCGGGGCCAATGGCAGATGACTGACGCTGAAGGGGCGCACTGAACCGTTCTCCCCCACAAAAGCGGCGGCGAACCAGGGAAGCCCCCGGCCCAGCGCGCGGCCGGCTCCGGCATGGCCATCCGCGGCCCATGCCATTAAATGCTCCAGAATGAACGCGCTGTGGAAACAATCGATGAAATTTTCCGCATCGGGCACGCTGCCCCGTTCGAAGTAAAAAAAACTTCCGTCATCTTGCTGTTGGGCAAGCACATACGCCAGGATTTTTTCGCCGCGGGCACGCCATTCCCCGTTACCGAAGCGCTCCCCCAGTTTCCAGAGGGCCGTGGCGGCGGCCGCGTTGGCATTCACCACCCATCGCCGGTCAAGCGGGGTGTACGTAATCCTGCTGCCGCCCCCGGTTAACTCCTGGGCGTTGCAGTCGTGGTAAATAAAATTGCCAATTCCCTCCAGCGTTTCGCCGCAATTGTCCGGATAATTTTTTAGCAGATAGGCGGCAAAATTCCACGAAAGCGGAACGCAAGGGGTAAACGCGGGTATCAGCGTGCCGGTATACCAGTCAAAGGGATGCCCCACGCCAACTCCGTGAGCTGTTTTTCCGAGATGCCCCAGCATCTCGCGCAAAAGGCGCGGGCGGTCTTTTTCAAACGCATCGTCACCGCTAAGCCGATGATATGCTCCCATGGCGCGCATGATTTCCGGCATCGTCTCCAGCGGGAGGGTGGGGGCGGCGCGTTGACGGAAGAGCATCGGAAAAACAATATCGGCAACATATGCGGCGCCGATGAACGGCAGCGTGAGCGTGTTCCGGCGGCGGCGCAGTGTAATCCCTGGCGGAGATCCCCAAAAATCGTAATGGTCATATGACCGGTAGTCCATCCCGGCCAAACGGCCAAGGATGGTCTTCATTAAGGCAATCGGCTCCTCCACAGATGTCAAATCCCTTCGGCAACCGGCGGTGGGGCTTTCAGCTCGCGCAATAAAATTGCCGCGCGTATCAGGAATACCCCCCAGAATAGAACCGCCTGAAATTTAACGATGGACTCCAGCGATCCGGAAAAGCTGATAATGCCAACCACCTGCGCGGCGGCCGCCAGCGCGCCGGGAACAAGGTATCCATGCCGATGGCGGGCGAGGGAATAATTGAATTCGACAAAAAGCAGCGTCACGGCAACGGCGGCAAGCGTATACCATCCCAAAAACGGGGCAAGGGCGGGATCGCTGGTTCTCAGCATAAGCCGCAAATACCATTCAGGGAACAGAAATGCCCCCGCGATGGCGCACAGCCCGGCAGCCAGCACCAATCCAAAACCGCGAAAAACAATGGATGGCGAAACCCCGCCGCCGGCCGTTGAGCCTGCCACCACGGCGGGAAACAAAGCGATACCGACCACCTGCCCCAACTGAAGCATTACTTTTCCCGCAACTGTAAACGCCCCGTAATGCCCCGAAACTTCGGCAGGCATGACCGAGCGGATAAGAATCATATCCGCGTTAAGGTAGATCAGGGGAAAGACCGTACCGGCCAACGCACTAAACAAAAAGGCCGCGGTTTCTTTGCGGGAAAGACCATGTGCCGCGGCCGCTCCTCCGGCCATCCCGCGCAGAAGCGCTAAATGCAACACAACCACGGAAAGCAGCGTGGAAACGATCAGCGTGATGACCGCGTTGGGCACCGAGTTCATTCCCGCCACAATCACCACCGCCGCCAGCGCCAACTTCAAGACCCCCGCACCGCCCATCCCCCCCGCAAAAAGCCAAAAATGTCCCAAGCCGCGAACGAAAGCCAGCGGTGGCGCTTGTACGAAATAGACTGCTATCAGCAACACGGTTAGAAGGGTGGCCGCACCCGATTCAATGTGCATCCATCGGCTCCACCATGGCGCGGCGCCGGCAACCGCCACACCCGCAACCAGTGCGGCGGCAACACTTTCTTTCATTGAACGGTCATAAAGAGCGCGCATCGCGGTTTCGCTGTTCCGTGCTTGCAATGCGGCGGCATGCCGCGCATAGAGCAAAATCATCCCTCCGGGAAGAACCGAAAAAATGCCCTGAACGGCAAGGATGGCGCTCAACTGGCCGAAATCCCCCAGCGAGAGGGTTTTCCCCATCATTATCTGAAAAACGAACGACGCGGCGGAGCCAAGAAAGAGAGCGGCAAAAACAATCGCGGAGTTTTTTACCAGCATCGTATTTCAGACGCGGAATTGCCGCCTTGCCCCCGCCGCCCGAGGGGCGGGATTAGACGCCCGCCTTTACCCCCGTAGAGGAAGAGAGCCGTTTTTTCATCAACTCGTAGGCGGCAAGCGGATCGGATTCGGCCAACCTCAGAAGGCCATCGATAAACCGTCCCAGGTCTGTTACATCGCACACCCGCGGCCGGATCAATGTTATTTTCTGGTGTGACGTCGTCTGCCGCTCCTCGTCGCCATACATCAGCTCTTCATGCAGCTTTTCGCCGGGACGCAGCCCGGTAAACTTGATTTCTATTTCTTTTCCCGGGGCATACCCCGCCAAGCGGATCATTTCTTCCGCAAGATCGACAATCTTCACCGGCTGCCCCATGTCCAATATCATCGTGTTCCCCGACTCCCCCAGCAACACGCTTTGCAGAATCAGCAACACGGCCTCGGGAATCGTCATAAAATACCGCGTCGTCTCCGGATGGGTCACCGTTAACGGCCCCCCGGCCTCGATCTGCGCCTTGAACATGGGAACCACGCTCCCATTGCTCCCCAATACGTTTCCAAAGCGGACGCTGAGATACTTCGTTCGGCTGGTGGCCGCGCGGCACTGAACATACACCTCGCCCATCCTTTTGGTCCAGCCCATCACATTGGTCGACCGTACCGCCTTGTCGGTCGAGATAAAGACGAACGTTTGCACGCCATATTCATCCGCCAAATCCGCCACGTTGCGCGTCCCCCCCACGTTGTTGATAATGGCCGAATCGACGTTCATCTCCATCATCGGAACATGTTTGTGGGCCGCGGCGTGAAACACGAGGTGCGGTTTGTGTTTCTCAAAGAGAGAGGCGACTTTCCGCCGATCCGTCACGCTGACGCAGCAATAAAATACCGGGGTGATGAATCCCCCCTGCTGAATGTCCATCTGGAGGTAATGCAGCGGATTTTCACCGATATCGATGCAAACGAGTTCCGCGGGTTGTGATTCGAGTATCTGCAGGCAAAGCTGGCGTCCGATGGAACCGGCCGCGCCGGTCACCATGACCCGCTTGCCACGCAACATCTCCTCCACCCGTGAATAATCGATCTTCACGGTATCCCGCCGCAAAAGATCGTCGATATCGATTTTCCGCAATTGTCCGGCGCCGATACGCTGGTGGACAAGATCGAGGTATGGGGGCACCACACGGCACGGTACCTTACGCTCTTTGCAGGCGTTGAATACCCGCTGCACCGTTTCCTTGCCCGGATCGTTGGCGATGATCACCTCGCTCACCGCGAAATCATCGATCAACGCATCAAGATCGTGGCTGGTGCCAACGTGGCGGATACCGTGAATCGCCGTTCCCTGGCGGTCCGGCTCGTCATCCACGATTCCCACCACGCGGTACGGTGTGCTCTCCTGCGCGCTCAGGAGGCTCCGCAGAAGGATCTCGCCCCGCTCATCGGCGCCGTATACCAGCGTCCGTTTGCCGTTGGTATCCTCATCTTCCCACCAGCCATTCCCCAGAAGCTTGCGCAATACCCCCTGCCGCAGTTGACCTGAATAAACTATGCGGATACTAATCCGGAAAAGGCTTACCAATATCACGGTGTTCACCGCATCCAGCACGAAGAGGGTACGCGAAAAATCAGCCTTCTGAGTGAATACGATGATGGCAACCGCCACCACGCTTCCGGCGGCCGTTGCCCGCACCACGTTAACCAGATCCAAAATGCCGGTGAACCGCCACGGCCCCTTATGCAAGCCGCCGATAGAGAACATTGCAAGTTTCACGGGCACAACAAGCCATACCGTAAATGCAAAGGATTCAACCAAGGCAGGGGTCAGGTTTTCAAAACGGAAAACAAATGCCAGATAATAGGACAGCACAAGCAGCAACAGGTCGATTGCCACTACGATGATTTTATTCCGGTTTATCGCCAGCACAAGTTCCCTTTCAATGTCCGGACAACCCTATAAGTTCCAAAATATTACGAGACACCGGTGTCACGCGTCTAATCTATCACATATACAAGACAAGACAAAAAAACCGCCCTTCACAGGACAAAACAACAAACGCCGCCGAAAAAAACATAATGGAGGGAAGGTTGGAATGAGTACCCGAAAATACTTGAAAAATCGAGCTAACCCGGCATCAAATATGCAGCAACCTTTATAGCGCTATTCGTCTTGTATGTCTTTTCCGGGGGGGGCGGGGATAAGCACCTGCCGCGGTTTTGCCCCATCGGCCGGTCCCACCATGCCGCGCTGCTCCATGGTCTCTATGATCCGGGCCGCGCGGTTATACCCTATCCGCAGACGGCGCTGCACCATGCTGATGCTGGCCTGCCGGGTGAGCGCCACCAGTTCGACCGCCTGCTCGAAAAACTCTTCGTCGTCCCCCAACCCCTCTTCTTCCGTTCCGGCGGGAAGATCGGCCTTTTCCTGCATTTTGAGTATCTCTTCGTTGAACTGCGGCTTCCCCTGCTTCTTCACGAATTCCACCACCCGCTTCACCTCATCGTCCGAAACAAATGGGCCGTGAATGCGCTGAAGACGGCCGCTGCCGGGGGGAAGGAACAGCAGGTCGCCCTTGCCGAGCAGCTTTTCCGCCCCCATCGAATCAAGAATGGTGCGGCTATCGATGCGGCTGGTCACCTGATACGAAAGACGCGTGGGAAAATTCGCCTTGATGAGGCCGGTGAGCACGTCCACCGAAGGACGCTGGGTGGCCAATATCAGATGGATGCCCGAAGCGCGGGCCATCTGGGCCAGCCGCGCAAGGCTGTCTTCCACTTCCTTCGAGGCGACCAACATCAGGTCGGCCAACTCGTCGATGATGATGACGATGAATGGCAGCTTCTTTACCGGCTCTTCTTCTACAATGGCGTCCGCCAACACCTCCCCGTCTTCGTCGAAACGCTGGACGCGCACCTCAACATCCTTTTCCTTCTTGCGGCGCTTGGCCTTTTTGGCCTCTTCGTCAAGCTGCTCCTGGGCCCATTCGTTGTAGCCGGCGATGTTGCGGAAACCCTTGTCCGCCAACAACGCATAGCGGCGCTCCATCTCGTTCACCGCCCAGCGCAGCGCGTTGGCGGCCTTTTTCGGATTCGTCACCACCGGCGATATCAGGTGCGGAATGCCGTCATAAATCGAAAGCTCCAGCATCTTCGGATCCACCATGATGAAGTTCACCTCGTCCGGCCGCGCCTTGAAAAGAATCGACATGATCATCGCGTTCACGCCGACCGATTTGCCCGACCCGGTGGAGCCGGCGATCAACAGGTGCGGCATCTTGGCCAGGTCGGCGACCACCGGCGTGCCGCCGGTATCTTTTCCCAGCGCGATCGTCAGCCTTGAATCGGAATCGGTGAACGGCGCCGCGGTGAGCATTTCTTTAAGGTTTACCGGCTCCACATGCGCATTCGGCACTTCCACGCCAACCACCGCTTTTCCCGGAACCGGCGCCAGGATGCGTACCGACATCGCGCGCAATCCCATCGCCAGGTCATCGGCCAGGGCGGCGATCTTGCTCACCTTCACGCCGGGGGCCGGCTCGAATTCATACTGCGTGATGACCGGTCCCGGCAACACTTGCGTCACCCTCCCCTCTATGCCAAAATCCGCCAGCTTCTTGGTGAGGATTTGCGCATTAACGAGCATCTCCTTTTCGCTCCGCTGTTTGCCGGAGGGTTTCGGATCGGCAAGATACGTGAGCGGCGGCAGGGCATACATCCCCTCCTGCACGAAGGCGAAATCCGCCTGCAACACCTTGAACTCTTCTTCGGGGCCTTTCCTTGGCTTCTCCTGTTCCCTCTTAACGATCTTGGGCGCTTCCGGGGCGGATGCTTTTTCCGCGGGTGCGGGGGCGGGTGGTTTCACAATGTCGGGAGTTTCCGCGGCGTCAGGCTCCTCTTCTCCCTTGCCGTCTTGAGGATGTTTCCGCAGGCGGGCAAACAGGGCGGCAACGGCGGGGAAAATTGTTTCCCACGCAAAAGCCCAGGCTTTTTTCGCAAACTCCCAAGTGATGCGGAAGAACTGGCCGAACGACATCCGCGTGGCCACCAATACCGAAATGAAAAGCAGCGAGAACGCGATAACCCCCGCGCCGGCGCGGGCAAGGATGGCGACGAGAAATTTCTCGGCGAACAGATAGCCCATAAAACCGCCGCCGTACGCGGTGGCGTAAATCGGATCCTGCGGCCAGATGATATTTACCAGCGAGCAGAACGAAATGAAGAAGAGCATACCCCCCGCAATGAGCGAGAGGGCGAACGTCTTGGCGTTTTCCCAAAACATCATAATGCCGAGCGCCAAGCAAAAGACCGGGATGGCATACACCGCCGCGCCGAACATCTGCACCAGCGAATCGGAGAGGTACGCCCCAATAACCCCGGCGGCGTTCCGCAGCCCGCCGCTTCCGCTCATCGCATGTGAAAAAGAGGGATCGTTTTCGCTGTAGGTAACAAGGCTGATAACGGTGAGAAGCGTAAACGCTATAAGGCCGACCCCAAACCCTTCGCGCACGTGCCTCTTGCCGGCCATATCCCGTATAAAACCCATTGGCACATTTTACGCGCGCGGTACTCTTTTGAAAAGGGAAATGGGCGAAGGCGGACAGCCGAAAAATCAACCCCGCCATCCGCATTTATTTGTTACGAAAAACCGGCCCTTCCAGCTTCGTGCTTTTCGTTCAAAAACGCCAACGGGGATCAAATCCCTCACCGACGCCAAATTCCGCCGATATTTCTTTACTCCCAATTTCCGCAAACGCGCTTGATTTGGATTGATGAATCGGGGTCCAGGATGATAGGTTGATGCCACAGGAGGGGGAATAGGATATGAAAAAAGGGTTTTGGGGCCTGCCGGGAACGTTGATGCTGCTTGCGGCTATTTTCGCCGCCGGCCATGCCTGTACAAAAAACAGCGATACGCTCAAGCCGGGAAGCGATGAGTATCGGGAAGCGGAGAACAGCTACTGGCATTATTGCGCCTCCTGCCACGGCAGGGACGGCAAAGGGCATGGCATGATGGCCTCGACCGCGCCCATCCCGCCGCGCGACCACACCGACCCCGCGGTTATCGGCCGTCGCTCCGACGAGGAGCTTTTCAAGATCATCAAAGATGGAGGCGAAGCGGCGGGGCTGGATGCCGCCATGCCGCCGCACAAAACGCTCCTGAAAGATGAAGAGATACGCGGAGTGGTAAAATATCTGCGCAATCTGTGCAATTGCAAATACGCCGCGCGATAAGCGTTATTGTCATCCCCGCGCACGCGGGGATCCAGACATATTATCAAAGCTCTCTTTTTTCTTCCGGCGGGTGCACAATTTATTGTGTGCCTTGGCGCAACGCGCCAACTCTTCCCCCTTTGCCAAAGGAGGACTAAGGGAGCGGCGGAACTTAAAAGCGGCGGCGAAGCCTGCGGAGCCAGCCGCGCACAACCCGCCGCGGAAACCCGCTGTAGCGGGAGGGGGATTTTTAAAAAATCCCTCCCGGCCTTCCTTTTTCAAAGGGAGGAGCGGCCCTCTCTCTCGGTAGGTGCGACATTCTTGTCGCACATTGGCGCAACGCGCCAAGAGAATGTCGGCCCTGCGGGCCGATGAAGAGAGCTTTGAAAATATTTCTGGGTGCCGCATCAAGTGCGGCATGACAAACGCGGTATCGGCCCGCCGGGCCGATGACACACTGGAAAGTGCATCCCACCAAGAAAGGGGATTGGGGCTGGCTGTTTGAGGTGGACGCGCGGCGTTAAATAGGATAGTTTTTTAACGGTATGAAGCAGTTTTTCAGGCGAAAGCAATACCGGACGCACGAGGGACAATTCGAGCGCAAGCTGGGGTTGATCGATCTCACGGCGCTGGGCATCGGCGCGATCATCGGCGGCGGCATCTTTGTCATCATCGGCCCGGCGGCCGCCACCAAGGCCGGCCCCGGCATCATCGTCTCGTTCCTTCTCGGCGCGATCACCATCGGCATCAGCGCGCTCGTCTACGCCGAGCTTTCATCGGCCTACCCCATCTCCGGCTCCGCCTACAGCTACACCTACATCTCGCTGGGGGAGGGGATCGCCTGGATCGTGGCGTGGGAGCTTCTGCTGGAATACGGCATCGCCACGGCGGCGGTGGCCACCGGCTGGTCCGGCTACTTCCGCCGCTTCATCGAGGAAAACTTCCTCATCGTCATTCCCAAGGAGTTAAGCGGGCCGCTGAATCCCCACGCCGGCACCTATATCGACATCTGCGCTTTCACGGCGGTGGTGGTTATCTTTGCGCTGCTGACCCTCGGCATACGGGCCAGCGCCTCCGTCAACAAGTTCATCGTGGCGCTGAAACTGATTGTGCTGGGGATATTCATCGTCTTCGCGGCGCCGCATATCGACCTTGGCAACCTGTACCCGTTCCTGCCGTTCGGGTGGGATGGGGTCTGGAAGGCCTCGTCGCTGATCATTTTCGCCTATCTTGGCTTCGATGCCGTTTCGACCGTGGCCGAGGAAACAAAAAATCCCCTGAAGACCGTTCCCTGGGGACTGGTCCTTTCGCTGGGGGTGAGCACGATTCTCTACATGGCGGTCAGCGTCACCCTCCTTGCGATGGTGCCGTATGACAAGCTGAACGTGCCCGACGCGCTCGCCTACGCCATGTTCCAGGTGAAAGAGCCGGTGGCGGGAACCATGATCGCGCTCGGCGCGGTGCTGACCATCACCAGCGTGATGATGGTGATGGGGCTGGGCTTCACCCGCATCGTCTATGCGCTGGCCCGCGACGGGCTGCTCTTCAAACAGCTCGAAGCGGTGCACCCCAAATTCAAAACCCCCTACAAGGCCACCATACTGGGAGGCGCGCTGCTGGCGGTCATGGCGGGGCTGGTGCCGCTGGGCGTCCTTGCGGAGTTGGTCAACATCGGCACGCTCTTCGCCTATTTCATGGTGGGGATCGCCGTCATACTGGTGCGCCGCCGGGGCGAGGTGAAGCCGCTGTTCCGCGTGCCGATGGCGAAGCTGCTGCTGCCGTTGAACCTGGGGCTGCTGCTTTTCATCATGGCCGGGCTGCCGGCGCAAACGTGGCTCCGGTTCATCGTCTGGTCCGGCATCGGATTGATCATCTATTTCCTCTATGGCCGCAGCCACAGCCGCATCCACCATGACGAGCCGCCCCCCATCGACCTCGCGGAGCGGTAACGCCGCCGTGCCGCTGAACATCCTTTTCATTTGAACAACCCCACCCGCGCCGCGCACAATGCGCGCCGCGTTTGCTATTAAGCCGGACTGAACAGCAATTTAAGAAATGGGTGTTAACGGGTGTATAATTGGTTAAAATGATTAAAAGCAATACGATACAGATCACCCCCGAAGTGCTCGCCCTTGTCACCGAAATCGAGGTCAAAAGCCGCCCTCTTCACCTTTGACGAGGCGCTGCTTGCCCATTCAAAACGTTTTTCATAGATCACGAGTCTAAAGGAACGTCCAAAATGCAACGTTGCTGAAGAATGGACGGCATTATAGCACTGACCAGGGAATGCGGTGCTCGGCCCGCAGTACCCGGACTGCAGTGCTATAACCGACCTAAAACATTGTGTAAACGCTTTTAGTGACTATCTCACATGAGTAGCGGTTATGAACTCATCATTCCCCTTTTTGTAATGACTCAAGCTTTATCCTGATACGTTCTAATTCCGCACGCATTTCGGAAACAAATGAAAATACATTGATTAAGAATGCAGCTATTATAATAAGCAATCCTGTTTCAACGGTGAGCTTGTTTAGCATCCATATTGGGATACCCATCATGAGGCAATAATAAAAAGCCAGGAGGGCATGAAAATGTACCACTTCCAGTTTTCTCCTCTGCACCATTGTCGCCAGAGCAGCTGGTGTGAAGATCACGAAAAGACTATAGCAAAAATAAATTAAACTTATTTTAACTTCTTCGGGAATCATCACTCTTTCTCCTCCCTGGATGCGTTGTTCAGCTAATACCTAATTATCGACTCCTGCATAAATAATGTCCCATGCCCAGGTGGTGCGGACACTCCTGTCCGCGTTGTGCCCGCAAGGGCGCAAGCGCTTCATGGCCGCGTATGTATTGCGCGCCCTGCCGGACGCGCCACGGACAGGAGTGTCCGTGCCACCAAATGCAACTTTTTTGAATAGGACATTATTCATGCGGTCATCAATAACTGGAGCCTCAACATCTTTCAGTCGTATTTCCCAAACGCTGATTCCATATTTGGCGGCAACGGCTTTTAACCTTTTCAAGTAATATTCATCGCTGAGGCAGCCGATAAATCGAATGATCGCCGACGGAATGAAAATAGACCGTTCCTTGCTCTCCAAATTCAAAGATGATGCGGTTTTTGTTATCAAGGGAAAAAGCCCAAAACTCTTTCAGGCGGCCTTGAAGCTTGTGGGTTTTAAGGCGGGCATCAAATGGATTCTCGCGGAACACCACTTCCTTTTTTTCCGCAACGGTTTTGAGCTTTGAAGGTAAACTTTTATATTGGCGCGCGAACTGCGGAGATATAGATGATTTTCACGGGGACTTAGCGGAGTTCTTTTAAGGATTTTAAGACTACCCCTTTTCCGGCGTTGATTTCCCGGCGGCTTTCTTGCAGTTCATTCAGCAGATGGTTTTCTTTCCACAACCGCAGAAGATCGACGAAAAAATCGGCTTGGTTTTCGTAGCGCCCCTCCCGCAAAGCGGAAGAGAACTCTTTCCGGAGTTTTGGCGGAACAGTTACGTTTTTCATAATAGGTGGATTTTACCATAAATATCCGCGCGAGCTATGTGGCTTGGTGAACTTTGGATGTAAGTTGAATAACCCGAAATCATTGTCATTCTGAAGGAGCAACGCGACTGAAGAATCTTATAACGCCTTTCTGCTTCAGGAGCGAGATTCTTCACTACGTTCAGAATGACAGCCCTTAAGAGTTTTTCAATACCCTGGCGCGAGGACGTTACAGAGTGTGCAGGTATTCGATCAGGTCGGCCAGCTCGTCATCCGTAAGGTTTTTCCGCACCTTCATGCCGGGACGTTCGGCATCCTGCTGTTTCAGCCGTTTTTTCATCTCGGCGGTTTCGGCGTCGTTTTCCTGCCAGGTCTTTTTCGGCTCTTTCAGCCAGCGGGCCAGCCACTCGTCGGTGTGAATTTTGCCGGTGCCGGCAAGCCCCGGCCCGCCCGATTTCTTCGATGTCGTCCGGTGGCAGTCGCCGCACCCGGCGGGGCCGTTGAATATTTCCTTTCCCTTTGCAACATCGGCCGCCCATGCGGAACCGGCGGCCACAGCGAACACGGCGAAAACCGCAAGAAATAACCTGCTCTTCACTTCTCCCTCCCGCCAAGATGGTGTTTTTGTCCCGGATTTCACCCGCCCACATTATAACCCCGATAATGGAAAAATTCGCCTCGTGAGGGAGGCGGAAAAAAAAGGGCAAAAAAAATCCCTTGTGCCGCAAGGCGCAAGGGATTAACTGGCAAATATCGGGAAGTTACTTGGTAACGGCGGTCTTCTTGGCTCCGGAGTGCCCTTTGTAAGTGCGGGTGGGGGCGAATTCGCCCAGCTTGTGGCCAACCATGTTCTCGGTAAGGTACACGGGAACGAACTGCTTGCCGTTGTGCACCTGCACGGTATGGCCGACAAAATCCGGCGAGATGGTGCTGCGGCGGGACCAGGTTTTGACGACCTTCCGCTCTTTTTTCGCGTTCATGTCGGCTATTTTCTTTTCAAAATCCGGATCGATATAGGGGCCTTTTTTCAGCGAACGAGCCACGTCTATTTTCTCCTCTTAACGATCATTTTGCCGGTGCTCTTGTTGCGGCGGGTCTTGTAACCCTTGGTCGGAACGCCCCACGGCGATACCGGGTGGCGGCCGCCGGAGGTGCGGCCTTCGCCGCCGCCGTGCGGATGGTCGACCGGGTTCATGGTGACGCCGCGGTTGTGCGGCATGCGGCCGAGCCAGCGCTTGCGCCCCGCTTTGCCGAGTGAAATGACATTGTGTTTGTCGTTGCCCACAACGCCAACGGTGGCGCGGCAATCGACGCTCACCAGACGGACTTCGCCGGAGGAGAGCCGCACCTGCGCCATCGCCCCTTCTTTCGCCACGAGCTGGGCGTAGGTGCCGGCGGAGCGGGCGATCTGCCCCCCTTTGCCGGGGCGCATTTCGAGGTTGTGGATCATGGTGCCGACCGGTATCTTCCGGATCGGCAATGCGCAACCGGCGACGATGTCGGCCGTTTCGCCGGACGAGATCAGCTGCCCCGCCTTCAGGTCTTTGGGGGAGAGGATGTAGCGTTTCTCGCCGTCGGCGTAGGTAAGCAGCGCGATATGGGCGCTGCGGTTCGGATCGTATTCTATCGCGGTGACGGTGGCCATGATGCCGTCCTTGTTCCGCTTGAAGTCGATCTCGCGGTATTTCCGCTTGTGGCCGCCGCCGCGGAAGCGCACGGTGACGCGGCCGTTATTGTTGCGGCCGCTGGTCCGTCTCTTTCCCGTGGTGAGGCTTTTTTCCGGTTCGTTCCCCTTTGTAAGCTCATCGAACGTGCTTACCGTGTAAAAACGGCGGCCGGGCGATGTCGGCTTAACTGTCTTGATGCCCATCAGCTTACCCTTTCGAAGATTTCTATCTTATCGCCCGTCTTCAGCGAAACGATCGCCTTTTTGTAGCCCATCCGCATGCCGACGCTGCGGCCGAACCGTTTGGGCTTGGGGCGGGTGTTGACGATACGCACGCCGGTGACCTTAACGTTGAAAATATTTTCAACGGCGGCCTTCACGGCTTTTTTATTTGCGCGGGGATCGATCTTAAAGCAGACCTGATTGTGCTTTTCTTTCAGGTCCGTCGCCCGTTCCGTGAGGAGCGGCGAGCGGAGAACGTCGTAATGATTTGCCGTGCTCATTTTACCAGCCTCTTTTCAATGCCCTCGACCGCATCGCGGGTGACCACCACCGTGTTGCAGTTAAGCAGGTCGTATGCGTTGACGCCTTCCACCGGCAGGGTCTTGACCGTCGGCACGTTGCGGACGCCGCGGACGAAGTTCTCGCACCCGGCGCCGGTGACCACCAGCATCGGGAACGATTTGCCCAAACCGGCCAGCATCTGGAGGGCCGCCTTGGTCTTGATCCCGTCCATCGCCAGGCTATCCACCACCACCAGGCGGCCTTCATTGAAGATGCTGGTGAGCGTGGAGGTCAGCGCGACACGGCGCATTTTTTTGTTAACAAGCTGTTCATAGCTGCGGGGCTGGGGTCCCAGCACCACCGCGCCGCCGCGCCAGTGGGGCGCGCGGATGGAGCCGGTGCGCGCCCGGCCGGTGCCTTTTTGTTTCCACGGCTTCTTGCCGCCGCCGGACACTTCGGCCCACTGCTTGGTGGCCTGGGTGCCGCGCCGCCGCGCATTCTGCTGGGCCATCACCACCTGGTGAACGGCCGGCTCTTTTATTTCGGCGGCGAAAACCGCGTCCGACAGGCTGATGCTGCCGACCACGTTCTTGCCCTTGTCAAGCACATCTATTTTGGGCATGGCTATTTCTTCCTGTTCCTGCGGCTTTTCTTTATCTCAACCAACGCGCCGTTAAATCCCGGCACCGCCCCCTTGATAAGGAGGACATTGTCTTCTTTCAGAACCTTGAATATCTTCTGGCCAAGATGGGTCACCCGTTCGGCGCCCATGTGGCCGGCCATCCGGCGTCCCTTGACGACGCGCGCCGGCCAGGTGTGGTTACCGATCGATCCGCCGTGGCGGCGCACTTCGTGCGTGCCGCGGGTCATGGACTGGCCGTGCATCCCGTGCCGCTTGAACACGCCGGCGAAGCCGCGCCCCTTGGATGTCCCGGTGATGTCGATGATCTCGCCATCCTCGAATATGTCCACGGCCACTTTTTTGCCGGGGTTGTAGCCTTCCACATCGTCCAGGCGGTATTCGCGCAGAACCCGCATCGGCTTCAGGTCGGCCTTCTTGAAGTGGCCCATCGCCGTCTTCGGGGTCTTCTTGATATCCTTCTTCGTGATCTCCTCGAATCCAAGCTGAATGGCGCTGTAGCCGTCCACCGCCGGGGTCTTCACTTGCACGGTCCGGCATTCGCCCATTTGCAGGACGGTGACGGGCACCCGGTTCCCGGCGCCGTCGAACACGGTGGTCATTCCCACCTTTCTTCCGATTAATCCCAACATATGCTTACAACTTTATCTCAATGTCGACGCCGGAGGACAGATCCAACTCCATCAATGCGTCAACGGTTGCGGTTGACGGACTCAGGATGTCTATGATCCGTTTGTGAGTCCGTATTTCGAACTGCTCGCGGGCTTTCTTGTCGACGTGCGGCGAAACGTTCACGGTCCATTTGTTGATATCCGTCGGCAACGGAATCGGCCCCACAACGCGCGCGCCGGTGTTGCGCGCGGTGGTCACGATCTCCCTCACGGCCTTGTCGAGCACGCGGTGGTCGTAACCTTTAAGGCGTATCCGTATCTTCTGTCCCGCTGCGGTTGTCATTGTCTTACTCCAATATTTCGGTGACGACGCCCGCGCCCACGGTGCGGCCCCCTTCGCGGATGGCGAACCGGAGTTCCTTTTCCATCGCTATGGGGTGAATGAGCTCGACCGTCATCGTCACGTTGTCGCCCGGCATC
>JAHFEJ010000065.1 GCA_023248535.1 Nitrospinales bacterium | reverse complement strand
GCGTGCCGAACCGCGCCGAAAAACGGGCGATCCGGGCGGCGCTCAAAAACTCGTTCGGGTTCGGCGGGACCAATGCCACGCTTGTGATGCGTAACATATAGGCGCGATGTTGTTTTTTTTACGGAAAAAGCTAAAAAACAAAGACGTTGAACGCCAGAAAATCCTGCACGAGTTCGAGCGCCTGATCGGTTACCGGTTCAAGAACATCAATCTGCTGAATACCGCCCTCTGCCACCCCTCCTACCTTCACGAAAACCAGATCAAGGACCAGGAGCATTACGAGCGGATGGAATTTCTAGGCGACTCGGTGCTGGGCCTCATCGTGTGTGAGCATATCTACGAGGAATTTCCCCATTACAACGAGGGGGGGCTTTCCGACATCAAGAGCCATGTCGTTTCCGAAAAGCAGCTGGCGGGTTGCGCCAAGCGCCTCGATTTGGGCAAGTACATCCTGTTCGGCGCGGGCGAGGCCCGCACCGGCGGCCGGCGCAAAAGCTCGATCCTGGCCAATGTCTTCGAGGCGGTTTTGGGAGCCATTTTCCTTGATGGCGGCTTTCTGAAAGCGAAAGCCTATCTGCTGCGCCACGCGAAGGAAGACATCATTATCCATCCGCCGGAACGTGAATCGAGCAATTACAAGGGGATTTTGCAAAAATACTGTCAGAGCTATTTTGCCGCCGACCCGCATTACCGCGTGGTGGCGGAAAAAGGGCCCTCGCATTCCCGCCGGTTTGAGATCGAGGTTTGGGCTAAGGAGCACAAGCTCGGCGGCGCCGATGGGCGAAGTAAGAAAGATGCCGAACAGCGGGCGGCCGCCAACAGCATCCGCTATTTCGAAAGCGCGGAATTCAAGAAGCACCTGGAAGAAAATGCCGAAGGGGGCAAAAAACGGAAAGCGGGCCAAGCCCATCCGGTTCACCATAGCGAATGATCCGCCCCTCCTTTCCCCGTATTTCCTGTGATAGGCTGATGGTTGATGGCACATAATGTCCCCGTGATCCTGAACGAAATATTTTTTTCCCTGCAAGGGGAATCGTCCCGGCAGGGATTGCCGTGCGTGCTGGTGCGGCTTACCGGCTGCAACCTCCGCTGCGGTTACTGCGATACCCCTTACGCGTATCAGGAAGGGCATGAGGCCCGCATCGGGGAGATCGTCGAAGAAGTGGGGAAATACGGCTGCCGTCTGGTGGAAATAACCGGCGGGGAACCGATGGCCCAGCCCGGAACGGTTGTGTTGGCCCGCCGCCTGCTGAGCCTCGGATTCACGGTCATGGTGGAAACCAACGGCTCGTTTGATATTTCCACGTTGCCGGACGAGGCGGTAAAAATCGTTGACATCAAAACGCCGGGCAGCGGCGCGGGGAAAAGCTTTTTGTGGGATAACCTCAAGCATTTGGGAAAAAAAGACGAAATAAAATTTGTGATCACCTCCCGCGCCGATTTCGATTGGGCGGCGCGCCATGTAAAAAAACACGGTCTTACCGATATTCTTACCGTGAACATTTCACCCGCCGCCGGCATGGTTGCGGAGCAGGATGCGGCCAAGTGGATTCTTGAGAGCGGCCTGCCGCTCCGGCTCAACCTCCAGTTGCACCGCATCCTCTGGGGCGGCAAGCGCGCGGTGTGATCCCGCCGGATACCGGCGGCGGCAGGTTACTCTGAAAGCGGCAACAGTTTGCCGACAAGGGCGATGAAGTCGCCTTCAACGATAGGCTTGGCTATAAAACCGGCAACCTCCAATTCCTCGGCTTTCGCCCTGTTTTCGGCATCTAATCCTTGGCCGGAGGCAAGTGGGGAATTCATCAAAAGCACCGGCACGTTTTGATAACCGGTTTTATTCCGCAGCGAGGCCAGCATATCCATACCGGTCATGTTTGGCATTTGTGTGCCGGTTATGATGAGATCGGGACAATGACCCTTCATCTGTTCCAGGGCGTCGCGGCCATCGAGGGCCTCGATCACGGTTACGCTTCTAAAACGTGAAAGCATTTTGCGCACAATCCCGCGGTATGTCTCCTGATCGTCCACCACCATCACGGTGTAGGCCAACCGGGGGAAGCTGATAAAAAAGACAGTTCCCCCGGAGGCTTTTTGTTCCATTGAAATGTTCCCGCCGTGCACCCGCATGATATCCATGCAATACGGCAGGCCGAGGCCGCTTCCTTTTTCCCCGGCTGTACCGCATGACATGGCCTTGATTTCATGGGCGAAGAGGCGGGGGATCAATTCGGGGGCAATGCCCACTCCGTTGTCATCGACGGCGATTACCCTCCCCGATCCCGCCGGGGCGAATATGCGCACATGCCCGCCGACCGGCGTGAACTTGACCGCGTTGGAGATAACGTTGGCGATCACCTCTCCAATGAGATGATAGTCGCCAACTATGCGCATATCGTTGGGAAGATCGTTATGCACCGTGATCCGCTTGTCTGACGCCGCATGGGATAAAAGGCTTGTTTTCGCGCCGGCCAGTTCGCGCACGGCCACATACCGCAGCCGCAGTTCGTGCGCGCCGCTTTGCAGCCGGTTGATATCGAGGAGCTGATCGATCATGTGGAGCATCGCCTCCAGGCTAAGATGGGCCTTGTCCAAAAGCTCCGGCACGGTTTCCGCCACGGCGGGCGTGTTAATTCCCATTTTGAGGAAACGGATCATGCTCAGCAGCGAGGCCAGCGGGGAACGGAGATCATGCGAGACCAGCGTTACATAGTTGTCTTTAAGCGCCGTGGCTTGCTCGGCCCGTTCCATTTGCCGTTGCAGTTCGCCGGTGCGCTCCGCCACTTTCCGCGCCAGTTCCTCTTTGGCGCGGGTCAAGGCCGTCTGAACCTCCTGTTCGGCGGCGGTTTTTTCGTCGTTAAGCGTCTTGATCCGGTCTGCCAGCGCAAATGAAAGAAGCGCCATCTCAACCAGGCCGCCCCCTTGCGCCGACCAGTTGGTGAAGGCGTTATACGGCAACACGCCCATATCTTTGAGTGCGTAAACGCAGGTTCCTCCTATGAACATTGTCCACGCCAATGTGTAATAACGGGCGGGGCCGTATCCTTTGCGCATGGCCAATACGCCGCCGACAAGGAAAACAAGAACGGTTAGTGTGGAGAAATACGCGAGCGGGATCGCGTAAAGAGGCCAGCCAAGGAGCCAGAGCAGAATATTGGCGGCCCCCAGCGCGTGAACCAGGTGGGAGAAGCGGTGGAACCCGGGATGATGCTCGCGGGTGCGGAGAAAGCTTTGCATGAAAAGATTCGCCGTCACTAGCGACAGCCCCACCAAGGGAACGGTGATATGCCGCCCCAGCTCCTGAAATTCCGGCCAGACGTAAGTAATGCCGAAACCGTTCATTCCCAGCCAAAAGAGGCCCACAACCAGTTGATAGGCGACATAGTACAGGTAGCTGATGTCCCGCACCGAAAGCCAGATGAAGAAATTGTAGAGAAACATGATGATAAGGGCGCCGTAAAAAATTCCATAAAAATACATTTCCGTCCGGCTCCCCTGTTCAAACCGGTCCGGGGAATATATGTGGGCCGTAAGGTTTTGCGCCCCGACCGGTTCCATGCGGTATTGGACAAATACTTCCTGGCGTGTTACCGGCGGCGCGGCAAAAAGAAACGAAGGTTTACGGGGGTCAAGCTCCTTTGCCGCCGGAAGAACGCGGTCGCCAGCCCTTTTGTGTTCCCATCCCCCGTCCGGACGGCGCACATATATGTCTACATAATCCATCACCGTGTCGCTCGCCTCGTATACCCACTGGCGGGGAAGCGGCGAGGGGTTTTCCACTTCAAAGTAGAGCCAAAAAGGGACCGTGGAGAGGCCGAAATTAAGCGAGGAGTTTTGTGATTTTTTGAATTCCGCGCGGCGGGCGTATGCCCCTTCTATGGTGAGGGAACCGCTGGAATCCTTCAGCCACGCCGCACTCTGATCCACCAACACGGTTTGTCCGGCGGCCTCCAGCTGGATTGGCCCTTCAGCCGCGGCGGCAACGGCGGCGTATGCTAAAAAAAGAGCAACCCGGAAAAAAAACCGCACTCCCCCCCCTTTTTTTGTGTCTTACAAATGGAGTTTTACCATCCGCATCGGCGCGTTTCCGCCGCAATATCGACTTTTACCTTACCACAATCGGCGGTAAGAGACTTACAGCGGGGGGACGTTGGTTTGGTAGATGGAACAGGATTCAAAATCGGCGGTGAAAGGGCATTCTACGAAGAGCGGTTCCAGCCGGTCTCCTTCCGCCTTCATATTTTCCGCTTTAAACCAGCAGAAGAGTGGGATCTCCAGCGGGGTCTTCATTCCGTATTGATCCGGTGTGGCCGCAAACGGGCAGATAAGCCGGCTTTTTTTCAGAATGACTAAACCCGGATCAAGTTGCATCAAAAGCTCCCGGAAGAAAATCAGTCCCTAATAAACCTCTCGAAAAGCTTTGGCGCTTCGTCGAAATAAAGGCCCCCGTTCCTGCCGATAATGCTTTCATCGTACACCTCGGCCGGGCTGCCTTCGCCGATGGCGGGCCACATGGCGAACGGCACGTCGCCGCGCGAATGCGTCATGGTGGAAAGGGGGCAGGGGTGATCGGAAAGCACCATCGCCCGCCCGTTCAGTTTTTTGATGGCGTCCAGCAGAGGGCCGACGATTTTTTGGTCGAAGTCCTCGATCGCCTTGATCTTGTTTTCCAGCGAACCGGCGTGGCTGGATTCATCCGGCGCTTCAAGGTGGATGTAGACGATATCCTTCTTCTTCAGCGCATCGATGGCGGCTTGGGCCTTTCCCGCGTAATTGGTGTCGATGTAGCCGGTGGCGCCGGGAACGTTGATGACCTCCATCCCCGCCAGCACGCCGATCCCCTTCATTAAATCAACGGCCGAGATCATGCTGCCGGTGAGTCCGCGGAAATCCTTGAGCGTCGGCATGGTGGGGGCTTTCCCTTGGCCCCAAAGCCAGATGGAGTTTGCCGCCGGTTTTTTCGCGTGAACGCGCTCTTTGTTAAGCTTGTGGTTTTTCAGAAAAATCTGCGTTTCGCTGATGATGTGGCGCAACTTTTCCCCTTTGGCCCCCTGCGGCAGGTAATCTTTTATATTCTTGCCGCTGATGTCGTGCGGGGGGGTGCACTTCACATCTTCGATGCCGTTTTTCCAGACCATCAGATGGCGGTAGCTCACCCCCGGATGGAAGCGCACCTCGGAATCGTTTCCAAAATAGGCATCAAGGTCCCGGATCAACTGTTCCGCAACATCGGTTTCGATGTGGCCGGCCGAGAAATCGGCCATGATGACCCCTTCCGTGGTCGGCTCCAGCGTAACAAGGTTGCAACGGTACGCCACATCCTTGGGGCCCAGGTTGATGCCCATCGCCGCGGCTTCCAGCGGGGCGCGGCCCGTATAATATTTTTTCGGGTCGTACCCTAAAATTCCCATGTTGGTCACGTCGCTGCCGGGGGAATAGCCGTCCGGCGTGGTTTTCACCCAGCCGACGGTTCCCTCCCTCGCCATCCGGTCCATGTTGGGGGTACGGGCGGCCTGCAACGGGGTCCTGCCCCCCAGCGCCTCTATTGCTTCGTCCGGCATGCCGTCGCCGAGCAAAATGATCCTCTTGATGCCCATGATGCCTATTCTCCGTTGTCGAGGCGGATGATCATCGCCCTGTTTCTCGTGCTTCGCAGCTTGCCGATCTTTTTCATGGCGGTATGCACATCCCGTTCCTTCGCGTGATGGGTAAGGATCACCAGCGGCACCACGCCGCCCGACCGCCCTTTCTGTATCACCGAATCGATGCTGATTCCATTATCCCCCAAAATCCCCGCCATGGCGGCCAGAACTCCCGGTTTGTCTTCCACCGTGAATCGGAGGTAATAGCCGCCGGTTATCTCGCCGACCGGCATCATCGGCAGTTTTTTACGGGCGCGGTCCATAAAGCCGAATGGGCTGATTCGTCCAACGGCTCCCAGGATCATGTCGCGGGCGATGTCGGCCATATTGGCGATGACGGCGCTGGCGGTGGCGTTGCCCCCCGCGCCGGGGCCGATCAGCATCAGCCGTCCGGCGTCGCTCACGTTTATCTCCACGGCATTGGTGACGCCGTTGACCGCGGCGATGGGCCGCGCGGCGGCGACCATAACCGGGTGTACCCGCACGTCAAGCCTGTTTTCTTCCATCCGCGCAACGGCCAGAAGCTTGATCACGCGGCCGAACTGCCGGGCGAATTCGAAATCCTCGGGCGCGAGGCCGCTGATGCCTTCAATATGGACTTTTGAGAAATCGACCGGCGAGCCGAATGCAAGGCTCGCCAGGATGGCAACCTTGTGGGCGGCGTCGGTGCCCTCCACGTCGAAGGTGGGGTCGGCTTCCGCGTAACCCAGCTTTTGGGCGGCGGCCAGTGCATCGGCGAAGCTGACGGTGCCGTCCTTCATGCTGGTGAGGATGTAGTTGCTGGTGCCATTGATGATGCCTTGCACGGAGCGCACCGTGCCGCTGGCGACCGCTTCTTTTAGCGTGCGGATCACCGGAACGGCTCCGGCCACGGCCGCTTCAAAGCCGACCTCGATCCCGGCGGCGATGGCGGCTGAAAAAATTTCTTCGCCCCGTTTCGCCAGCAGCAGCTTGTTGGCCGTTACGACATGTTTTTTGTTGGCGATGGCCATCATGATGGCGCGGAAGGCTTCTTCTTCCCCGCCCATCACCTCCACCACCAGATCAACGCTGGGCGAGGATACCACTTTGTCGACGGAGGTAAACAGGCGCGCGGGAACGCCGGGATGTTTTTTACGCCGGTTCTTTACCGCGATTTTCCGTATTTCAAACCGCGCGCCGCAACGGGCGGCTATGGCATCGGCGTTTTCGCGCACCAGCCGCGCCACGGCCGAGCCGACCACGCCGCAGCCAAGCAGGCCGACACCGATCGTTCTCACGAAAGAACCCCTTTGATGCCGCGAACCGCCTGCCGGGTGCGGTGCTCGTTTTCGACCAGCGCGAAACGGACGTATTCATCCCCCTCGCGGCCAAAGCCGATGCCGGGGGTAACGGCGACCTTCGCCTCTTTCAGCAGCAGCTTGCCGAATTCAAGGGATCCCATCGCCCGGAATTTTTCCGGGATGCGCGCCCAGACGAACATGGTCGCTTTCGGTTTTTCCACATGCCAGCCGATCCGGTTAAGCCCGTCGCAGAGTACATCGCGCCGCTCCTGATACATGGCGGCTATTTCTTTCGACGCGTCGTCCCCCTTGTTGAGCGCGATGATGCTGGCGATCTGGATCGGCTGGAACATGCCGTAATCGAGATAGCCTTTCAGATAGGTCAGCGCCTGCACCATCTCCTTGTTGCCGCAGACGAAGCCGACGCGCCAGCCGGGCATGTTGTAGCTCTTGGAGAGCGTGAAAATCTCCACCCCCACCTCTTTGGCTCCGGGGGTGGCGAGGAAACTGGGCGACTTGTAACCGTCAAATACAATATCGGCGTAAGCGAGATCGTGGATGATCATCACCTCGTTTTCCTTGGCGAATTTCACCACCCGTTCGAAAAATTCCCGCTCCACCGTCGCGGTGGTCGGGTTGTGCGGGAAGTTGATGATGAGCGCCTTGGGCCGCGGCCAGGAGCGGTTGTAGGCCTCCATGCAGCTTTCAAAAAAATCCTTGTCGCCGGTAAGCGGCACGCTGATGACATCGGCTCCCGCAATGACGATGGCGTAGGTGTGGATGGAATAGGTGGGGGTGGGCACCAGCACGTTGTCGCCGGGGCCGAAGCAGGCGAGCGCAAGGTGCGAGATCCCCTCCTTCGAGCCGATGGTGACGACCACCTCGCTGTCTTTGTTGAGATCGACGTTGTAACGGCGCTTGTACCAGTCGGTGACGGCCAGCCGCAGCTTGTTGATCCCCTTCGAGGCGGAGTAACGGTGGTTATGCCCCTTCCGGGTAGCCTCGATCATTTTGTCGACGATGAAATCGGGGGTTGGCTGGTCGGGGTTTCCCATTCCGAAATCGATGATATCTTCCCCCCGCTGGCGCGCTTCCATCTTGAGGCGCGTGACCTCCGCCAGTATGTAGGGGGGAAGCCGTTTTATACGTGGAAAATTAAAATTCACAGTGCACCAACCTCTTCAGCCATGTACGAACTCCTCACAAAAGGCCCGGCAAAAACTTTTTCAATACCGGCGGCCCGCGCCGCGCGGGAAAGCCGTTCGTAAAACTCTTCTTCGTAATACCTTGCCACCGGTGCGTGGTTGCGCGAAGGGGCAAGGTACTGCCCCAGCGTCAGTATCCGCACGCCGGCTTCCTTCAATGCCGCAAAGGCGGCCACAAGCTCTTCTTCCGTTTCGCCCAGACCAACCATGATACCCGATTTGGCGGCAAGGCCGCATCCCGCCGCCCGCCGCAATACCTCAAGCGACATCCCGAAATCCGCCCCCGGCCGGACGCGCGGATACAGCGCCGGAACGGTTTCAACATTGTGGTTCAAAACATCCGGCCGTTCCCCCAGCACCATATTTAGCGCATCCCAATTGCCGGAAAAGTCGGGTATCAACAGCTCGATGAGCACGCCGGGGTTTTCGCGGCGGACGGCGCGCATGACCGCCACATAGTGGGCCGCCCCGCCGTCCGGCAGGTCGTCGCGTGTTACGCTGGTGATGACCACATAACGGAGGGCCATCTCTTTTATCATGCGGGCCACGTTCTCTGGTTCGTGCGGATCAAGCGGCGCGGCCTTCCCTTTGTCCACCGCGCAGAAGGTGCAGGTGCGGGTGCAAGCGTTTCCCAGGATGAGGAACGTGGCCGTCTTCCGCGAAAAGCATTCGCCGATGTTGGGGCATTTGGCGCTTTCGCAAACGGTGTGCAGGTTTTTCCCGCGCAACTCAGCCTTTAATTTGGCGGTGGCCCCGAAGCCAAGCTGTTTGCGCAGCCACGCCGGCTTTTTGTTAAGCGCCGCGTTGTTCATTTCCCCGCCTCTATCATGTCCAGCAGCGGCGGCAGGTTCTCCTCCTGCCCGATGGGCATGAGGTGTACGCCGTGCGCCCTGTTCCGCATGGCGTTTACGAATTCCGCGGCAGCCAACAGCCCTTCCCGCGTCTGATCGGCGGCGCCGGTAATCCGGGCCGTCACTTCGGCGGGGATGGGGGTGGTAAGCACCTTTTCGTTGAGGAACGTGATCATCTTTTCCCCTTTCAGCGGTGTAACGCCGATGAGAAACGCCGCATCCAGCCCCTTCACCGTGCCGAGGAATTTTTCCACCGATGGAATATCGAAGAACGGTTGTGTCTGGAAAAACCGCGCGCCGGCGGCGATCTTCTTTTTCGTTTTGAGCAATTCCAGTTCAAACGGCTCGTAGAAAGGGTTGATGACGGCGCCGGTGAAGAAAGGGCGCACGTTTTTGACCGGCTTGCCGTTCATCGCCACGCCGCGCGCGAGGTCGTTGGCGGCCTTGAGAAGCTGCATGCTGTCGAGATCGTATACCGGACGGGCATCCGGGTTGTCCCCCATCGTCGGGAAATCGCCGGTCATCGCGCAGAGGTTCTCGATGCCGAAGGCCATCGCGCCCAGCATGTCGCTCTGCAGGGCCAGGCGGTTCCGGTCGCGGCAGGCCACCTGCCAGATCGGCTCACAGCCGATGTCTTTCAGCAGCTTGCAGAACACGAGGGAAGACATCCGCATCATGCCGCGCTGGTTGTCCGTCACGTTCACGCCATCAACCCGGCCGACGGTTTTTTCGGCGATGCGAAGGTATGAAGATGCATCGGCCCCTTTGGGAGGGGGAATTTCGGCGGTAATACAGAACCGGCTGAGGCTTTCCTGAAACTTTGACATGGCGGCGCTTATTTGGCGGAGCGGACGGGCTGCTCGATTTTGTGCGGCATGTTCGCCTTTCTTCGTTCTTTTGGGGCGGTTATTTCCATAAGGCCGTCAAGGCGGCCCTGGCTTTTTAGGCGTTCGTATATTTCTATCCAGACGCATTTGTTGGTTTGATCCACTTCGCACATGCCGCGCACCGCGCCGCCGCAGGGTCCGTTAAGCAGCCCCTTGGGGCAGCGGGTTTCAGGGCATAGGCCCGCCGTTTCATTCAGCACGCAATCGCCACAGGCGCTGCACTTTTCGTAAAAATTCATCTGCCGTTTCGAGTTGCCGATGAAGAGCGAATCGCAGCCGCTGATGACCGGCTTATCCAGCGAATCCCCCACCGCCTGCACTCCCGCGCCGCAGGCGAGCACCAGGATGGCGCCGGATTTGCCGATCTCCTCTTTGAACTGCCGCCCGATGCGCTGCACATCCAGCTCGTGGCAGGTGGTGTGCGGTACGGTGCCGCCGGTGACGGTCACCCCTTCGGCGGCCAGCTTTTCGGCCATTGCGGCGATCTCGGCTTCGCCGCCGGTGCGGCAGAGCGTGGCGCAATCTCCGCATCCGAAGATGAAAAGCGATTGCGCGCCGCGCACCCCCTTCAGTATCTCGGCGAACGGCTTTTGTTTGGTAATTATCACCAGCGCATTATAGCGCAGAGCCATGCGGGGAGAAACAATTTCGCGCCAGGAATGGGGAAACGGCGGCGCGGGCAAGCGGGAAAGTCCCGGTTGGGAACCCGGCCCGCAAGCGGGCACTTGAAAAATGCCGCCATATAAGGGATTATGCTTGTTAGTCGCTACCGAGGAGGTGAAGGTTGGATATTAAATCGATAATGACCCGGCCCGTCGCCACAGTGACCCGTAAAACCACCGTAAAAGAAGCCGTCCGTAAAATCGCCCAAAAAAATCTCAGTTGCGTGGTGGTGGCGGAGAAGAAAATGCCTATCGGGATTTTTACCAAGTTCGACCTGCTCTCGGTTCTCGACAGCGGGCAGGATATGGGGACGACGGCCATGGAAGCGGTCATGCATACCCCCGTGATGCCGATCGAGGAGAACGACGACCTGTTCTCGGCGGCGCGCCAAATGGAACGGTTCGACGTGCGGCGGTTCATCATTGTGGATGACCACAACCGCCTCGCCGGTATCGTCACCAACGGCGATATCATCAAGGCTTTCGCGAAACGCGCGTTCCCGTACAACCAACCGGTTGCCGCGCTGGCCCAGCCGGGGCTTACCGCCACACCGAAAACCCCGTTGAAAAAAATTGTCAGGATGATGATCGAGCACCGTTCCGCCTGTGCCGTGATTTTGAAGAACGGCAAACCCGCGGGAATCATCACCGACGGCGTTTTCGCCAGGCTGGCCGCCAAAAGCGCCAAGCCCCTCGCGGGAACCGCCGAAACAAAAATGCTGAAAAAATTCGCGGTGGCCATGGGCGACACCTCCTTGCGCGAAGCGGTTATCAACATGGTCAAGATGAAGATGCGCGAAATTGCGGTTGTCGCCTCCGATAAACGCCACTTTGGGGTTATCACCCAGCGTGACCTGGTGCGATTTATCGAAAAAAGCCAGATATAGCCCCGCGGGACACGCCGCATGCATCAGTTGTTCAATCCAAATCCTTTCGGCCCGCTAATCGCGGCGGATACCGCCACGGCAATTACCGAAGGGATCAACGGGAACTTTCATTTCGCCTTTGAATTTGAGCCGGGCTGCGGCGCGGCTTTATTCGCCGGACATCTTGCCGAACATTTAAGCCGTGGGGAACGGCTTCTTTTTCACGCCGACCTCCACATGGCCACCGGTGACGAACATTTGGTCAAGATGTTGGCGCGCTCATTCGTTCAGACGTTCGCCGGCGATCTGGGCAGGATCGAAGGGGCACTGAAGAAGCTGATACCGACCGCCACCCCCCGCCTGGTGATGGACGAACATCCGCATGTTGACATCGATTACGGCACCGAACCCCATAAAATATTCGCCAACCTCGTCGATCTGCCCGAGTTGATGGGGGTGAAAGAGGGCCGCGGCGCGACGGTGATCTGGAACTGTTTTGGCCGGATCGAAGAAATTTTTGGGGCGGAGGGACCGCGTCTTTTCGCCGGCAGGGTGAAGGGGCATACTAATACCAGCCACATCATGATCGGCTCCGGCATTGCAAAGACCGCGCAAAAACTAAATGATACCGTGCCGGGCCGGGTGCGGATCCTCAACGGCGCGGCGCTGGTGCCGCAAAACGCCCTGAAAGCTTTCCTGATAGAAGGCTTCGGTAAAGAAGGGCTTCCGTTAAATGCCGAAACCGCCGCGGCCATTGTCCGGCTGGCGGACGGCAAACTGGAGACCAGCCTCGCCATCGCCCGCGCATACGGCCGCCATTGTGAAAAAGCGCCGGATGTTGATGCCCTCGGCCGCGCGGTGGACGATATTCTTGCCGGTGCGGCGTCCGCCCACGGGCAGGTGTGGGAACTGCTCAACTCCCGCCAGCGGGGGGTGCTTTACGGCCTTACGCGCGGCGGGGAAAGGAACATCTACTCCGAAGGGTTCATAAAGGAGTTCGGCTTCAAGACCGCGACCAACCTGCAAGCGGCGATACGCGCGCTCGACGCCAAGGGCATTCTGCACAAACGCGGCAAGCGGTGGGTGTTCGCTGATCCGTTCTTCGCCCTCTGGGTACAACGCCGCAGCCGGTAAAGTTGATTATTTTATCGGCAAATGCCTTACACGATAACGGCTCTGTTCAGCTAGAATGATTGCTCCTTCTTCCAAAGCAACGGCGGAATGAGCCAAAATGTCGGCAAGACGTTTGTTCACGTTGTCAGCGGTAGTGTTATGTAGCCGGAAGACAATGACGCTCACATTTTTAAGTTTTGAGAGGGCGGCTATTTCACCGAAGTCCAGGTCGAAAGTCAGAACGATCCGTTTTTCCTGAATTGCCTTGTAAAAAATTTGACCGTTGGGAATGCGCTGGAGACTTTCGTCCCGCAGGTGCTTTACATCGTGCCCTTGAGTTTTAAGCCATTCCACCACTTTCAGGCTGACACCCATATCGGCAAGAAAACGCATAGGCCCGCCTAGTTGGTATGGACTTCTTCTTGAGCCAGCCATGCGGCATATTCGATGGCCTGCCGGATATCCTCTTTTTCAAGATCGGGATACTCTTTAAGAATTTCGGCAAAAGTGGAGCCGTGGGCAATCTGCCCCACGATGACGGATACCGGTATCCGCATCCCGCGAATGCAGGCCCGCCCGCCCATTATCCGGGAATCAAACGTTATCCGGTCAAACATAATTCTTGCTCCTTCCAAGAGATTCTCATAGCCTTGCCTCCATGTCAATTTAGCGGCAATGGCGAAACATGTAAACGCCAGCCGCAGCGGATAACGCGATACTGTGTGCCGGTTACGCCGGGATCAGGCGCCGTTTTTCCCCGCAAGCTCCAAGAACAGGTCGCGTATCTCGCGCGGGATAAACGTGAAATGGGCTTCGTACTCTCCGTTGCGGCGATCCTTGGTGATCTTGGCGTAAAGCGGCGCTTCCCTCCCGGATTTTAGCGCTCCGGTGAGCGACAACTTGACGTTAAAGAAAGGGGCAAGCGGTTTATCGGGGTGTATAAGCCCTCCTTTTTCCGAAAGGCCGGCAATGATGGCGGGAAATTTTTCCCCGCTGGAATGTTTTTCCTCAAGAATTTCACATTCAACCGCTATGGGGGGCCGCAGCAAGGCGAATTTCATCCGCTTCTCAGGAAGCGAAAGATCGAATTGTCCTTTAATGCCCATCACATCGTAGATCATGGTCGGTTTGCTGAACCCCTTGAACGGGATAAAAAATTCCCCGTCCGTTTGCACCTCCACGCCGGCGTCCTTCAACACCGATTCGGTGGCGAGTATCTGTCCCCCGACCGTCAGCGATTCCACCCTGCCCGCCAAGTTGACCGCGCTTCCCACCACGGCGTATTTCGCACGGATATCCGACCCGATGTTGCCGGCCACCACCGTTCCCGTGTTCAGCCCGATCCCCATCACAAGCTCCACCAACCCCGATTCCCGGTGCCGCCGGTTCACCTGTTCCATGGCCAACTGCATTTCCACCGCGCAGGCGATGGCGCGGGCGGCATCGTCCGGGCGGGAAACCGGCGCGCCGAACAGCACCAGCAATGCATCGCCAATGATTTCGTTTATCACGCCGGAATGTTTCGAGATGATGCCGGTCATATCTTTCAGGTAGCCGTTCAGCATGTCCACGATGGTTTCCGCGCTATAGGCTTCGGATATGGAGGAAAACCCGCGTAAATCCGTCATCATCACCGTGGCTTTGACGCTTTCCCCGCCCAGCTTCAGCCCATCGGGCGATTCCAGCAGTTTTTCCACCACCTCGCCGGACATGTAGCGCCCGAAAATCTTTTGGATGAACTGGTTGCGCGCCTCAAGCTGGGCATAGAGACGTTTGTTCTCATTGGTTATTTTGCGGATCTCAAAAACTTTCCGTGCGTGAAGGAGTATCTCGTCGCGGATATTCCCATCCTTCACGATGTAATCGTCCGCGCCGGCGTGGACGGCCTTTATGGCGGAGTCCTCGTCCTTCCTGCCGGTCAGCACCAGTATCGGAACTTCCGATTTGGCGGCCCGGAGTTTTGCCAGAAGCCCCAGGCCGTCAAGCACCGGCATGTCCATGTCGGTAATGACCAGGCTGATGTCGGTGTGCTGAAAATATTTTTCGGCGCCTTCTTTGCCGTTTTCGGCGGAGATGACCGAATAGCCGCCACGGGTAAGCGTTTCTGTAAGGAGGAGGCGGATATCGTCGGAATCGTCCACGATCAGTATCTTGCCCAGTCCGTTTTCCACCGTTTCCCCCGCTTTCAGAAATGATCCATTCCGCTTGGGTTCAATCGATCCAGTGCAACTATTCTAATTGAAATTCCCGCCGGGTGATAACCGGCTTTTTCGCCGCCAGCCGCCGGATTTTGACCATGAGACACAAGTGGGACGGGCAAAAAAAAAGCCGGGAGACGAGCTGTCCCCCGGCAATGGTGAAGGCGCTATTTCCGTTTTTCCCGTGCCGAGAGAGTTTCGTAAAGCTCTTTCAGCTCGTTGAATACTTCCCTGACTTCCCCTTTGCCCTTGGCGGGAACGCTCAGCTTCACCGTGCCGATCTCGGCCAGCCTGCCGCGCGCCCTTTCGATGGCGGAGTAAAGCTCGATCGATTCGATGACGGCGGAAAGATCGTCCCGGTTCAGGGGCAATTCGTTCCTGATAAGGCCCATGATGTGATCCATGTAGGGGGTTTCAACTTCCACATCGGTTTCCGCCCGCACCGAAGCGGTCGGCTTGCGGTCGTTGAAGAGGGCCAGGATGCCAAGCACGCGGGGTGTGCCGCCCGGCTTGACTTCCACTTCGTTGATCTTTTTCCCTTTTGAATGGATCGATACCCGGCCTTCGATAAGCCGGTAAAGATGAAACATCCGCGAGTCGCCTTCGGTAATGAGCCACTGTCCCTTGTTTAACGTCTTGCTTCCCATCTTAAAATCCCTCTTTTAACCGACATTTCCCAGATGACCTCTGTTTGTGCACTTTCTTCCTTAGGAAGTTAATAGTCTGAGTCCCGGCAAAAATAGTCAAATCAAGCTTTCGGCCCTTGCGGACAAACAACAGAATGAATTCTGATACGATAAGCTCACGAGTAGGGGTTCCTGATACGACGTTATTATTTAGGTAAACGGCGTGTTTTTGAGGAGGGAATCATGAACTACATAGGGATCGATCT
>JAHFEJ010000064.1 GCA_023248535.1 Nitrospinales bacterium | reverse complement strand
GGGATTGGGAACCGCCTTGAGTCCTTTTTTGCCATTCTTCCGATAAGCGGCATGCCACCGCCGGACGCTTCGCCGATCCACCCCCAATTGCCGCGCTACGGCAACTGGCTGATGGCCACTCTGTAACAACTTAACCGCTTCGAGACGACGCCGTTCCAATTCCCCAGGATTTCCCAAAGGCCGCATATGTCACCCCCTTGGGGGCAGTATAGGACATTATCAGTGCAGGAATCAATAGTTGAGACTTTTCGCCATGTTCCGGTAAGATAGGGGCATGGAAGACAGCTCTTGGGGTTATAGCGAGATTCCGCCGGGCGAAAGCGGCAACGCCGCCGAGCGCGAACGCAGGCGCTTGGCCGAGAAATCCGAACGTAAATACCCGCCCGCCGAACGCCCCCTCTACAGCCCGCTTCCCGAGCCGGAGCCGCCGGAAGAGGAACATGCCGATCAACGCGCGTCCGGAACCGCCCTATCGGTCACTTCGCTGGTGATAGGCATCGTGGCGGTGGTGCTGGCGGCGGTCTTCTTTTACCGTTCCAATGTGGACATCAAGTCGGCCGAAACGCGCGTTCAACAGGCGTTGACCGCCGTGGACGAGCTGAAGCATTCCGGCAGTCCCGCCCCGGCCGCGCTGAAGATAGAGCTGATACGCACCACCCGCACGTTGGATGCGATGACGGTGGAATACCAGGGGGAGCCGGAAGCGCTGGCGAAGATCGAGGAGCTTCGCAACGAGGTGAAGGAACTTCTGGCGATGCTGGATGAAAAGGCCCCCGAGGCGCTTCCCGCCGAACAGGCCGCGCCGCCCGCCGCATCGGCGATACCGGAACCGGCGGCCGCGCCGCCCGCCCCCGCCGCCAATCAGCCATCTCCGCCACCGGCGAAGTAAAGCCATGTGGGAAGACATAAAACGCCTCGTGGCCGTCATCGCCAGCCACTTGCGGGAGCAAAAGGATACTTTCATCTACAAACTCATCGTGGCGAATTATTCCAGCGCGCGCGATCAATGTTACCGGCGGCTGGGGGAACGCTATTACAAGGCGTACAAAGAGGGACGGATCACCGAAATCCCCGATGAAGGGGCCGCCGTGGAGCTGGATTCGCTGCTGCGGATAGAGGACGAGATAGAACTGACGGCGCGGGAGATAGACGCCCTCCGCGCGCATTCGTACCGCGAGCGGGATGCGGCGCTGGGACACGGCGGCAAACGGCGGCCGGCCGCGCCAGACGCCGGTCTTAGGGAAAAGAAGGAACCTTAACCCATGACGGCCATCCGATTTCTACTGGGGCTGGCGATACTGATTTTCCTCATCACGTTGGGCGTGCGCAACATGGAGCCGCAGGTCACCATCCAATACTATTTCGGCTACCGCGCCGGGCCGATGCCGCTTTTTTTCGCCCTTCTCACCGCGGCGGCCTCCGGCATCCTGCTCACCATGCTTTTCGCGGTGTATGAACAGCTGCGGCTGCATGGAGTCATCCGCCGGCAGCGGAAACAGATCGCCGCGCTGGAAAAAGATATTTCCGAATTCAAACAGCTGATGCCTGAACGGCTTATCGAACAAAACCTGAAAAATCCCGCCGCCGGGGAAGAAGGACAGCGGTAGCCGCGCCGCCGTGAAACACGACAAAGCCATACTCATCGTCGAGGACGAGGCATCGCTCCGCCTCGTGCTTTCCCGTACGGTGCAGCGCAAGGGGTATGGCGCCGCCACCGCCGCCACCATCGCGGAGGCGAAAGAAAAACTGCAGGCCGGGCGCTTCTTCGCCGCATTCCTCGATATCCGCCTGCCGGACGGGCAGGGGCTGGACCTGCTGGGCTGGATCAAAGAACGGGGCATCGCCACCCCCTGCGTGGTGATGACGGCGGACGCCACCATGGATAACGCCATCAAGGCGGTGAAACGGGGCGCGTTTGAATACCTGGTGAAGCCGCTGGACCTCAACGAGATCGAACAGATCCTCGACCGCATCGAACAACGGACAATGCTGCTGGGGGCGGCGAAAGATGCCGCGCCGGAGGCCGCCGCGCCGGGCCGCTATGAAATCATCGGGCGCAGCGCGCCGATGCAATCGCTGTTCAAAAAGATCGGCAAGGCCGCCGCATCGCACTTCACCGCGCTTATCACCGGCGAGAGCGGCAGCGGCAAAGAGCTGGTGGCGCGCAACCTGCACGAGTTTTCCGACCGGGCGGGCGGGCCGTTCGTCACCGTGAACTGCTCCGCCATCCCGAAAGACCTGATGGAGAGCGAACTTTTCGGCCACCTCAAGGGGGCTTTCACCGGGGCCGACCGCGACCAAAAAGGGCTGGTGGAAGAAGCCGACGGCGGCACTCTTTTTATGGATGAGATCGGCGAGATCGGCCCCAAGATGCAGGTAAAACTGTTGCGGCTGCTGGAAGAAGGGAAGATAACGCCGCTCGGCGGGCGCAAAGCAACGCCGGTGGATGTGCGTTTCGCCGCCGCCACCAACCGCGACCTGGAAGCTATGGTGAAGGAAGGGCTGTTCCGCGAGGACCTCTATCACCGCCTCAACGTGCTGAATATCCATGTACCGCCGCTGCGGAAGCGGACCGGCGATATCGAGCTGCTGGCCCGTTATTTTGTAAAACGGTACGGCAACGGCAAGCGCATTGCCGACGAAACGTGCGCGGCGCTGGCCCTGCGCCCCTGGCCCGGCAACGTCCGGCAGCTGCAAAACGCCATCAAGCGGGCGCTGGTCATGGGGAGCGACGAGGTGCTGATGCCGCACCACTTCAGCGCGGTGGAGGATCAGGCCCCCGAGGAGATGGCGGACTGGATCGCCCGCATCATCCAGCAGGGGGGCGACGAAATATACGGCCGCATCATCGGCCAGACCGAAGCGGAGACGATACGGCAAGGACTGATAAAATGCCGCGGCAACAAAATCAAAACCGCCGCGTTGCTGGGGATCAACCGCAACACCCTCACCAAAAAAGTGAAAGACTACTCGCTGGAATAGCCCGTCCCGTTTTTAATACCGCGGCCGTGTGCGCCACATTGTCCTTGACATAATGCCACCTTGTCGTCACAATGGCGGATATTATTGATTGTCAAATATAGAATAGGAGGATGCAATGCCCGCAATTGCTGAAAAAGTGAAGTTGCACGGTTTGGCGGCGACTTGGCACTTATTGGGCCAAGACAGGCTCTACGAAAAGTACCAAACGCGCCTTGCGGCATTTAATTACCTGAATGCCCATAGTTTGCCGTTTAACGCCATGAAATCCCTTTCGGGCGTGGTAAGGGTTGAGCTAAGGAAGGAAGGAACAAAGGTTTTCGGCCTGGAGCAGAGAACCATCCTGCGCCGCTCAAAAGCCGCGCGTCTGCCGCATGAAGAAGCTTCGGCATTATTCAGGATAGCGGAAGTCGTCGTTAAGGCGATTGATGCGTTTGACGATCAAGACAAGGCTATCCGGTGGATGCGCAAG
The DNA here is from genome assembly GCA_023248535.1 of Nitrospinales bacterium. Classification (GTDB taxonomy): domain Bacteria; phylum Nitrospinota_A; class UBA7883; order JACRGQ01; family JACRGQ01; genus JACRGQ01. The sequence goes on along the minus strand of JAHFEJ010000064.1, from coordinate 12,230 downwards.
CCATGCAGGGCGCTGGAAAACAATGTTCCGCTTTTTTTGCTCCGCGACGATGTGGGAAGGGGACTTGTGGAAGATGTTCTAGGGCAGATCAAATACGGGCTGTACTCCTGATGATAACGGTTTACCGGTTCGAGCAAGCCCGGTTTGCCGATAAAGCCTATAGGGGCTTTGGTGCAAAGTTAAATAGCGGAAGGTGGCATAAAAGCGGATGTGAGGCGGTCTACACTTCAAGTTCGCGGTCGCTTTGCGTGTTGGAGATATTGGTGCAGGTTGACCCGGAGGAAATGCCGGATTATGTATGCGTACCGGCGCAAATTCCAAAGGACGTATGGAGCAAGCGGGAGGTTTTTGGAGCCGCTACTTTACCGGCCGGATGGCGGAGCTACCCTCCCCCGCCGGCTTTGGCGCACCTTGGCTCCCGCTGGTTCGAGGACGCGCGAACCGCTATTCTGGAAGTGCCGTCCGCCGTAATGCCGGAAGAAGCGAACTACATCTTGAATCCGAATCATGCGGATTTTAAGAAAATAGTGGTTGGCGGTTCCGAACCCTTCACCTTTGACCCTCGCCTACTCAAATAACCACTTCTTTACACCGCTCTTCTTTTTCCAATTTTTCCAAATCCCTCGCCTTTATCAAAATAGTGTAAAATAAGCCCCTTGTTTTAATAACCAGGAGGAACGCGTGCACCATTTCAATTACCAGCACGGCAAGATGTTCTGCGAGAACGTGCCGCTTGATAAGATAGCCGCCGAAATCGGTACCCCGTTTTACTGCTACAGCAACGAAACGCTGATGCGCCACTACAAGGTGTTTGACGACGCCTTTGCCGATGTCGATCACCTCGTCTGCTTCGCCGTGAAGGCCAACAGCAACCTCGGCCTGCTGCGCGAACTGGTGAAGGCCGGCGCGGGGTGCGACATCGTGTCGGGCGGCGAGCTGTTCCGCGCGCTCAAGGCCGGATGCGACCCGAAAAAGATCGTGTACGCGGGCGTGGGCAAGACCGAAGAGGAAATCGAATACGCACTCAACAGCAACGTCCTCATGTTCAACGTGGAAAGCACGCAGGAGCTTTTCGCGCTGGATACCGTGGCGGGGCGGTTGCGGAAGAAGGCGGGCGTGGCGCTGCGGGTGAATCCGGACGTGGATCCGATGACCCACCCCTACATCAGCACCGGCCTCAAGAAGAACAAGTTCGGCATCGCCATCGAAAAGGCGCTGGAAGAATACAAGCTGGCGGCGGGGCTGAAGAATATCGAGGTCATCGGCATTCATCAGCACATCGGCAGCCAGATCACCCAGGTGACGCCATTCGTCGACGCGGTGGAGAAGCTGCTGGCTTTTGTCGATCAACTCAACGAGGCGGGCATCAAGATAAAGTACATCGATATCGGCGGCGGCCTGGGCATCCCCTACAAGGACGAATCCCCCCCCGCGCCGGTGGAGCTGGCCAAGGAGATCGTGCCGATGCTGAAGAAGCACAACTGCACCATCGTCTTCGAGCCGGGCCGCCTTATCGTCGGCAACGCCGGTGTGCTGGTCACCAAGGTGCTCTACACCAAGCGGACGGAGGCCAAGGGCTTTTACATCGTCGACGCCGGGATGAACGACCTCGTCCGCCCCACGCTGTATCAGGCGCACCAGGCCATCCAGCCGGTGCTGGAGGAAGTATCCAAGCGGTCCAAGTCGGAAGTCGACGTGGTCGGCCCCATCTGCGAGACCGGCGATTTCCTGGCGAAGGACCGCATCCTGCCCGAATTCAAAAAGGGGGATCTGATGGCCGTGATGAGCGCCGGGGCGTACGGCTTCACCATGAGCAGCAACTACAACTCCCGCCGCCGCGCCGCCGAGGTGCTGGTGAAGGGGGACCGGTACCACGTGGTGCGCGACCGCGAAACGTGGGACGACCTGGTGCGCGGCGAGCGCTTCGCGGAATAGAATGATGAAGAAGAATGTGAAATTCGGCAAGTATCAGGGCCTGGGGAACGACTTCGTCATCATCGACGACCGCGACAACAAACTGAAGCTGGGCAACGCGCAGGTGAAGGCCCTTGCCCACCGGCAGTACGGCGTGGGGTGCGATCAACTGATGATCGTGAAGAAGAGCAAGACGCACGACTTCAGGATGGAGCTGTACAACAACGACGGCTCGGTGGCCGAGATGTGCGGCAACGGCATCCGCTGCTTCCACCGCTACCTGATCGACCGGGGCATCACGGCAAAAAAGGCGTTGAAAATAGAAACGCTCGCGGGCACCATCCAGACCGCGCTGGCGGGGAAACTGGTGACGGTCGATATGGGCGCGCCGATCTTGGAAGCGGCCGACATCCCGATGAAGACGGCGGGACGGGTAGTCAACCAGAAGCTGGTGACCGGCAAGGGGAGCTTTCACATCACCGCCGTGTCGATGGGGAACCCCCACATCGTGATCTTCAAAAAGAGCCTGGAAGGGCTGGAGCTGGAGACCGTGGGGCCGATGCTGGAACACCACCCGCTGTTCCCGAAGCGGACGAACGTCCATTTCGCGCGCGTCGACGGCAGAAAGAGCATCACCGTCAACCACTGGGAACGGGGCGCGGGGATGACGCTGGCCTGCGGCACCGGGGCTTGCGCCACTGGGGTGGCGGCGGTGTTGAACGGGCTGACCGACCGCGCGGTCACCGTGCACCAGCGCGGAGGCTCACTGCAGATCAAATGGGATGCGAAGGATAACCACGTTTACATGACCGGCCCCGCCGTCCACGTCTTCTCCGGCGAAATGACCGTCTGAATTTTCCATTTCTGGTGTCAAGCCCGGCCTTTCCCTGTCATGCCGGGCCTGACCCGGCACCCAGAAATAATTTCAAAGCTCTCCCCCTGCTTCCTCTCTTGCCCGGCCTTTCCCTGTCATGCCGAGCTTGATTGATCCAGCACCTTGAAACCTCTTCTCGGATTCCTTTTTTCCTGTCATGCCGGGCTTGACCCGGCACCCAGAAATAATTTCAAAGCTCTCCCCCTGCTTCCTCTCTTGCCGGGCCTATTCTTGTCATGCCGGGCCTGACCCGGCACCCAGAAATAATTTCAAAGCTCTCCCCTCATAAAGACCTGCCACAAGCCGGAATGGCAAGCGAAAAATCCAGTACAATCGGGTATGCGTCAATACTACGTTTACATTCTTGCCAGCAGGCGAAACGGTACGCTTTACATAGGCGTCACCAACAATTTGATCAAACGCATTTACGAGCACAAGCATGATTTGGCCGAAGGATTTACAATGAAACACCAAGTTCACATGCTGGTTCATTATGAAGAGACGGGGGATATACACTCCGCCATCGCACGTGAGAAGCAGCTAAAAAATTGGCAAAGAAAATGGAAATTGGAGCTTATTGAAAAAACAAATCCGCAATGGGATGACCTGTATCCTCATCTGATAGGGTGAAGGGGTGCGGAGAAAGCTTTGATAATGTTTCTGGGTGCCGGGTCAAGCCCGGCATGACACCGAGCGGTAAACGGCGCAAAGGGACGGTGTCGTTATCTGCCTAAATTTAATATATAGAGATACCCAGCGAGCCGACTTTCATACCCCTGGCAAGTGGCCACCATGAATACGTCAATGATATAGTTCAATTATGAAATATGAAGACAGGGTGATTTGTTTTATAGATATATTGGGGTTTAAAGAAAGCATAGAAAGATCAGTTATTGATGAAAAATCCATCGATGAAATAACAAGGGTGATTTCGGTTTTAGAGGAAAACTTTAAATCAACGTTCAAAGAGTATAGACAGGTAACCCAATTTTCGGATTCTTTGGCAGTTTCCTTTCTTGTTTCTGAAAAAGACCAAGTTTTTCATTTCATAATCGAGTTACGGGGTTTTCTCATTTGCCTTGCGGATGAGGGAATTTTCTTTAGAGGTGGTATTGCAGCCGGGAAATTGTTGCACACAGACAAATTATTTTTTGGCCCTGCTTTTATTAAAGCGTATGAATTGGAAAAATTGGCGAACTATCCAAGGGTTATCTTTGATGAAAAACTGCTAGATCAGCTCATAGGACATGGACTTGTAGGTTCAAATGAAGAAAGCGGTTCCTATGTGAGGAAAGATTGTGATGGTCTTTATTATTTAGATTATATCGATTGTGAAGATTGGTTTGAGGGCGCCAGTGATTACGGGGCAGGAACATATAGAGATTACTTGGAGAAATTCTCCAAAACCATCGGGGATCAGTTAACCTCCGCTATGGATAAGAAAGTGAGACAAAAATATCAATGGTTAGCTAATAAATGCAATCAAATCATAAAAAAACAGACTGGATGGGTCCCATAAATAAAATACATATTCGTAAATTCTTTTAATAAATCGAAATGCCCAACGCATCGGCGGCGGCGAGGGAGATGGCTTCGCTGTACGTGGGATGGCCGAACGGGAGGTCGCAGAGCGCGTCGGCCTTCATGCCGGCGGCCATCGCAACGGCGGCGGCGTGGATGATCTCGGTGGCGTGCGGCGAGGCCATATGCACGCCGAGGATACTTTTATCTTCGCCGACCAGCACCTTCACCATACCGGCGATCTCGCCCGACGCCTGCGCGCGGGCCAGCGCCCGCACATGATACCGCCCCGCTTTGTAATGCGTGCCGGTCTGCTTGAGCTGCTCTTCCGTTTGCCCCACCCAGGCCGATTCGGGATCGCCGAAAACGATGTACGACACGAAGCGGTGATCGATATGCGAGCCGTGCCCCAGAATGTTGCGGGCGGCGGCCACCCCTTCGTGATGCGCGGTGTAGGCGAGCAGCGATTTGCCGGCCACATCCCCGGCGGCGTAAATTCCTTCCTTGGATGTTCCCATCGTGGCGTCGGTTTCGATGAAGCCCCGGATGTTCACCCGCACCCCCGCTTTGTCGAGACCGAACGCATCGGTTGCCGGTTTACGCCCCGCGGCGGTGAGTAAAATATCCGCCGTGAACGTTCTGCCGTCCTCCAGCGTGATGCGGCAGCAACCGGTTTCGGATTTCGCCTCGGCGATCTTCACGCCGGTGTGGGTATCAACGCCCAGCTTTTTCAGCTCGCGCCGCAGCAGCTGACGTATCTCGCCATCGGCGGGGGGAAGAATATCGGGCAACGCCTCGAACAGTGTCACCTTGCACCCCATCCGGGCAAAGAAGACCGTTAACTCCAAGCCGATGGCCCCCGCGCCGACAACGGCGATCGATGAAGGGAGTTTCTCCAGCCCGAAAACGGTATCGGACGTGTAAAACCGTTCGCCCGTGCCGAAAATTTCCGCCGGGCGGCTGCCGGTGGCGACCACCGCTTTTTTAAACCGCACCGTGACGCCGGTATCCAGCATCATCTCCGTGGGGGAGACGAAAACGGCGGCGGCGCGCAGCAGCTCGACCCCCTTCTTTTTGAACACTCCCAGGAGGCCTTTGTGCACCAGTTGCACCACTTCGCGCTGATGCGTTTTCAGAAGCGCGTAATCGGGGACGGCGGCGGGAAGCCCGATCTTTTTTCCCCACTCCAACGTTTTGACGATATGCGCGGCGGCCAGCCACGTTTTTGCCGGAACGCAGCCGCGGTTGAGGCAGGTTCCCCCCGCATCCCCCTTATCGATAAGCACCGTTTTCAGCCCCCCGGCGGCGGTGGTCAACGCGGCGGCATAGCCCGCGGGACCCGCGCCCACCACCGCCACGTCGCAAACAATCAAACTTTCCGTCATTATGCGTCGCATTATAGGTTAAAATTCCACCGAGGAGAGAAGCAAAAGAATGCTATTCGGTGAATTTTTAGTGGACAAAGGGGTGCTGTCCTCCGATGAGGTGGATAAAGTCCTCCTGCTGCAACGAAAGATCGCCATTCCGCTGGGCAAACTGGCGCTGGAACGCTCGCTCCTCACGTTGGCGGATATCTTCCAGATACGCGGCCAACAGCGCAAGACCGACAGCAAGTTCGGCGATATCGCGATAAAACTCAACCTCCTCAAACCACGGCAGGTCGATTCGCTGGTGGATCTGCAAAAATCGATAAAACCGTTTGTCGGCGAACTGCTGGTGCGCGAAGGGATATTGACCGAGGACCGCTTGCTGGCGTTGCTGAAGGAATTCAAGGCGGAGTATGGCAAGCCATTCAGCCCCCATACGCAGCGCATAGCGCTGGTCGGGCTGGAGCTCACCGTCATGCTTAATTTGAAAAACAGCCTCACCAAACTTGGCTACGAAGTGATCACCGAAAACTTCACGGCGGACGATCTGCGGCGGATGATCCACGATGTGCCCGATTACATTGTGCTGAACCTGGTGGAGCACAAAAGCGGATCGCTGGATAAATTGGCGGCCGTCCGTACCGAGCATCCCTCGTTCCAGCCCAAAATGCTGGCGCTGGTGGCGCGGTTGGATCCCGCGGACCGCGCGCGGTCGCTCGCCGCGGGAATCGACGATTTCGTCCCCGCCACGGCGGCGGCGGCGAACATAGCCCAGTACATCCACAGCATTCTGGATGGCGCAAAGCGGGAGGAGGCGGGAAAGATCCTGCTGGTGGATGACAGTCCCACGGTTTTGCGTCTCACCTCTTTTTACCTAGAGGGGAGCGGCTACGAAACGTTGCTGGCTTCGTCGGGCGGCGAGGCGCTGGCCATCCTGGAAAAAGTGCAGCCCGACCTGGTGCTTTCCGACGTGCTCATGCCCGGCATGGACGGGATCGAGCTTTGCCGCCGCATCAAGCTGAACCCGAAAACGCGCAACGTGCCGGTGCTTATCATCACCACCAGCAAAGAGGCCGGACGGCTGCGGGAGGCGCTGGACAGCGGCGCCAACGATTACATCCAGAAGCCCTTCCAGCAGGAGGAGCTTTTGGCCCGCGTGCGCAGCCACATCCGCACCAAGCGCCTCATCGACGACTTGCAGGCGTCGCGCAACGAATTGCTGATGGTGAACGAGAAGCTGGCCGAGGCCAATAACCGCAAGACCGAGTTCCTGTCCACCGTGGCGCACGACCTGCGCACGCCGCTCACCTCCATCCGCACCTATTCCGAGCTTCTCACCCTTTCCAGTGTAACCATCGACACCCAAAAGGAATTCATAGGGATCATCCAAAGCGAGGCGCTGCGGATGGCCGGCCTGATACGCAACTATCTGGATATATCGCGCGTTGAGGCCGGCGCCGCCCTGTATGAAAAGCGGCCGGTGGACCTGCGCGATATGGCGGCGTACTTCGCCAAAATTTACTCCACGATGGCGGCCAACAAATCGATCCGTTTCACCGCCGCGGTGCCGGAACGGCCGGTGATGTTCATGGGGGACAAGGAGCATTTTGAACAGGTGATCTCGAACCTGCTCGATAACGCCGTCAAGTTCACCCCCGCGGGCGGCGCCATATCGCTGGAGATCAACGTCGCCCGGAAGCGTTCCCGCGATTACGCCGAGCTGGTGGTGCGCGACACCGGGCCGGGCATCCCGCCGAACGCGCGGGAGATCATTTTCAAAAAATATCACCACCTGCAAAGTGAAAACCAGCCTATCGCCGGAACCGGGCTGGGCCTCGCAATTTGCAAAGAGATCGTCGAGTGGCACGGCGGCAAGATAAGCGTGGAGCCGGAGCCGGGGCATGGCGCCCTATTCCGCGTGGTGCTGCCGATGATGGAAGAAGGAAAAGACGCCGGACAATAAACCACAAAGACACTGAGGCACGGAGTACGCTGTTCACCATAAAGGCATAAAAGGCCACAGAAAGAAACCTGTTTTAAACTCCGTGTCCCTGAGACTCGGCGGCTAAATTGATCCAGAGGAATGGCGGAAGGGCCGCCAGTGATGAAACTCAGGCAACCGGAGGTTTCGGCTCCTTTGCAAGCTCATCGCGGCGGAAGGAACAGAGGACGGTGTTTCCCGCTTTATTCCAGAAAAGCCGGACCCCCAGCGATTTGAGGATAAGCAACCCCCGCCCCGAAACGGCAAGGACATCTTCTTCGTTCATCGGCGAGTATTGATCCTTGCTGTAATCAAACCCCCCGCCATCGTCGTGCACCCCAACCACGACGCTGCGCTTGTTAATGCAGACGGTTACCTGAACCGTCTTGCCGGAGGCGCGCCACCGGCGGTTGACATCATCCAGATAGCGCTCCTGCATTTCCTCCATCATTTGCCGTTTGGTTTCCTTGTTCATCCCCAGCAGGCCGTGTTCCACCGCGTTCATGCAGGTTTCGTGCATGGTAAAGGTCATGAGGTACGCCAGCCGGGAAAGGTATGGCTGCCACTCGGGAACCTTGCGCGCCTTGGAAATGATCTTTTCGGAAAGGCCGTCGATCTCATCGATGGCGGAAAGCGGGAATATCTCGTTTTCGGAGCAGGTGCTTTGGCATATATCATGTTCAACGCAAATGTTTTCCTGCAGAAGCAGGCCGCTTCTGTGTCTTTCAATGCATTCAACCGAGACCGGCATTCTGCTCCCCCCGCCCCTCTTTCAAGGGCAATACGCTGGATTTTTTCGCCAATTGTAATATTTTATATCTCATCGGTTAAAAACACAATAACCCGAAAGTGGTATTTTTATTGCGGGATTAAATGGGACTAATTGGATAGAAAATCAAATAAATTGGAGCCATTTAAATCGGCGGCGACTTTGTAATTTCAGAAATGAAGGGCGGGATGCTGGTTTTTTCGCCGGTAGTCCTAAGCGGCGGCGAAGTTTGCGAAGCCAGCCGCATACAACCCGGCGCGGGAGTCCGCTGTAGCGGACACTCTTTGCCGCCCACTGCCCTCTCCCGGTGGGTACACGTTTTAACGTGTACATTGGCGCAACGCGCCAAGAGAATGTCGGCCCGCTGGGCCGATGTACCCAATAAATTGGGTACCCACCGGGAAAGTATCTCTTTAGGTGGGTACGGACTTTATTCTGTACATTGGCGCAACGCGCCAACCGGCGGCAAGAGTGCCGCCGCTACCAGGAATGAGGTTCTTCGCGGAGTTTACACTGGGCGCGGCGAATGCGCCCGGAATGACCGCCCTAAAAAAGATTTTCAAAAACCTTTCAGCGCGTCAGGCTTCAGCCCGTTGAGGCGGCGGCGCAAGCGGCTCATCCCACAATGCGGCGGAGCGGGATGCGGCCAATCCTTTTACGGCCCCCACAAAACGATCCACCGCTATTTCGTTCACCGTTTCGCCGCTGCGCAGGCGCACCGAGAGGTTTTTAGCGCCAGCTTCCTTTTCGCCGATGATCAGCATGTACGGCACCTTCAGCAACTGGGCGTTGCGTATCTTCTTGTTCACCCGCTCGCCGGCGTAATCAACCTCGGCGCGGATACCCGCTGCGGCAAGCTGCTGGCTCAATTCGCCGCAGTAAGCGTTCTGGTTGTCGGTCACCGGCAGCAGCATCACCTGCACCGGGGCCAGCCAGACGGGGAAATTCCCCGACACGTGCTCGATGTAGATGCCCAAAAAACGCTCCAGCGAGCCGAGGATGGCGCGGTGCAGCAACACCGGGCGGTGGCGGCCGCCGTCGCTGCCGACGTATTCCAGCCCGAAACGCTCCGGCATGGAGAAATCCACCTGTATGGTGCCCAACTGCCAGTTGCGCTTGATGCAATCCTTCACGTTGAACTCTATCTTGGGGCCGTAGAACGCCCCTTCCCCTTCCTTGATCTTGTAGGGAATCCCCTTCTTGTCCAACGGCACCTTCAGTGCGTTGGTGGCGGTCTCCCATATCTCTTCGCTCCCCATGCTGTGTTCGGGGCGGGTGGCGATGTAGATGGTTATGTCGTCGAAGCCAAAGACCTTGTAGGTGGACATCACCGCGTCGACGAAGAGCGATATCTCCTGCTCGATCTGTTCGGGCGCGCAGAAAAGGTGTCCGTCGTCCTGCGTGAAGGCGCGCGCGCGGAACAGGCCGTGCAGCACGCCGGAAAGCTCGAAACGGTGCACGTGCCCCATTTCCATCAACCGCAGCGGCAGGTCGCGGAACGAGCGGAGCGCTTCTTTGTAAATGAGTATCGCGCCGGGGCAGTTCATCGGCTTCACGGCGTATTCGCGGTCTTCCACGGTGGTGAAGTACATGCTGTCGCGGTAGTTTTCGTAGTGGCCCGATTGGTGCCACAGCTCCACGCTCAACACTTCGGGGGTTTTGATCTCCTGCGCTCCCTGCGTGGCGTAGAGCGTGCGGATGTAATCGAGCAGCATGTTGAAGACCCTCAGCCCCTTGGCATGCCAGAAAACAAAGCCCGGCCCCTCGTCGTGGAACGAAAAGAGATCGAGCTTTTTTCCGGTCTCGCGGTGGTCGCGCTTGCGCGCCTCCTCCAGCATGGTTTTGTACTCTTTCAGCTCGTCGCGCGTGGCGAAGCAAAGGCCGTACACGCGCTGGAGCGGTTCGTTCCTGCTGTCGCCCAGCCAGTAGGAACCGGCTATGCGGTCAATGCTGAACGCGCCGATCTGGCCGGTGTTCTCAACGTGCGGGCCGCGGCAGAGATCGGTGAACCCGTCCTGGGTGTAGGTGCTGACGCTTGCTTCGTCCTTCAACAGATTGTTGAGCGCCTTTATCTTGAAATCCTGCGTTTTGAAAAGCTCCAGCGCCTGCCCGCGCGAGACCTCGGCGCGCTCGAACGGCTTCTTTCCCTTTTGGATGCGCTGCATGATCTTTTCGATCTTGCCCAGGTCTTCCTGCTTCAGCGCGCCATCGGGTATCTTCACGTCGTAATAGAAGCCGTCTTCGGTCTCTGGGCCGAACGCGAACTGCGCGTTGGGGTAAAGCTCTTTTATCGCCTGCGCCATGACGTGGGCGGCGGAATGTCTCATCGCATGTAGATCGATCACGTGTTAAGCCTCTATTTTATCGTTGTTAAGGGTGTTCATTATAAAGTAGCAGCCCCCCATTAACAAATAACCGGCGGCGGTCATCCAGACCGCGCGCGGCAGGTCCGCCGAGGGAAGGAAAAGGCGGCCGTCGGCGAACGGCGAATGGATGAGCCCCACCAGGGTGAACGCGGCGGCGGTAAACGCGGCCAGCCCGGCATGGCGCAGCTTGCGGTCGATAAGAAAGGCCAGCATCGCCGCCCAAATCATGGCGGTGCAGACGAAGCCGTTGCCCAGCACCATCACCGCGTTATAGGTACTCTGAAAATCGGGGGGCATCTTGTCCAGCGATAAGCCTCCCATCCCCATCACCGTGTTGTACTGAATGAAGACGAGATCGGCCACCACCGGTATGAAGCAGATGGCGACGGCGGGGAGGTGCCGATGGTCGCTTTCGCCAAAAGCCTGCGCGGTGACTTCAAGGCCGATGAAGATGAGGATCGGCACCATCACCGATTCCGGCAGCAGCGCGATAAGCCAGCCGATAAGCCCCACCATCGCCCCCAGCCCGATGAACAGCCCGGAGGCCAGCGTGTAGGCGGCCCGTCCCCCCATCCGCTTGTAGGCGGGGTGGCCGATGTAGGGGGTGTTCTGTATCACGCCGCCGCACATCCCGGCGATAAGCGTGGCGAACCCCTCCACCAACAGAATGTCGCGCGTGGGGTAGTGGTCGCCCGCCACGGCGGCGCTTTCGGTGTTATCGATGCCGCCGATCACATTGGTGATGGCGATGGGAATGGCGATGGGAAGGTATTTTGCGCCGAGCGCGAGGCCATCCAGCCAGTGCATAGTGGGATACGGGAGCGACAGGGCGAACGACGCCTCCACATGGTTGTGCGGCCCGGCGAAGCCGAACGGTTTGCTGATGTAGTACACCACCGCGCCAAGAGCCACGGCGCCCAGCGCGCCGGGAATCTTGAACGGAAGTTTTATCCGCGCGGTGAGGGTAAGCAGGATTACGCCGAGGGCGACAAGGCCCGCCACCGGATCGGAAAATATTTTAAGCGCCGGGAGGTACGCGATGAAGATGGCGGCGATGGCGGCCAGCGAGCCGAGCAGCGCGGCGCGCGGCACGTTGCGCCGCACCGCTTCGCCGAAGAACGCGGTGACGGTTTTCACCGCGCCCATCACCACCAGCACCGCCATGCCGGCGGCCCACGCCTTGTCGGCATCGTGCGTGACGGCGTATGCCGGCCCCACCACGCCGAGCGTGAGGCCGAACAGGGCGATAGCATCAATGCCCAGCGGCATGGCGGTCACATCCTGACGCCGCTCCTTGTTGGCAAGGCGGAACGCCATCCAGGTATAGGCGATGTCCCCCAGCATCACGCCGAGCGCCGTGCCGGGCACCATCTTCAATAGCACCACCTCGGCGGGCATCTGGAAAATGCCCATGAGGATGGAGGAAAGGACGACCAGC
>JAHFEJ010000006.1:39032-66628 GCA_023248535.1 Nitrospinales bacterium | reverse complement strand
AATTTCTCCTTCCACATATCGGATGGTCCGCCGGTGATGCCCGCGTCGAGCAGCAGCCGGTCGGCGGTATGCGCCGCCACCCCCGCGGGGAGGAACGAAAAATAATCCGACCCGGCAATGCGGCAGACCTCGTCGCGCGCGAAATCGGTTTCTATCGCGGTGAAAACGGCCATCACCGTTTTTATGTACGGGTTCTGCGTCAGCGGCACGCCGCGCCGCAGGTAAATGGGGATGCGGGCGCGGCGGAACACATCTTCCACGATGCCGCCGTACTTCTCAAGATCGCGGAAGACAAGGCAAAAATCCGACCACTCCCCCTCCCCCTTCGTCCTGAGAATGGTTTCGGCAACCTCCTCCATCTCGCGGTACCGCCCCGCGTGGCGGATCACGGCGGCGTGGCGTTCAAGGCCGTCTATCGGCGCGGGCTTTCCCTCGCCGAACAGCGCGGCGGCGAACCGCGCCAGCGGCCCGCCATTTTCAGCGGAGGATTCTTCAAAGGAAAGCTCTATACGCCCCGCGTCGTCTTCAAGCCCCTGGAATTTCTGGATGTCGCGCTCGACGAAATCGAACACCTTGCGGCGGTCGTCGGGAAGCGGAAAGTGGATCACCACCGGCACCAACCGCTGGATGAGCCGCAGCAGCTCAAACCGCGAAGGGGTGAAGTGGAACACATCGTGGACATGCAGCGCCTCCAGCGCATGGAAGGGGCGGGGCAGCGCGGCGGCGCCGGCCAGCGATTGAAGCAACATCCCCGTCACGTCGGCGGTGTCGCGCAGGCCGTGGCGGTCCAACAGGCGGTGGTAGCGGCGGAAGACCGTGCCTATCCACTCCTCCTTCCCCGGAGCGTAGCCGGTGATGGCGTCCAGCCCGTCCGGCGTCACCAGCCCCAGCTTCAGTTGCTGTATCAGATCGCCCAGCGAGCGGATGAACCCCTCGGTGCCGGTCAATAGGGCGAGGTGGGGCCGCTTGCGGAACGCGGGGTCGTGTGTCACCGCTTCGTGCAGCAACAACTCGCGGGCGATGTCGTCCGCCGCCACGCCGGGACAAAGCAGATGTTCAAGCGCGCTCTCAAATTCCTGAAAGCTCATCACCGGGGTTCCCAGCAGCACGCCCGATGTTTCATTGGCAAGCAGCCGCGCCGTTTCGGCCTCCGCCTTTATCCGGGTGGGATAGATGTGCAGGGTATGCGCCATCCCGCTATATTACCCGCTTTCTTCCATGAATAAAGACTCCCGGTATCCTGTGGATGAATATGACCGCAGAGGCACGGAGCCGAAAAATTACTCTCTTGTTTTTATCCCATTCCAAGGCATTCTCTGTGCCTCCGTGGCTCTGTGGTTTATTGCCTCCCGGACGGAATGGATCAGCCGCGGGCGATGGCGCGGAGGCGGTCGTACTTCGTGAACGTGTGGAAGGCCGAAAGGGCGCAGACGATAAGCCCCGCCACGCCATCCAAAAACCCGGCCTTCAGCACATACATCTTGAAGAACGTAAAAAAGGGGCGCAACGTCAGGTCGATCCACCGCGTATGCTTCCCCAAAGCGAACGCTTCCCGTGCGCCGACCCGCGTAAAGCTGTCGATCGTGCGGAGGTGGGCGTGGATGGTGTCGAACGAGAGGTGGTACAGGCCGCCGCGCAACATCAGCACCGGCCCCTCCACCATCAGCGTGTCGTGGGGATCGATGCCCCCCCAGCGGGCCTTTTCCTTTTTCACCAGCCGCACTTTCGGCGCCGGATACCAGCCGCAATGATTTATCCAGCGGTTGATGTAAAACACCTTGCGCGGCATGGCGTAGCCGTTGGCGCGCGGGTGTTCCATTTCGCGGGCGATCTCGGCGCGCAGCGCGGCGGATACCCGCTCGTCGGCATCCAGCGATATCGCCCACCCGTGGGCGCACGAATCCAGCGCGAAGTTTTTTTGTTTGATGTGGCCCGGCCAGTCGCGCTCTATCACCTTTGCGCCCGCCGCGGCCGCCAGTTCGCGCGTCCGGTCGGCGCTGTGTGAATCCACCACCACGGTCTCGTCGGCCCACGCGAGGCTTTTCAGGCAATCCCCTATCTTCCGCTCCTCGTTCATGGCGATGATGGCGGCGGAAATTTTGGGACGGGTCACGTTTTATCCGGTTGGCTGTTGAAAAACCCTCGTGTCATCCTGAGCCGAAGGCGAAGGATCTCTTTCCCCCTGAAGGGGATTCTTCGCTGCGTTCAGAATGACATGCATAAATGGCTTTTCAATGTGCCGTTAGGATTTTTTCGGTTTGAGATTATCGTCCAGCGGCAATGCCTCGTCGATCAGCATAACCGGTATTTCGTCCTTGATCTCGTACAGAAGGCGGCACGGGGGGCAGATAAGCCCGTCACCCGCCGGGGTCAGAGTCAAATCCCCCTTGCACTTCGGGCAGGCAAGCAGATCAAGCAGTTCTTTGTCCATCCCCATGTTCTCCCCTTTATGCGTTACGGTTTGGCCAAGGCAAGTTTGCCCGCCCCCGCCTGATATTTCGCCAGCTCCACGCCGCTGTAACCGATACCGGCGGCGGACATCGCATCGTAGGCGAACTGATCCGCCGCGATCTCCTCCGGCGGACCAAAACCGCCGCCGTTTTCAAGCGCGGTGGCCGAATGCCCCAGCGCCGCGTGCCCAATTTCGTGATAGATCACAAACGCCAGCGCCGAACGGAACGCCGGTTCTCCGCCCCACCCCGGAGCCGCGCCGTCCAGGGCGTTGATAAAATCGGCGGAAAGAAAAACCGAGCGGTGAACGGTGTACGCCGCCTGCGCCAGCCCCGCACAGAGGTAGACTCCGATCTGCCCATCGCCATGCGGCGGATTGTTGAGCAGCGCGGCGGTTACCGGATCGGCGGCGGTGGCGCCCCGCAACGCGAGGTAAGGATTTACCTGATCGACAAGGCCGCCGACATTGGGGGCGAACGGGGACTTGGCAATGCCGCAGTTCTCTCCGCCGGGGATGCCGTTCCACGCGCTGTTTTCCATATCCGCCAGCGCGTTTTTAGCGGAGAACTTAACCTGTATGTACCAATTTTTATTGTTGCTGGTGAAGGCGCCGTGGGCGGACCCGCCGCACGCGGAAAGCAGAAGGGCGCAAAGCCCCGCCGCAACCGCGCGGCCCAGCCCGGATACCAGGCGTGGTGAGCGGACTCCGCTCTCAATAATTTTCATTATTGGCATATCTGGTGATTTTAGCATCCCGCCCCCCGTTATCAAAATAGCCTCCTGCCTTCGGTAGTGTCTCAGTTTGAAAAACAGCGTTTGCTATTAAGAAAGAGATTTGATTTTCCGCTGATTTTTCAATAATATGAAGGCATGCAAGATTTCTCATCTTCACTCATCGACCAATTGTCGCAAGACAAAAAGATACGAGCTTTGTTTGTCGAACACGGCGTACTTTTCGCTTACCTTTTCGGATCGCACGCGAAAGGCACGGCGGGAAAAATGAGCGATGTGGACTTGGCGGTTTTTCTGTCGGAAAAGAATTTTCGTTTGAGATTTGAACATCGTTTGAGTTTGATCAGCAAATTGTCCGCCTTGCTTCATGCTGAAGTTGAAATCGTCGTCTTGAATGACGCAGGAAATAATTATTTATTGGCGGACATCGTCCGCGGGGGAAAATTAATTTTTGATCAGTCGGATGATCAACGTTTTCTTTTCGAAGTTGAAACCCAACACCGCGTCACGGATTTTTTAACCCACGTTCAACATGTCACCGCAAATCCACATCGGCCGTAAGATAGGGAAAATTCGCGGTTATGTTCGCGAGCTGGGAAAATTTCGCGGCGTTACTTCGGCTGAGTTGTCCGCTGATCTGCAAAAGCGGGCCGCGCTGGAACGATTTTTATACTTGGCTTGCGACAGTATGATCTCCCTGATGGAAATGATCATTGTGGAAAAGAAGTATGAACGGGCGGAAAATTATTCCGAGAATATCGATGTTTTATTGGAACGCCAGGACATCATACCGGAGCAAGCGGAGATACTGCATAAAATTGTCGGCCTCAGAAACGCGCTCAGTCATGATTATGAAAATTTGAATCTGCAAATCCTTTCCGACATCGTTCAGCATAAGTTGAGCGAATTTAACGCGCTGCTGGATTTTTTCGAGAAAACGTACGTTTAACGGAAAAGCCTCTCATCGGCCAGACCATATGCTCAGCCTGTGATTTAGCCCCTATTCGGATCATGAGTGCATTCTCCCCCAAAAACAATCCCATAGCCGTTTCATGGATGCCGCCTTAAAAGTCTGTTTGGAAATGACCGTTATCTATGGCAGGATATTAGGTGAGAGAATGAACGGGCTAACGGACTGGAGTGAGACAGATGTTTAAAAAGTTTACGGAACGCGCCCGCAAGGTGATTATCCTCGCCCGCGAGGAAGCCGAGAAGAACCAACACGAATATCTCGGCACCGAGCACCTCCTGACGGGCATCCTCAAGGACGGCGGCGGCGTGGCCATCGCCGTATTGCAGCGGCTCAACGTCGATTTGAAGCAGATGAAGCTGGAGATCGAGCGGCACATGCCCCCTTCCTCCGGCACGCTCATCATCGGCGACATCCCCTTCACCGCCCGCGCCAAGAAGGTGCTGGAATACAGCGTGGAAGAGGCGCGCTCCATGGGGCACAGCTACATCGGCACCGAGCACATGCTGCTGGGCCTCATGCGCGAAAAGGACGGCGTCGCCGCCCGCATCCTGATGTCCCTGCACCTCCACTACGCCGAGGTGCGCGAACAGACGATCAACCTGTTGCGCGAGCCGGTCGCGCCCGCCCCCGAAAAATCGGCCAGCAAGACCCCCGCGCTGGATGAATTCGGCCGCGACCTCACCGAACTGGCCGTCGGGGGCAAGCTGGATCCGGTGATCGGCCGCGACAACGAGATCGACCGCCTGATCCAGATACTCGCGCGGCGGACCAAGAACAACCCGATACTCATCGGCGAACCGGGCGTTGGCAAAACCGCCATCGTCGAGGGGCTGGCGCAGCGCATCGTCAGCAAAGAGGTTCCGCAGCTGCTGTACGACAAACGGCTGGTCTCGCTCGACCTCGGCGCCATTATCGCCGGCACCAAGTACCGCGGCCAGTTCGAGCAGCGGATCAAGGCGATCATGAAAGAGATATCACAGGCCAAAAACGTCATCCTTTTCATCGACGAGATACACACCCTCGTGGGGGCCGGTGCCGCCGAAGGCTCGGTCGATGCCTCCAACATGCTCAAGCCGGCGCTCTCGCGCGGCGAGATCCAGTGCGTGGGGGCCACCACCATCGACGAATACCGGAAGTATATAGAGAAGAACGGCGCGCTGGAACGCCGTTTCCAGCCGATCATGGTCAACGCCCCCAGCACCGACGAAACCATTTTGATCATCAAGGGGCTGAAACCCGAATACGAGCTGCACCACAAGGCGATCATCACCGAAGGAGCCATCAAGGCCGCCGTGATGCTTTCCGACCGGTATATATCCGACCGCTTCCTGCCGGACAAGGCGATAGACGTGCTGGACGAAGCAGGCAGCCGGGTACGGTTGCGGCAAGTCACCTTCCCGCCCGAGGTGCGCGAGATGCAGAAAAAGATCGACGGGCTGGCCCGCGAAAAACGTGACCGGATCGACCGCCAGGAATTCGAACAGGCGGTGGAACTCCGCGACAAAGAGGAAAAGCTCCGGCTCGACCTGGAATTCCTGAAGGAAAAATGGGAAGCCTCGGCTGGCCATGTCGACAAACCGACCGTCACCGAGGCCGATGTGGCGCAGGTGGTCTCTTCCATCACCGGCATTCCGGTGAACCGGCTGGCCAAGGAAGAAAGCGCCCGCCTGATGGAGATGGCCAACGACCTCAAGAAAAAAATCTACGGCCAGGACGATGCCGTGGACGTGGTGTGCGAAGCGGTCCGGCGCAGCCGCGCGGGCCTGAAGGACCACAGCCGCCCGATGGGATCATTCCTCTTCCTCGGGCCGACCGGCGTGGGCAAGACCGAGCTGGCGCATGTGCTGGCCGAGTACCTCTTCGGCGACCGCAAGGCCGCCATCCGGCTCGACATGTCCGAGTACGGAGAAAAATTCGCGTCATCCAAACTGACCGGCGCGCCGCCGGGATACGTCGGCTATGAGGAAGGGGGCCAACTCACCGAACAGGTGCGGCGCCGCCCCTACTCCGTGGTGCTGCTGGACGAAATCGAAAAAGCGCACCCGGACATCTATCAGATGCTCCTGCAGATCATGGACGACGGATCGCTCACCGACAGCTTCGGCCGCCGGGTGAGCTTCAAGAACGTGATCCTCATTATGACCTCCAACCTTTCGGCGCGGCTTATTGAAAAGGATTTCTCGATGGGGTTCCAGGCCATCGAGGGCGAAACAACGCACAAAAAGATGTCCGATGGCATACGCACGGAGCTGAAAAAGGTGTTCAGCCCGGAATTCCTGAACCGTGTCGACGAGATCGTCGTGTTCCGCAAGCTGACGCGCGATTCGATGGCCCGCATCATCGACCTCCAGTTGGCCAAAGTGCGCCAGCGCCTTGCCGAGGAAAGCCTGGACATCGAGATCAACCGCGAAGCGAAGGAATGGCTCATCGACAAAGGGTTCGACCCTTCCTACGGCGCCCGCCCGCTGCGCCGCGGCATCCAGAAATACCTTGAAAACCCCCTCTCCGAAAAAATCCTTTCAGGGGTTTTTAAATCGGGGAGCACGATCATGGTTGAGCTCCGGAATGATGCCCTGCATCTCACGGAGAAAGCCGCGGTCGAAACGGCATAGACGCGGGACGGAATATCCATGGGTGGAGCATTGCCGTATCGGTTTTTTCCGCGCGCCGCCTGATAATGAAAAAACGTTCAAGCCACTTCCTCGCCGCGGTTTTTGCGCTGCTGCTCCCCCACGCCGCCGCGGCGGCCGATCTGGGAAAACCGGTGAAGGAAATCGCCGTCGCCGGCGCGCAAAGGGCCAACCAAAACACCATCCGGTTCTACATCCGCACAAAAACCGGCGAGCCGTATTCCGTCCAGTCCACGCGCGATGACATCCGGCGCATCTACAACCTCGGCTATTTCGATGACATCCGGCTCATCATCAAGGAAAAGGATGACGGCCTCGCGCTGGTATACGAGGTGAAGGAAAAACCGTTTGTGCGGTCGGTGACGATCAGGGGCGCCAAGGAAGTGCCGGAAAAGGACATGCAGATGCTCATCGGCATGAAAAAAGGCTCCTTCTTCCAGAAACACCTGCTTAATAAGGACGTGCTTAAAATAAAAAACAAGTACCTTAAAAAAGGTTTTTACTTCACGGAGGTGCGCACCTCCGCCACCGACGCCGGCAACAACCAGGTGGACGTGGCGTATGACATTATCGAGCGGCAGAAGGTGAAAATCGCCAAGATCACCTTCCGGGGCAACAAATTTTTCAGCGATTACCAGTTGTCCGAGATCATCGAAAGCCGCGAATCGGGATTCTGGCAGCTATTCTCGGACGCCGGCAATTACCAGCGCGAGATCCTCAAGGTGGACATGCTGCGGATAGAATCGCGCTACCGCGACTTCGGCTTTGTCAAAGCCCGGCTGGACGAGCCGAAAGTGGAGGTTGACCGCGAGAACGGCATCATTGTCATCACCATCACCGTGCACGAGGGAGACCAGTATTTCCTGGGCGCCATCGCCGCGCGGGGGGACGATGTCCACACCGAAGATGAGATCATGGCGCGGTTGACCCTGAAAAAGGGCGAGCCTTTCAACCAGACCCTTTTCCGCCAAAACCTGTTCGGCGTGCAAGAACTCTACATGGACGACGGTTATGCCTACGCCAACCCGCAGCCCGACATCGTTGAACACCCCGAAACCAAAACGGTGGATATAACCATCAAGGTCGATCCGGGCAAAGTGGTGTATATCGGCCGGATCGACGCCACCGGCAATTACAAAACGAACGACAACGTGGTGCGCCGCGAAATGCGCCTCAAAGAAGGCGAACGCTTCAGCGGCCAAAAACTGAACCGTTCGCGCCAACGGATCAACAATACCGGTTTCTTCGGCAGCATCGACCTGGAACAGAAAACGGGCCGGAAACCGGATACCCTGGACCTGAGCCTGAACTTGACGGAAAAAGAAACCGGCACCATCAAAGCGGGCATGGGGTACAGCTCGCTTGAAAACCTGACACTCAACGCGGCCGTGACCGAGAACAACGTTATGGGCACCGGCCGGCGGGTTTCAGTCGGCATCGAATCGTCCAAACTGCGGCAGGACTATTATCTGGATTTCACCGAACCCCGGTGGCAGGACCGCGATGTGTCGCTCGGTTTCTCCATTTTCAACCGGCAGTTCGACTACATCAGCTATATTAACCGCTCCACCGGCGCCGGCCTTACCATGGGCAAGGGGTACGGGGAATATACCAAGATGTCGCTCGACTACCGCTTCGAGGCCGTGAAGGTGGATCTTGCCCCCCTGTATACCCCCACCACGTTCCTGCTTTCGCAAACGGGGCTGCGGAACACCAGTTCGTTGGGTTACGCGATCACATACGATGAACGGGATGTCGCCTGGCACCCGTCCAGCGGTTACAAAGTGGCGTGGGATGTCCGCTTCGCCGGCGGCCCGCTGGCCGGGGACGTGAACTTTTACAAAACGTCGTTCGACGTGGCTGAATATGTGAAACTCCCCTATGAGTTTATCCTGATGGCGCATGGCAACCTGAAACACGCCGGATCGTACGGCGGCAGAACCCTGCCGCTGTTCGAGCACTATTTCATAGGCGGACCGAACGACCTGCGCGGTTTCACCTTCAAAGAGGTCGGCCCCCGCGATTCCAACGGCGACTCCATCGGCGGTACCGCTTCGATGCTCTTCAACCTTGAGATAACCTACCCGTTCACAAAAACGTTTGAAGGGGTGGTATTCTACGACCGTGGGCAGGTGTATGGCTCCGAAGGCGACCTGAGCAAAACCACCGCGCAAATTTATGATCTGGCGAATATGCGCCACAGCGTCGGCTGGGGATTGCGGATCATCACCCCCGCGATGCCGATTTGGCTGGCATGGGGATTCAAGCTGGATCAAAAACCTGACGAAAGCCCGATGGAGTTCCACTTCACCATGGGACGGTCGTTCTGACGGCCGCGGAAAAACAGTGCCGCCCCCGGCGGCGGAAGGAGAAAACAATGGTACGGTTTGTGTGCGGATTACTGGTTACAGTGGCGCTGGCGCTTCCCGTGGCCGCCGTGGCGGCGGAATTCAAATACGGCATTATCGACATGCAACACGCGCTGAACGACACGGAAGAGGGAAAAAAGGCGCTCGGACGCCTTAAAACGAAACTGGAAACGGAAAACACCGTCCTCAAGGGGAAGCAGGACGAACTGCGCAAGCTGGAAGAGGAGATCACCAAACAGGGATATATGTTGAGCGACGCGGCGCGCAGCGAAAAGGAACTGAAGTTCCGCAAAATGCGCGATGAACTTGAAAAGTACCGGGAAGAAAAAAGCAATGAATTCGCCCGTGAACAGAAGGATGCCACCGAAGCGGTTTTGAAAAAAGTGCTGGGGCTGGTGGACGGTTACGCAAAGCAGGAAGGGTTGGGCATGGTTTTCGAATCCAGCGCCCGCACCCAAGGGATGCCCGGCTCGGTGATCTGGTTCGATCCGAAAAACGACATAACCGCCAAGATCATCGAACTCTACAACAAAAAATATCCGCTTAACTGACCGTTTTGCCCGCGCGGCGGACATTCAGCGCGCCATGCCGCTTACGCGCCGCGGCCGCCCGCGTCAGGGCCCTGAAAAGGGCCGCATGCGGTTTCAGGCGGATCAAAAATTCAGGGTGCCACTGCACCCCCACAATAAATCGGCCGTCCGCAGCCTCGATCCCCTCAATAACCCCGTCCGCCGACACGGCGCTCGGCACCAGCCCCCGCCCCGGTATCTTCACCGCCTGGTGGTGGGTGCTGTTCACCGCAAGCGACGCCGCGCCGGTGATTGCCGCCAGACGGGTCTTCGCCGCCACCGCCACGCGGTGCGTGGCCCGCGCGTGTGGCTGCGTCTGGCTGTGTCCCAAGTCGGTTTTTTTCTGCGAAGGGATGTCCTGGTAAAGAGTGCCCCCAAAATGGACGTTGATAACCTGACAGCCGCCGCAGATTCCCAACACCGGCTTCGCCCCCGCAAGCGACGCCGCCAGCAGCATCAATTCGCTCTCCGTCCGCTCCGGCACGGCGGGGCCGCACTCCTTGCGCCGCTTCTCGCCGTAGCGTTTGGGTTCTATATCGAAATCGCCGCCGGAAATTAAAAGGCCGTCCAACGCCTCCATGACCTGCCTCGCCCGTTGCACGCCGGAAATAAACGGAAGCAATAGCGGCTCGCCGCCGTTCTTCAAGACCGCCCCCACCAAAGCCTGTTTGAGCCAGTAGCGCTTTTCCAGTACGCCCCGGCTGTTCACCGATTCCTGGATGTCAAGCGTGATGCCGATAAGTGGTCGTCCCATGTAGCAGTTATACCGCCACGCCGGATACTTTGGCAAACAGCCACCTTGAAACTCTTTTTTGATGAATGCCGGAATCATTCATGTAACCGCCGCGGCGCAAGGCAAAACGCCCTCCGGTGCACTTCATAGTGTATAGCAATGATGCGGCACCGGGGGCGGACTGACCTAACCCGATAAAAGACTAAGCCAATTTAATTCGCTTAAAATAAAATGGAGGCCATCGGGCGACAGCCCCCATTTCTAAGGGGAGGTTAGAGGGTGATCTAACGAAATTGGACTCTCTGGGGGAGATCCAATTCTGGCAATTTATTTAGCAAAGAACATGCCATAAAATACCTTTTTACTTAATTGGCTGTTTTTATTGACAATATGCTACTTCAGAAGTATTAACGCTTTGTTCACATCATAAGCAACTTGTAACGTTTTTACCACTTGAATCATTTATTAAAATGCAAATGCCATTTATACAATGCATTGGAACGGTATGAATTTTACGCCCCATTATTAACATAAAAACATTACCGCAAGCGTATTCTCCCGGAAACAACAACCTTTCGGACTCAACCGGAAATTATCAGGAAAAGGCGGTCTTTAGTTGACCGCAGGCCGCCTCAATCTCCCCTCCCCGGCTTATCCGGATGGTGCAATCAATCCCGGCTGCCATAAGCGCCTTCTGGAACTGCTCTGTCTTTTCGCGCGGGCTGGGGCGGAACTCGGCCCCGGCCACCATATTGAAGCGGATGAGATTCACTTTCGCTTTTACGGCCCGCAGCGCCTTGATGAGGGCCTGCACGTCTTCCGGGCGGTCGTTCACGCCGTCGAAAAGGATCACTTCCATCGTGATGACGCGGCCATGCTGGAGAGGGTAGCGGGAGCACGCCTTCATGACCGCCGCCACCGGGTATTTCCTGTTCACCGGCATCAGGCGGCTCCGCACCGCATCGTCCGCGGCATGCAACGATATGGCGAGATTCGCCTTGATCCCGGTTTTTCCCAGCTGGTCTATCTGCTCCGGCAGCCCCACCGTGCTGACGGTGATCCGCCGCGCACCGATGTTGAATCCTTCGGGGCTATGCAGAATCTCCAGCGCCTGCGTCACCGCGGCAAAGTTGTCCAGCGGTTCGCCCATCCCCATAAAAACCACGTTGGTCACTTCACCCGCGCCGCGCCGCGCCTCTATCACCTGGTTCAATATCTCCGAGGGACGCAGGTTGCGCGAGAACCCCATCGTGCCGGTGGCGCAGAAAGCGCATTTGAACTTGCAGCCCACCTGGGTGGAAACGCAGACGGTTTTCCGCTTTTCCTCCGGGATGTAAACCGTTTCAACGGTGAGGCCGTCGTCCAGCGCGAACAGGTACTTGATCGTGCCGTCCTGCGCGGCCCGCTTGGCGGTGGCGGCAAGGCCCGCGGCGGTGTGGGTAGCGGCCAGATGTTCCCTGAAATCCTTCGGCAGGTTGCTCATGGCGGCGATATCGATCCCGTTCTTGGCGTACAGCCAATCGCGTATCTGCTTGGCGCGGAATTTCGGCTGCCCCATCGCGGCCGTCAATTCGTCGATCTGCGCGAAGGAGAGGTCTTTGAGATTGATGAGCGTCATTTGCCGCCGCGGACCTTCTCCACCTGCGCTTCGGCGCCCGCCTCTATTTTGCGGATAAACGCGGCGGACTGCTCCTTCAGTTGCGCAATGGCGGCGGGATCGTTCATGCCGCTGATCTTCTTGGCGGCCATGATTTCCTCCTCGGCGACCTTCGATTTCGCCACGGCGCGGATATCCTCTATTTTCCGTTTTTGCTCCGGGGTCAGCTTCGCGGCAACGCCGGAGCGTTCCATCGCCAGTTCAAGTGCGCTCTTCATCGGTTCCTCCTTCATTGATGGAACTATTGTAGCAAAAAACGGCTGAATAACCCGGTTTGAATCTGGAAGGGGAAACGCATTACAATTAAAGCGTATGACAAAGAATGAAATGGGACCGGAACGGGATCCCGCCGCCGCCACGCTGGCTCCCGGCCGGTCGCTGCTCGCCATCATCAGCGAGGAGGATTTTAAACGGCCGATGCGGGACCGCGCCATCCCCTTTTTCCGGCTGGCGATGGTCACCGCGCTGGACAAGCGCAGCCTCTCCTGCCTTTTCTACTTCAACCTCATGAACGAGGCGGAGAAACTGGAACTGTTCCTCGACGATCACGGCGCGAAGGAAAACGGCACCTACCACCATTTCCGCGAGCTGACCGCCAGCATCCGCAATTTTTCCATCGCCGCCTTCCAGCTGGCCCACCTGATGGAGCGCTATCACGATTACGCCCCGGCGGAACCGGAACACGCCGCCGAGGAATTCCTTGCCGCCGGGCGGGAGACGCTGGCCCACATCAACGACATCACGGCGGCGCTCATTAACGAAACGGTCGCGGAATTCCGCCGTCTCGGCTGCGGCCTCAGGACCGGGGATGTGGATACCGGCGACTTCAAGGAGGTTGGCAGGCAGGAGAAGCTCCCCCGCACGCTGGAAACGGGCAGCTTCCACACCACCGAGCAGATGGTGATGCGCTTGGCGGAGACGTACCGCAAAGCCGCCGTGAAGGTGGGGCGCGAACGCTACGGAAAAAAAATAGCGCCGGAGGATTTCGTAAAGCTGATCCCGACGCGGGTGAACGAAACAAAAATAAAAATACTCGAAAACACGCTGCACAACCTCCAGACCGAATACGACACCCACATCCGCAAAACCCAGGCCGAGGCCGTCGATCCCGATCTGCCCAAACTCCGTTCCTTTATCTCCATCCCGATGCACCTGTTTGAAATGACGCGATGGCTCATCCACTTCTACGAACGGCACGAGAACGAGATACACTCCGATACCAGCCGCGACCGGATCAGTGCCATCGTCGACAAAAACCTCGTATTGCGGATCATCTCCAATTTCGGCCTTCATTACGCCCACCGCTACATGATGTACGGCAAAACCGTGAGCGAGCGGGTGATGTCCCGCATGGCGCGCAACGCCCGCGCAACGCTGCCGCTGCCGCTGCCGGTGGGCCTCCACGCCCGCCCCGCCTACTACATCACGCTGGTGGTGGAAGAGCACGGCACCGACACGTTCGTCCATGTCGGCGGACGCCGCTTTGACGCCCGCTCGGTGCTGGACCTGCTGGAGGCGGGAGGCATGGCGGCCGACCTGGGGGTGAATGAGATCGAGTTCGAGGGGGACGAGCGCACCCTGCACGACCTCAAGATATTGGCCGAGGGCAACTACTGCGAAGATGAAAAGATCCCAAAAGACCTTTATTACATCCGCGTCGCGCGGAACATCACGCCATGAAGGATTTTTTACGCCCCGCGCAAAAAGAGATCCGCGCGCTCGCCCCGGACATCACCGGCATCAACCGGCGGATTTTTGAAAAACCGGAGCTTAACTTCAATGAACATTTCGCCGCCGATCACCTCTGCGCGGCGCTGGAAGCCGAAGGCTTCAAGGTCCGCCGCGGCACGGGCAGGCTGAAAACCGCCTTCGAGGCGGCATGGCACGGCGGCCGGAAGGCGCCGGTCATCGCCGTGCTGGCGGAATACGACGCCCTGCCGAATATCGGCCACGCCTGCGGCCACAGCATGATCGCCGCCGCCGCGTTCGGCGCCGCCACCGCCGCCAAGCGCCTGCTGGGAAAAAACTGCGGCACACTCAAAGTCATCGGCACCCCCGCCGAGGAAGGGGGCGGCGGAAAGCTTTACATGGTCAAGGGGGGCTGGTTCAAAGGGGTGGACGCCGCCATCATGACGCATCCGGCCAACCACACCCGCACCGTGGCGCGGATGCTTGCCGTACAGGAACTGGAGTTCCAGTACTTCGGCAAGGCCTCGCACGCCGCCGCGCATCCCGAACTGGGCATCAACGCGCTCGACGCGGTGATCGTGCTGTTCAACGGCGTCAACGCCATGCGGCAGCAGACGCCGAACTTCTCCCGCGTCCACGGCATCGTCAGCCACGGCGGCGACGCGCCGAACATCATCCCCGAATACGCCGCCGCGAAATTTTTTGTGCGCGGCATCACCATGAAGGATTTCCGCCTGATGATGGACAAGGTGACGGCCTGCGCCCGCGCCGCCGCCAAAGCCACCGGCGCGCGCCTGAAAGTGGTGAAAGGGGGCCTCGCCTATGAACCGTTCGAGCCGAACCGCACGATGGGAAAAATACATTCCGCCCACTTCCGGCGGCTCGGCCTGATCGAAAGCGGCATACCCGAAAACGAGGAGATAGGCTCGTCCGACATCGGCAACCTTTCGCAGGTGGTGCCGTGCCTCCACCCGGAATTCGCGGTGAGCGACCCGCACATCGTGAACCACTCGCGCGATTTTTTAAAAGCGGTCTGCAGCAAACGGGGGGAAGAGAACATGCTGAAAGCCGCCACCGCGATGGCCGCCACCGTCTGCGCCCTGATGAGCGATCCGAAGCTCATCCCCGCCGTCCGCAAAGAATTCGCCGAAAGCAAGCGCAGGAACGGCTGACGCCGCCCGATGACCACCACATACGGCATCGGGTTGATGAGTGGCACGTCGGGCGACGGCGTAGACGCCGCGCTGGTCGATTTTTCAGGCGGCGCGGTGCGGGTGGTGGCGACGCGCTTCCTCCCCTACCCCAAAAAACTGCGCGAAGAAGTGTTCCGCGCTAGCCGACCGGACGGCCCGGCGGAGCTTATCTGCCGTCTCAACGTGGAGCTAGGAAAACTCTTCGGCAAGGCGGCGGTGGCCCTCTGCAAACAGGCGAAGGTGCCGCTCAAGCAGGTCGAGTTCATCGGCTCGCACGGCCAAACCATCCGCCACCAGCCGGACGGCAAAAACGGCGTCTCCTCCACACTCCAGATCGGCGAAGGAAGCGAGATCGCCGCCATCACCGGCCGCTGGGTGGTTTCCGATTTCCGCCCCGCCGATATCGCGGCGGGGGGCTGCGGCGCGCCGCTGGCTCCGCTGGCCCACTACGTCCTTTTTTCCGACAAGCACGAAGACCGCGTGGTGCACAACATGGGGGGGATATCGAACATCACCTGGCTCCCCGCCGGCGCCGGCATCGGAGGCATAGCCGGATTCGACACCGGCCCTGCGAACATGCCGCTCGACATGGCATCGGCGCATTTTTCAAAAGGGAAACGGGCGTACGATAAAAACGGAGCGCTCGCCATGAAGGGCACGGTTGACAAAAAGATGTACGCGCACTGCATGGCGCATCCCTTTTTTAAAAAGAAGCCGCCCAAGAGCACCGGGCGCGAGGCGTTTGGCCCCCTATACTTCGCCGGACTTCTCAAAAAATTCGGCGCGGTGAAAGAGTCCGATTTCCTGCGGACGCTGGCGGCGGTTGCCGCTTCATCGGCGGTGGACCAGGTTTTTTCCTTTTGCAAACCGAAGCGGGCACTGCGCTGGATCGTCTGCGGCGGCGGGGCGTTCAACAAGGCGCTGCTGTATGAAATCCGCGCGCGGCTGGCGGGGCGCGGCGCGTTGACGGTGAGTTCCCAACTCGGCTGCGGCGAGAAGGATATCGAAGCGGTCTTGATGGCTGCGCTGGCCTACCGCACGCTGAACGGCCTGCACGGCAACATCCCCAAAGTCACCGGCGCGGAACGCACCGCCATCCTCGGCAAAATCTCCATCCCTTGACTCGCCTGTCATGCCGGGCTTGACTTAGGAGCGGCGGAATAATTTGCGGCGGCGAAGCCTGCGGAGCCAGCCGCACACATACCGCCGCGGGAATGCCCTTCAAGGGTACGGCACCCAGAAATATTTTCAAAGCTCCCATCTCTCTTTCCGGTAGATATCAAGTGCATGTGTGACATTGGCGCAGAGCGCCAAGCCGTCATATAAATTGTGAGCGCCTCAGGCATTTCCGCAGATGAATTACCACAGAGACTCAGAGACACGGAGAAGATTAATGGGCAGAATGAAAAAAGCCTGTTTTATTTCTCCGTGTCTCTGAGCCTCTGTGTTTCATTTCGGGATGAAGAAGAGAGCTTTGAAATTATTTCTGGATCCCCGCTTTCGCCGGGACGGCAGTACCATTATGACGCCGCTTTTCTTCAGATAGGGGCAAATTCTGGTATTAGGCCAACCTGAAATTTAAGAGGCGGAATTAAATCGAAGCAGTTTTTCCCAATCTATCTCGCCGTCTTCTTTGCAAAAGTCCTTGGCAAATTGTTGGGTGAACCGATTGATCATTTTTGAGTACGATTTCATAAAATCATCATTTCTCTCTCTGGCTTCATGCCCCAACGGCTCGATAATATCAACAAAGAGGTTTGGATTTCCGGAAATGAACTCCCAAAAGGTTTGACCACAATATTTGAAGTATTCCCCTTTATCCGCTTTTTTGTCTCGTCCATAACAGCATCCATTTACCGCCACTATGTTGAGCTTGGAGTTGCTGGTGCGCAATGTTTTTTTCGCGCTTTTGAAATCCGCAACCATTTTCTTTAGCTGGCTGGCGTTTCCCCAGTTTGGGCCGGACTTAATGTTTACTATATAGCGCTTACCATCGGCATCAAATTCAAGGTCCATGCCCGGAATGCCCGATTTTCTGCCGCCATAGGTCTTACCATTTATGAAAACTGCCAAGCCTTCAAGCCAATCGCCAAAAATCGTTTCTTCGTTGGAAGAGATATGGGCATCTGTAAGCCCCTTGATTATCTGCTCGGCGGTCATCATATATTTTGCTTTGAACAGATAGGGGTTCTTTCTTTTCAATACGGCGGCAAGCTTTAGCCCGTCTAGGCTTTGAATCCGTTTTTCGTGAAAGGTACCTATATTTTCTTTAACGTAACGCGTTACGTCTACCAACCTTAGCTTTTCCATATTTCCTTTTCTTTGGTTCGCACAAATATAGCTCAACAGGTTCAATCTGGCTTTTAACCATTTTGACATATTCGGGAACAACTTCAATGCCGATGGCATTACGCATCATTCGGTTTGCCACCAAAATCGTTGTTCCAGACCCCATGAATGGATCAAGAACGGTATCATTTTCTTTCGTGAACAGTTTAATGAACCACTCGGGCAATTCTTCGGGAAAAGCGGCGCTATGGCTCTTGTTGCCGCATTCCGTCGCCAAGTGGAGAACATTTGCCGGATAGGCCATATCCCTGTCCAACCAATTGGAGATGTTTTTCCCAAAACCGCTGCCGACTTTGGAATTGTCCCTGATCTTATCGGTATCGCTCAGGTTTTTTAAGCGGGTCTTTTTCCAATCACCCATCGGGACCATTACCGCCGATTGGTACATATGAAATTTCCTGTTTTTATTAAACTGCAACAGACGTTCCCATGCATCCCGGAATCGATTTGGCCATTTGCCGGGATAACAATTTTTCTTATGCCAAATGAATTCTTCCGTCCAAAGCCATCCCTGCTTTCGCATCTCCAAAATCAACTCTATTACATAGGTACTTCGCTCTCCCTCAACAACTTTCTCTTTAATGTTGAGGATAAAAGTTCCTGTCGGCTTTAATACCCTTAGAAGCTGCTCCGAAATTGGCAAGAACCAGTCAACGTATTTATGGGGTGGAATCCCGCCATATGTCCCATTTCTTTGGTCGGCGTAGGGGGGCGATGTTACTATCAGATCGACGGAATTGTCAGGAAGATTTTTTAATTCCTCCTTGCAATCCCCATGAAATAAATCAGTTCGTATTTCCATTTTTAAAACTATATCACCTGCTTTTTCTTTTGGTAAGGTCTTCCTTTTTCACTGGAATTATGGTCCAGACTCAGCTTTAACCTGTGCGATTATCCTCTCCGCCACGTCGCGGGAAAAAAGATAGCCGGTGTGCCCCAGCCCTTCCATCTCGATGTTGTCCGCCTTTGCCAGCCGCGCGCTCTCCCCCGGAACCACCAGCTGGTCGAACCGTGACCAGAAGCAGGTGAACGGGGTATCCAGCGCGGCGATGACCTCGCGCGTCGAGCGCAAATAACCGGTGCCGGGGATGAGCCGCCGCCCGGCGGGCGCGATGCCGAAATACGACATGACCGTGCCTTCGAACGGCGTGCCGAGCGTGATGATCTTCTTCACCGCCCCGCGCGGCAATTGCGCGGTGGCATGGGCCGCCGCGAGGCCGCCAAAGCTGTGCCCGACGAAAATGATCCCCCCTTTGTGATCCCGCAGCCCCTCGGCCAGCCGCGCGCTCCACTCCTCCAGTCCCCCCGCCCCTATATACTTGGCCCGGATCACATTGGCGATCCCCGCGCGCCGCAGCCGGTACGCCAGCAGAAGCCAATGCGCCGGGCTGCAAAAAAGGCCGTGTACGATAACCACCAGCAGACGTGCCGCATCGCGCCGGTTTTTTCTCAGCAGAGTATCGAACGGCCAGACAAAAAGCGCGGTGGCGATAAAGAGGGTTTCGTAAATCCATTCGCGCAAAAGCCAGAACAGGCGCCTGCCCGCGTTGGCCTTTGGCGGCGGCGCATCGCACGTCATGGCGGCGGCGACGGCGTACGTGGCCAGCGCTTCCGCCAGCGTGAGGAGAAGCGCCGCCTCAACCCACAAAAGCATACAGGATGCCGAGTCCGAGGAACATCAGGGCCAATCCCCCCACGCGCAGCACGCGGGAATCCATCGCGGCCATTCCCAGCGCGTAGCGCTGCATTATCTTCGGGCTTATGAAATAGGGAAGCCCTTCGATAATAAGCACCAGCCCCAGCGCCGTCATGAACAGTTCCACCGTCCGCTTACTCCGCCCCCTTCTTCGGGGTTTGGCGGCGGCGCGCCTGAAGTTCATATTCAATGTCGGCTTTCAGCCATTCCGCCTGCTTGCGGGCCATCATCATTTCCGCCGAGTCGGTTCCGGCCACAACCCGCAAGCGGCAGAGCGGCCCGCGCGTGACGATCACCGCGTCGATGCGGGCCAGCGGCGCCGTTTTGCCGGCGATGGTGAAACCGCCGGTGCCGGCCTCGATGACGCGCTTCAACTGATGGACGGAGCCGCCCGCCATGGCGGTGATGAACGCGTTGAAGCCGAACAGGAAGGCCAGCGGCGTGGCCTGCTCATGCGGCATAAATTTCCAGCCGAGAAAGCCCATGATCACGCAAAGCGCCGATGCCGCGTAAAACATGCCGGGGACATACCGGGGCAACCCCACCTCGTAGCGCACGCCGCCGCGGACGTTCTTTTTCCATACGCGGATCTTCGCGTCCGCCGCCGGTGGCGGGGTTGAAGCGGCTAATGGCTCCTGTCCGTCCGGCACCGGGTCAATCCATCACGAAATGTTTGCTGAGCTTCAGCCCCTGGTTGTAATAGTTGGAGCCGATGCCGCTGCCGTAGCCGAACAGCGGCACCGCCGCCATCTTCTCATACCGCAGCTTGAAGAACAGCTGGCCGTCCTCGATGCGGAACGGCACATCGTGCGGCCGCACCTCCAGCACCGCCTTGGTGCCGCGCACGCCGCCATCGCCGAAACCCGAATCGAAAAACCCGGCGTAGTGCGTCCGCAGCTCGCCGCTGCCGGCGTCGAACTCCACCATCTCGGCGGCGCAATCCATCGGCACGCGCACCCGCTCTTTCGACGCGAAGATGTAAAATTCCTCCGGCTCGAGTATCAGGAATTTCTCGCGCGGCGATTCTATCGGCTCCCAAAAATCGAGGACGCGGTATTTCCCCACGCGCGACGTGTCGATCACGGCGCTGTTCTTCTTCGCCTTGTAGCCGATGATGCGGTGCGGCGCGTCGGTGTGCGTCTCCACCCCCAGCGTGAGGCCGCCGCGCATTTCCGGTTCCGGTATCTTGCCGGCGGCGTTGTAGACCAGCGGCTTGTGGTTGTGGATGCTCCGCAGCAGGGCATCGTCGATCACCGCGTCCCCCGGCGGCCCGCCGAAGAGCCGCAACTGGTTGAGCGAAAGGCCGGTGCGCACCTTGATGGTGAAGGAACGCGGCACCACTTCAAGGTACAGCCCCCCTTCGTATCCGTCGCGGATGTCTTCAAAACGCGGCGTGTGATCCGATATCACGCGGGTGAAAATGTCCAGCCGCCCCGTGGATGATTTTGGATTGGTGCGGCCGCGCACGCCGCGCGGCAGGGCCAGCCGCTCGAGCAGCGGGATGAGGTATACGTTCTCGCGCTCCAGTATCGCGCCGCCGCGCAGGTCGAACTCGTACATGACGAGTTCCTTGAGGATGGATTCCACCGTGCCGCGCTGCGGGAGGAACGAACTGCGTATCCGGTAGGCTTTGGGCCCCAGCCGCAGATCGATGCTGGAAGGCTGAAACTGCTCCTTGCGTATCGGCGTATCGGCGGTGATCCGCTTGTGTGTGCAGAGCGTGCGCAACGCCTGCACCGGCAGCACACCGCCGGACGCGGCGGCCAATTTACTTGCACCCTTTTTTTTCACAA
Organism: Nitrospinales bacterium; assembly: GCA_023248535.1. GTDB lineage: Bacteria > Nitrospinota_A > UBA7883 > JACRGQ01 > JACRGQ01 > JACRGQ01. The sequence continues at coordinate 45,794 of JAHFEJ010000006.1, read as the reverse complement.
CACCCATCCGGTTCCGTTATATAAAAAAAATTGGCCGGGAATACAGAATATTCCCGGCCTCGACTTCGATATCTGAGAGCCGCTTGAAAGCTGTCCGCCTGTGTCAACGGCTTGCGCCGCGGTGCGGACTATTTTATAAGTTACTTTTTTTTAGCTTTCTTCTTGGCCGTCTTTTTCTTAGCCGCTTTTTTCTTGGCTGCCATTATACACAATCCTCCTTTCTTGGTGATTTATTGACTAACAGCATTAACCGAGATGAACCCACGCAGTCCTCATTTAATGCCGATATCAAGCTGTTTGTCCTCGTACTTCTTCAGCAACTGCTCCACCGCGGCCCTGAAAAGCACCGCCTTGGTAACCTGCAACTCTTTCGCGATCTTGTTTAACATCTGCACCTGGTCCTCGAAGAGGTGAGTAGTGACCGGCACCTTTTTCTTAGAGGAGGTCATCATTCCCTTGCCGCCCTTTTCCACATAGTTTTAAATAGCTTCATTTACTTTAAATGAATTATAAAACATTTTAAAATATTAATGCAAGCAAAATATTTCCAAATATTGAATTATTTTTTTTAACACAACAAGTACAAAACATTCATGCCTCAAGGTGCATCTCTTTATATTTTGCGCTGATCGGCGCGGTTTGCGTAGGCGCTTCTTGATGCCGCTCCCGTGTGGTAAATTAGACCGAGTCACTGAGGAGTGACCGGCATATCCCATAACAGAGGAGGAACTGGTTTTGAGAATCGGCGTTGTGGCCTGCGACATCATGAAGATCGAGCTGGACAAGCTCTTAAAAGAGATCCCCCACATCACCGATGTCGTATATCTCGAGGCCGCGCTCCACTGCTATCCGAAAAAAATGAAAGAGACCATCAAGGAAAACATGATGGCCATCAAGGACAAGGTGGATGTCATATTCCTCGGCTACGGCTATTGCCACTCGCTGAAAGGGATAGAGGACGAGATCGACATACCGGTGGTGATGCCGCAGATGGACGACTGCATACAGATATTCATGACGCCGCAAAAGTACGCCGCCGAAATACGCAAGGAGGTCGGCACCTGGTTCATGTCGGCCGGGTGGGCCGAGATAGGGGCCGAGATGGTCATCAAGGAAAACCGCCTCGACCGCGTGGTGAAATACGGCAAGGATCCGCTGGAAATGGCCAAAAGGCTTTTCACGCACTACCGCCGCGGGCTTTACATAGATACCGGGGTGGGGAACGACGATTACTACATTTCCAAGGCGGACGAATTTTGCGGCACCTTCACGCTGAAGCTGGAAAAAACGGAAGGGACTTCCGCCATTCTGGAAGAACACCTGGAGATCACAAAGAAAATCGCCGCCAAGGCGGCAGCCGCCCGCGCAACGGCCCGGTAAACCACGAGAGTCACGGAGACACAGAGAAGAATCCGGGTTGTTTTTACAAATAAGTTACTAACTCTGTGCCTCTGAGTCTCTGTGGCTGCATCTATCCACAGGAATGAGGGAAGGAAAAAATCATAGGTACGGCCGGCCGATGGCCATCGCCGTTATCTTCAGTTCCAGAAAAACGGTTTTTCCCCAGCCGCTCGCCAGCGGCGCCGATTTCTCTTCGGTGTGCACGGTGGTTTCCAGGTTTTTCCCCCCGGTTTCCTCCGCGCGCCGCTCCGCCATCGCGCGCGCGGTCTGCTCGGCATATGTTATCGCCGGCTCGGCCTCCTCAAAGACCTTGTGTTCGCCCGCCGCCACCACCGCGAAGCCTACGGGACGGAGCGGCCTCACAAAAACCTGGGCGATGGCTGAAACCCTTCCCGTCACGGCCCCCGCCGCATTGGCCACTTCCGCGTGCTCCGGCACCACCAGCCGCGCGTCCAGATCGTCGGCGACTTGCGGAAAATACGCTTTCACCGGCGCGCCGACCGCCACCAGAGGCCTCTTCAGCGTAAAACGGGCCGCGATGCCGCCATCGCCGTTCCGCCGCAAGAGGGCGCCGAGTAACTCGCGGCTTTCCCGCGTGGGGAGCGCGATACCCTCTTCCGCCAGCGATTTCGCGGCGATATTGAACTTGAGCTTTTCGATTATTTCGCCGAAGAACAACGCCACCAGCTTCTCCCTGCCCAGCCCGGTTTTCTTTTCGTAAAACTTCATCGCCGTTTCGCAAGCCGAACCATCCCACAGATTCAGCGTTCCCATCACATGCAGCAGATCAGTCGGCGTAAACGAAACCTCGGCCACGAATCCGAGAGTCACGAACCGGTCGATATTCACCGACGGTCCGGCGACGCTTTCGATTTCCCGGCGGTGCAGCGCCTTTCCGTCAAGCGCGTCGAACATCATCTGCTCGTATTTCCCCACGGCGAACGCGGGCTTTTTCACCAGCGCGAAATAATCCAGGTCGAGATCTTTCAGCGCGGGTCCCTCGGTGGCGGCCAGCGCTTTCAGGGCGCCGTTCAGGGCCGGGCATTCGCGCGACGCCAAAGAGAGCGGCACTACCCTCCGGGGACCGATAAGGATTTCATCCGCCGATCTCACCCGTATCCGGCTGTCGCCGCCGAGGCCGGCGGTCCACATGTCTATCGACCGCACGCGCGTCCGCCAGCCGCCCACCGCCGCGCCGTTCTCGCTGGCGGCCGGAATGGCGCCGGTGATGACGCCGATGTCGGTGGTGGTGCCGCCCATGTCCACCACCACCGCGTCGTTCAGGCCGGTGAGCCAGCACGCGCCGATCACGCTGGCGGCGGGGCCGGAAAGCACCGTCTCGACCGGCCTGCTCCGCGCCGCTTTTTCGCTGATGAGCGATCCGTCGCCGCGCACCACCATCAGCGGGGCGCGGATGTTTTTTTCCGCCATGATCTGTATCACCGCGTCCAGCAGTTCGCCGATGACCGGCAGAAGGCTGGCGTTCAGCGCCGCCGTGACGGCCCGCTCCACCATTCCCACGCCGCTGGAAAGCTCGTGCCCGCAGACCGCCGGGTGGCCGCACTCAGCGGTTATCAGATCCTTCAGTTGCAGCTCGTGCGCGGAATTGTAAATGCCGAAGTAGCCCGATACGGCGAATGCATCCACCCGGTCTTTCATCCGCCGCACCGCTTTGCGCGCGGCCTCGAGGTCCAGCGGCGCGGTTTCGATGCCGCCGAGGTTGTGCGCGCCGCGGATGACGGAGACTTCCTCGGCCGGGATGTTATCGGGAAACTTGAAGCTGTTCTCGTCCGGCACGGCGATTATCAGGCCGACACGCGATCCCTTCCCCTCCACCACGGCGTTGGTGGCAAGCGTGGTGGAAAGCGACACCAGCCTCACTTCGGGGAACAGGCCGGTATCCAGCGCCGCCAGCGAATTCTCTATCCCTATCCGCAAGTCCTGCTTGGTGGTGAGCGCCTTCGCTTTTGATACAAGACGCTTGGCGTCGAAATCGACGATCACGCTGTCGGTGAACGTGCCGCCGGTGTCGATGCCGATCCCGTATTTCATGCCGCGCCTCCGGTCAAACGCCGGCGAAGGAGAGGCATTCGGTGAACAGTTTGTCGTAATCCGGGAAGCACGACAGCTCGGTATATTCTATTTTCCGCGCGATGCGCGCCGCCTCCGCCCGCTTCTCTTTCGAGAGGAGGCAGAGGATCGCGCCGGATTTGGACGAGTTGCCGATAAGGGTCACGCGGCCGAGCAGTTCATGCGGCAGCACCCCCATGCGGGCGAGGCTTTCCATGCGCACGTGGAAGCCGAACGCCCCGGCGATGTACACCCGGTCGATATCGCGCATGCCTATGCCGAGTTTGCCCAGCAGCGCCAAAATGCCGGAAAGGATGGCCCCCTTGGCCAGTTGAACCTGCCGGATGTCCTTCTGCGTTATGGCTATGGGGCCGTGGCCGTTCTTGCCCGCGCTGAGGATGAAGCTCGCCGGGCCGCCGCCGTTTTGCAGCCGGTGTGCCCACGGCGGCGCATTTCCCGGCTCCAATTTCACGAACCGGCCCGATGGAAGGACGATGCCGGCCTTCACCAGTTCCCCCACGGCATCGATAACGCCGCTGCCGCACAGCCCCGCCGCCGCCTTGCCGCCGATGGTGCGCACTTCCACATCGCCGTCGATGAAAACCTTTTCGATGGCGCCGTCGGCCGCGCGCATGCCGCAGCTGATGTTCATCCCCTCCAGCGCCGGGCCGGCCGCGCAGGAGCAGGAGCATATTTTTTCCTTCGAGCTGAAGGCGATCTCGCCGTTGGTGCCGATGTCGATGAACAGCGCCCGCTCGTCCTTGCCGGCCAGTTCCGCGCTCAGGATGCCCGCCACGATGTCCGCCCCGATATAGCCGGAGACGGACGGCAGGCAGTACACCACGCCGAACGGCGATATGCCAAGCCCCAGTTCCCGCGCCGGAACTTCCACCCCGCGCGTGAATGCCGGCACATACGGCGATTTACCGATGCCCGACGGATCGACGCCGAGGAAAAAATGCATCATCGTGGAATTCGCCGCCACCGTCATTTCGTAGATGCTCTCCCGCTCCACTTCCGCCTCGTGGCAGGCCTCGCCGATAAGGGCATCGATGCACTCCCGCGCCATGCGGCTCAATTCGCCCAGCCCGTCCGGATGCTCACGCACATGCTGAATGCGGCTCAACACATCAAGCCCGTGGTTCTTCTGCGGATTGATCATGGTGCAGGCGGCCAGTTCCCCGCCGGTGACAAGGTTCACCAGCGATACCACCACCGTGGTGGTGCCGATATCCACCGCCGCGCCATAACAGAGCGCGGTGGTATCGCCCGGCTCGATGCCGATAACCTCTTCGTCCGCCAACACAATGGTGGCCTTGAACCCGCCGCTCCGCAGCACGCCGGGGATCTGTTGCAGAAGGGCAAGCGGGAGCTTGCCGCTGAAATTGAGTTTCAGCGCCCGTTCGATCCTTGAAACGTCGTCCAGGCTGTCCTCCAGCTTCGGCTTTTCAAGCTCCAGATACTCCTTCGTGATGTTCGGGTTCAGGGTGAACCGCGGCATCAGTCCTTCGGAAAGGATGCGGTGTTTTTTTCCGGCCCCCTGCGGCACATGGTATTCGGCCCTGCCGGTCACTTTCGAGCGGCAGGCCAGCCGCATGCCCCGCGCGAGGTTATCGGCGCTGATGTGCCTGATCTCGTCGTGATGCGGCTCCTCCGCCACGCCATCGACATGCTGAACGACGCATTTGCCGCACGTTCCCTTGCCGCTGCACGACGACTCGATGTCGATATACGCTTCCCGCGCCACCTGCATGAGGCAGGAGCCTAAAACGGCATCCACCGTTTTATTCTGCGGCAGAAACCGTACTTCAACTTTTTCCATCATCCGTCCTTTTTTGCCATTCCGGGTGCTATAAAAATCCCTCGCCGCTGTCATTCTGAGCGCAGCGAAGAATCCCTTTCCGGAAAGAGATCCTTCGCCTGCGGCTCAGGATGACATCCTAACCCGCTTTTTTCCGTGCGTAACGCTGGCTACTTCTTTTCCTTTTCCTTCGCCTTGTAGAAGGCGTCCACCGCCGCGCGTATCTCCGGGATGCTCTTTCCCTGCTTCGTCAGGTCGGCCGCCATTTCGGCCTCGTGCATGCAGATGCCGCATTTGGCGGCATGATCGCTGGTGTAACAGGTCAGCAATGTTTTGTGCTGAAGCGTGGGGCTTTCCTTGCACTTGCAGTAGCAGTAGAGCGCGTCGAGCGTTTGCGGCATCTCCTCGGCGAGCTGGTAGGCCTTGGCGGCCCTGAAGAACTCGCTAGATTTAAGCACCTGTCCGGTTTCCGTCATCCCGGCCGCCGGGGCGGCGGAAGCGGCCGCCCCGTGCTGATGCTCATGCCCATGTTGATGCGCGTCCTCCGCGCGGGCCGTGCCAAACATAAGCGCCAAAACCATTATGCCTATTGATACGATTCTCATTTCCGGACTCCTCTCGATCCAATTACAGCTTTACGGCCGCGCCGCTTTCACGACCCGCCCTTGAAAGGCTTTTGATATTCGTGATGGGGGTCTTGGGGCCGAGGCCGCAGGCGGGGGCCAGGATGCCCACCCCGGCCCGCAGGCACCGCTCGCCATGCTTCACAATGTCGTCCGGCTCGCCCTTTTCCAGCAGATAGGTGCTTACGTTCCCCATCGATACTTTGGATGGAGCGAACTCCCGCAGCGCCTTTATGCTCACCATGGAATCGACGCTGACGGCTTCGGCGGCGATATCGGATAGCAAGCCGCCGAGGGGCCGCACGTCGCCGCAGATATGGACGATTGACGGCAGGCCGTGTTTTTCGCGGAAGTGATCCGTCAGGCTGTTTATGTACGGAAGGGCGAACTCGGCGAATGTCTTTTTGCCCATTATCTCGCCCGTCGCTGACGGATCGGCGATGCAGATCACATCGGCCCCCGCATCCGCCAGCGCATCGCCGAACCGTATGAGATTTTCATTCACAACCTTCATCAGGTTGTGCACGTTCCCCTTGTCCACGATCAGCCCCTTGTAAAAAACGATCGGATCGATGAGGGAAGAGGCCAAACTGATGGGGCCGGAGAGGTTTGCGATGACCGGCGTTTCGGGCGCCTCTTGTTTCAATATCCGTATGGCGTCAACGCAGACCTTTGCGCGCCCCCGCGTGGGATCGATCGGCCGCAGCCGGTCAATCTCCGCAAAACCGCCGATGGCGTATTCCGTCACCCGCGGCTCGGTTCCCCGCGTGCCGAGGTAGACCTGCGATCCCATCACCTCGGCTTCAATGGTCATGCAAAAGGGGACGCCGGTGTTCTCCACCCCGCCCAGCCGGTTTGCGGCCAGCG
>JAHFEJ010000006.1:0-39022 GCA_023248535.1 Nitrospinales bacterium | reverse complement strand
CCGGCCACGCGCTGCCAGAGGCATCCATAAGCTCGGTCACCGTCATGTTCATCATCCCGCCCGGACAGATGAACGGCGCCCGGTCGGCGGGTTTATTCCGCAGCGTGTTCAGAAGCCTGATTTTTTCATTCATGGTGCAAACTTTATGGGTCTCAAAATACCCTGTACAACAAAATGTTTACTTTAACCACAGAGACTCAGAGTCACAGAGAAAGACCTCCTCTTCGTCTCCTCCTTGCGAAGGAGGGAAAAGAGCGGGGGCATGGTTTAGATACAAGGTATTCCCCACTCTGTGTCTCGCGTGCCAAGGAGGGCCGGAACTGGTTTTACATTCCGGCCCGGGTGTGCCCCGCAAGGGCCTCTGTGGTTATTGTTCATTTTAATAAGGCCGGCAACCGGGAGTGAAGCGTTGCCGGCCGGGTTTCTAATTGTCGTACCTGCCGTATTTACGGGCGGCATTGATGAGGGCGTCAATGTTCTCCGGCGGCGTGTTGATCGGCACCTCGCAGCCCGATCCCAGAATAAAGCCCGCCTTGTCCCCCATCTTGCCGCAGATGCCGCGCGCTTCCGCGTCGATCTCTTCGGGGGTGTTCTTCAACAGGTTCGCGGGAACCACGTTCCCCACCAGCGCAACCCGGTGTCCGGCGGCGGCCTTCGCCTGCCCCAGATCGACGTTATCCAGGCTCCAGATGTCAAATCCGGATTCCAGCATCGGCGTCCAGTTCGGCGTGGTTTTGCCGCAGATGTGCAGCACCGCGGGCATGCCGCCGCCGACGTTGTGCACATGGTCTGAAAGGCGCTTCAGGTACGGCGTCACAAATTCGCGGAAATGCTTCGGGCTGACCAAGCTGGCCGACCCGATCGGCTCCACGATGATCGGCAGCGCCTTCCGCGCCAAAATCTCATCGATGAACTTGATGCCAGCCTGCGTGCAGACCTCGAGAAGCTCATGCACCCACTTGGGGTTCTTTATCAGCTCGCGCGTCAGCAGCTCCACCGGGTAGAGCGCGGCGGCGGTGGTGAACGGCCCGCCGAAGACCGTGCTCACGCAGACTTCGCTGCCGACTTCCTTGACAGCCACTTCGGTCGCTTCCATGTAAACGGGAAGGCGGCCGTCTTTGTTGAAATCGGGAACCTTCACCTTGGAAAGATCGGAGTGCTGTTTGATGAACGATTCCGCTATCTGCGGGGCGTCTTCCTCGAAGAAATTCATCTTCGTCCCCATCGATTCGGCCAGAGTGGACGTGGTGGAGAAAATGAGGATAAGGTCGTTGCCGTACCGGCGGAAGGCGGAGACATGGGATTGCCCCATCGCCTTGCCGTTGCGGTTGTACGTTCCCACGGAGATACCGTGCACGCGGGCCGCGTGGTTGAGTATCAGTGGAAAGCAGGCGACGCGTTGCGGCTTTTTGCCTTGCAGGTAACACATCACCCGTTCGAGCGAACCTTGCGAATCCTTCGGAATTGCGGCGGTGGTAGTCATTGCTGTTCTCCCTGTTACGCCGCGGCTTTCGCCAGCAGGCTTCTGGATATTTTGATCGCGCCGGCCGCGTTATCCGCGTAACCGTCCGCCCCTATCTTGTTGGCAAAGGCCTGCGAAATAGGCCCGCCGCCGATGATAACCTTGTAGGAATCCCTGATCCCCTCTTCCTTCAGCATCTCGATAATCGTCGCCATGCCGTCCATCGTGGTGGTCATGAGGGTGGAGAGGCAGATGAGGTCCGCGCCCACCTCTTTTGCTTTTTCAACGAAGCTGGCCAGCGGCACGTTCCGGCCGAGGTCGTGCACCTCGAACCCGGCGGCATCCATCATGATCTTCACCAGATTTTTGCCGATGTCGTGGGTATCCCCTTCCACCACGCCGATGACGACCTTGACCTGTTCGCGCTTGTCGCTCTTCTTCAGGTGCGGGCGGAGAATCTCGATCCCCGTGTACATCGCGTCGGAGCAGATGAGCAGCTCCGGCACAAAGTATTCTTCCTTGTCGAACAGCACCCCCGCCTGATTCATCCCGGCGATCAGGCCGTTGTTGATGGCGTCGTAGGCATCGTACTTGGCGGCCACGATCTCGTTGGCGGCCTTGATGACAAGCTCCTCGTTCATGAGGAAAACGCCGTCCATCAGATCCTTTAAAATATCCCCTCGTTCCCTGGTCATTCTGAAATCTCCCCTCTTCGAGTTATGAGTTAACGGGCCTAACCCGTAAAAAAGAGGCAATAATCGCGCCATAATCCTTTGGCGTGGCGCGACGCCGAACGTTGGCGATGCAACTGGAAGTGTGAAATTTGCGAAACAGGATGATTAATCGAAACTTTCGCCTTTCGGGCAGATAAAAAAAATAAACGGCAAGCCGCCCTTAAGGCGCGCCGACTATATTTTTTCGCCTCTCCATTCTAGAAAAGCATCGGGTTTTATGAACGGGACATCCCAAATGCTAATATTATCAAATTCAATTAAATACGATAATATTGCACCCTCTCCTCCCGGTAGCGGCGGTAGGAACGCCGGAATTGGCTAAGCGGCGGCGAAGCCTGCGGAGCGTGCCGCGCACAACCCGGCGTGGAAGTCCGCTGTAGCGGACACTCCGCCGATTGGCCCCCTTCCCGGTGGGTACACGTTTTAACGTGTACATTGGCGCAACGCGCCAAGGGATGCCGACTCACCGTTGCGGGGGATGTTCGGTACCCGGTGAACGACTTCCTCTCGGCCCTAGCAAACCCCGCTTTTTTCAGAAGGGCGGTCAGTTGCTCCGGCGTCAATTCAGAATTCCTTGGAACCGGGATTGCCGGATCACCCCGCATGCAACAAATGGTGCGTTTTTGGGGGTTATTGGCGCTGATGGCGGATATGACGCACCTGGGGGCGGCGGGCGCAGTTGCACGAAAAGCGGGAAGGGATTATTTCGCCGGAATCGGGTTGATGGGAAGCCGTATTGAGAAGACGCTTCCCACCCCTTTTTTGCTCTGCACCGTCAATGTGCCGTTATGGTCTTCGATGATCTTTTGAACCGTTGAGAGGCCAAGGCCGGTTCCCCCCTCTTTGGTGGTGTAGAACGGCTCGAAGATGCGGGACACTTCCGCTTCATCCATCCCTTGGCCGTTATCGGCGAATGTGATTACGCATTCGCCGGCCGCGGCGCCGTGGCCCTCCGCCGCCGTGCTAATGGCGATGTCGCCGCCGTCCGGCATCGCCTGCGCGGCGTTCAGCAGGAGATTCCAAAACACCTGCTTGAGCGATTCCTGATCGCAGGTCAGCCGTATGTCCTCTCCGATTTGCGTGGCGATGCGTACGGTGCCAGCATAACGATCATCATTTTTGAACAATATCACGGCGTCGGCGATAAGCGGGGCCAGGCGCACATCCGGCACTTTGCGGGTGTTCGGCTGCGCGTATGAAAGAAAACGGGTGATGATCCCGTTGAGCCGGTCCGTCTCGCGCAGGATTATCGCCATCAGCCGGTCGTGAGGCGCTTTCACCTCGTGCTCCAAAGCCCCCTTCATTATCTGGATGGAGCCGCTGATGGAGCCAAGCGGATTTCGGATTTCATGGGCCAGTCCCGCCGCCATCCTGCCGACGGCGGCAAGCCGTTCGGATTTGGCAATTGCGTCTTCCATCTTTTTGAAATGGGTGATGTCGTGGAAAATGATTATGACCCCCAGTACTTCGCCTTCGGAATTGCGGAACAGAGATGATGTGGCGGCAAGTATTTTTTTTTCGCCCCCGCCTTCATGGAGCCATTCGGTTTTTTTCGGCTGTTCGTTTTCAGGAAGTACATTCTGGTGCTCCAACGCGGGGAATACCTCACGCAGCGTCTTTTTCATAAAATCGGCCGCGCGCATCCCCAAAATCATCTCGGCGGCGGGATTGGCCGAAACGATACGTCCATCAAGGTCGAGGGCGATAAAGCCGCTTCCCATATTCGCCACCACATTCTGGTGGAATGCCTGCAGATAGGTAAGGTCCCGGCTTTTTGTGCCGAGAGCCAACAGCGTGCCGCGGAGGCGGCGCGAAAGGAAGTCGCTTAAAAATGCGACAAGATAAAAAGCCCCAAGGTGTATCAACACGGCAAAAAAAACAAATTCCTGGGTTGGGGGCACCGGATTCTTGACGTACACCAGCGGCACGGGATGCAGCATGCCGTAAAACTCAAATGTGGCCAACAGGCCGTACAGGATGGTGGCGCCGGAAGCAAGAACGTAGCTCCCCCCCGGTTGCATGATGATGACCGAGGAAATGATAGTGAGGATATAGAGGAACGTGAAAGGGCTGTCGACCCCGCCGGTTTGGTAAATGATACCGCTCTCGATGACAAGGTCCGCCGCCAGCTGAAAATAAAGAAAAGTGACGAAGCTGTGGATGCGCCCCGCCATAAACGCATACACGATATTCAACAGATAGGTAAGCCCGATCAACGCCGAGAGCGGCACGGGAAAAATAAAATCGGAAAATTGAAGTTTGAAAACAACTACCGTGATGAAGAAGAAGGTAATGGCCGTGAGGCGAAAAACGATGAGCGCTTTTACAATGACCGCCTGTTCCCGTGCGCCGGGAAGGGATGCTTCGTTATCCATCGAAAGCCGGCTCCCTTTGACGGCGGGCGCGCCTGCCGGTTAGGCGCCCGCGCCCATCTGGAAGATAGGCATGTACATGGCGATAACCACATAACCGACGACAATGGCCAAAAAGACCATCAGCATCGGTTCAAGCATGGCGGTAAGCGCATTCACCGAGTCGTCCACTTCCTGATCGTAGAAGTCGGCTATCTTGCCGAGCATGACTTCAAGCGCGCCGGACTGTTCGCCGACGTCGATCATCTGCACCACCATCGGGGGGAAAATCCCTTGCGCGCGCAAAGGCTCCGCGAGTCCCTTACCCGCCTTTATGTCGTCGATAATCTCAAAAATCGCGGTTTCAATCACGTTATTGCCGGCTGTTTTCGCGGTGATGTTGAGCCCTTCGATAATGGGAACGCCGGAAGAGATCAGGGTTCCCATGGTGCGCGTAAACTTCGCGACGGCAACCTTCTTCACCAGAATTCCGGCGACTGGTAATTTTAACACCACCCGGTCCATCACCGCGCGCCCTTTGTCGGTTTTGTACCACTTCGCCAAACCAAAAATCGTCGCTGCCGGGCCGGCGATAAAAATGTACCATTGATGAATAAGCGTATCAGACAGGAAAATGATGGAGACGGTTATGGCCGGCAGTTTGCGTCCCCCCATTTCGGAAAACATCGTGGCAAAGCTGGGTATAATGAACACCAGCAGGAAGGCGACGACCGCGATGGCGACCACCATAATGGCAACCGGGTAGACCATCGCCCCCTTCACTTTCCCCTTTAGCGCGGCGGCCTTTTCGATGTACGCAGCGAGACGGAGCAAAATCACGTCGAGAATACCGCCCACTTCCCCCGCTTCCACCATATTGCAGAAAAGGGAATCGAAAATCTTTGGGTGGCGGCGCAACGCGTCGGCAAAAGTATCGCCCTGCTCCACGCGCGCCTTGATATCAACGATGGCGCGGCCAAAAATTTTATTGGTCGCCCCGGAGCCAAGGATGTCGAGACATTGCACCAGCGGCAACCCGGCGTTGATCATCGTAGCGAACTGGCGGACGAAAATGACGATGTCCTTGTTGGTCGGTTGCGCTTCTCCCAGGCCGCCCAAAAGGTCTTTCGGTTTTTCCTTGACGCTGGTCGGCGTGATCTTGAGTTTTTTGATTATCGCTTCGGCTTGGGCAAGATTATCGGCTTCAACTTCGCCGGTTTGCTCCCCGATCTTGGTATTGAACTTATAAACAAAAGCAGGCATTACAGCTGTTTTTCCTTGGTGGAGATGGCGTCAAGAACCTTGCGCGCCTTTTCCCATTGCAGGCCGAGCACTGTAAGCTTGTCGGTGGTTATCCGCAGACGGTCGATCACCGCGTTGATGATTATCTTCATTTCGTCGGGGGAATGCAGAATGAGTTCGTCGAAACGTTTTTTATCGATAACCCCCACCTCAACCTCCCCCACGGCGATGGCGGTGGCATAGCGGACGGTTTCCTGAAAGAGTCCCATCTCGCCGAAAATATCCCCCTCCGACAGGGTGACCACGGTGACCGTCTTGTTACCGATCTTCTTGGCGATGCGGACCTTCCCTTTTTGGATGATATACGCCTTGGTGCTGACGACCCCTTCGGTGATGATCACCTGCCCGTCTGAAAACCGTTCAATAATCGGCGTTTTTATCTTATTGGCCATGCCATCCTCAAGCTTTCCCCAGTTTTTCCATAACTTCAAAATAAACTTTATAGAAGCGGTCACCATCGCGGATACCGCGGGCAAGCGCTTCGCCAAAGTTCTCCTTCGCGGCGTCTTCCCTGGCGACAATCATATTCACGCTCTTGGCGAAAGCCTCCATCGGATCGAAGCTCCGCGCCTTGTCGGCCACATACACGAGGTAAATACGGCGCCGTTGCGACATGTCCATATTTTGCAGATGCTCAAGGATATTCGCCTGCTCGGCCGGTTTTTTCACGAAGTCGTCCGTGACGGTCACCAGCCGGTAATCGTTGAAGCGGAGATTGTTCACCGCTTCGATGTGATGTGAAGGGGTATGCACCCGGTACCCCATTTTTTCGAGCAGGGCCTTGAAGCCCGCCGGTTCGGTGTGACAGACCATCGCCCCCGGTTGGTCGGTTGAGCCGGAAAAACTCTCCCCCAGCGGGGCCGTGCGCCCAGTGTCATCCATGGGAACCACCGGGGCGTTTCCCTCGGCGTTAACGGTTATCTTGTTTTTGCATGCGGGACAGTTGAAACTGAAGACCTGCCCTTTCGGAATTTTCTCGTCGGGAATGCTCAATACTTTGTTGCAGGAATTACAGGTAACTTGCATGTCCGGCCCCCTTACTTCTTTTTCCGCGGCCGTGCGCTCGGATCGTCGTCTTTGCCATAGCCATCGTCGATGGCAAGCGAGTCGATGTCGGTTGTCTTCTCGCCACGCGAGGATTTCACCATGTCCACGCCGCGGTTGACGATGGCCTTGCGGCTGGCGTAGGCGATAGCGGTCTCTTCGGTGATCTCACCGGCCTTGAAAGCCTGGATGAGGCTCAGGTCAAAGGTGCGCCAGCCGAACGCCTCGGAGGCGGCGATGATCTCATAAAACGTCTTCCCTTCGCTTTCGCCGTTGAGGATGGTGTCCTTGGTGCGCAGTGAATTCCCCATGATTTCAAGGATGGCCACGCGCCCGCCGCCGATCTTAGGCACCAGCCGCTGGCCGATGATCCACCGCACCGTTTCGGCCAGCCGGATGCGGATAAGCTTTTCCTCATCCTTATCGAACATGCCGATGATGCGGCTGATGGTCTGCCCTGCGTCGACGGTATGCAGGGTGCTCATCACCAAGTGGCCGGTCTCGGCGGCTGACATGCCGATTTCAACGGTCTCGCGGTCGCGCATTTCGCCCACCAAAATGACTTTCGGGGCCTGCCGCAACGCGGCGCGCAGACCGGTGGAAAACTGGTCGAAATCGGATCCCAGCTCACGCTGGTTGAATGTCGCTTTTTTGTGGGGGTGGACAAATTCCACCGGGTCTTCCAGCGTAACCACATGGACGGCGCGGGACTGGTTTACCCCGTCCAGCATGGCGGCCAGGGTGGTCGACTTTCCGCTCCCGGTCGCGCCGGTGACGAAAATGATGCCGTTTTTCTCTTTGGGTATTTCGTGGCAGATGGCCGGCAGACGCAGTTCCTCAATGGTGGCGATACGGGTGGCCAGTTTGCGCAACACCAGGGAATAGGTGCCACGCTGCTGGAATATGTTCACACGGAAGCGGGCCTTGCCGGGTATCTGATATGAAGAGTCGCATGACCCCTCGCGTATCAGCGTCTCGGTCAGGCGGCGGTCGCTGTTGATCAGCGCCAGCGCCATCATCTCATTCTGGTATGGGGTCAGCTTCGTTATTTTGGGGATGATCGCTACTTCGGTCAGTTCGCCGGAATTTTCCACCTGCAACGGTTTGCCAACGGTCATATTGAGATCGGAAGTGTTGGAAAATGACTCAAGCATCGTGGAAAGGATATAGTCGAGATCAGCCTGCCTAATCATATCCCTTGCCTCCTATGCCGTTTCCACCATGAATAACAGTTGTTATTCTAATGCGTTGCGGGGGCCAGAGGCAATACCTGATTTGAAGACCTTTTTACCCCTTTTCCCCTTTTGATGGGCGGCAAGGGCGATTTTTTTTCATATGGATGAAAAATGTTGACAGCGGCCCCATAAATGGGCAAAATATCCCTTTCCATAATGAAAAGTTACCAAACGGAGGAATCAATGTTTGCCGTTATCAAGACCGGCGGGAAGCAATACCGCGTGAAAGAAAATGACGTGATCGATGTTGATC
The DNA here is from genome assembly GCA_023248535.1 of Nitrospinales bacterium. Classification (GTDB taxonomy): domain Bacteria; phylum Nitrospinota_A; class UBA7883; order JACRGQ01; family JACRGQ01; genus JACRGQ01. The sequence goes on along the minus strand of JAHFEJ010000006.1, from coordinate 30,641 downwards.
TATTGACTGGCGCGGCCGGAGACAGCATCACTTTTGACACCGTGCTGGCCGCGGGCGAAGGAGACTCGGTGGAGATAGGCGCGCCGACCCTCAAGAAGAAGGTGTTGGGCACCATCGTGGAACAGAAGAAGGGCGAAAAGCTCTACATCCAGAAATTCCGCCGCCGCAAAGACAGCAAGACCCGCACCGGCCACCGGCAACGGTTGACTGCGGTGCGCATTACCGCCATCAAAGACGCTTGAGCGCAAGGAGACGAAATGGCACATAAAAAAGGACAGGGCAGCACTTCCAACGGCCGCGACAGTATTGGCCGCCGGCTTGGCCTGAAAACGGCGGGCGGCAGCACGGTTCAGCCGGGGAACATCATCCTCCGCCAGCGCGGCACCAAGATATATCCGGGGCAGAACGTCGGCATGGGGGTCGACCACACCCTGTTCGCGCTTGCCACGGGCATCGTTACTTTCAAGCACAAAGGACGCGACCGGAAGTACGTTCACGTACTCCCCCAGTAACCGTTTCCCAACGCATCCACTGGGAAGGTCTTTCAGACCTTCCCTTTTTTTTGGCCAGCTTATCCACTTGCCGGCGCTTCATGACGCAAGGGGGCTGCGCCATCACAAGGGCGCGGGCGGACTATCGGGCGTCGAGACAACTTTGATCCGGAACCGAATCGGCCTCAAAATATTCCGTGTGGCTTTTGCCGCATCGGGTATCGGCGAGCAGGCCGGTGGCATCGTCTATCGCCACTTCCTCAATGCCGTCTGGGACCCTGAAATCCCGTGATTCCTTCCCCGCCAACGCGCTCTTCATAAAGGCGCTCCAGATGGGGGCGGCCACCCGTCCGCCGGTTTCCCCTTCACCCATTGATTTCTTTATGTCATACCCAACCCAAACCCCGGCCGCCAGCTGCGGGGTGTACCCGATAAACCATGCATCGGTGAAATCATCAGTGGTGCCGGTTTTGCCGGCGGCGGGACGGCCCACCTCCTGGGCAGCCTTTCCAGTCCCCTCATCCACGACACTTTTAAGCATGCTGGTCATTAAGAACGCCTTCGGCGCCCTCATAACCTCGGTTAGAATCGGGAAGTAGGCATCGCCACGCCCCCCTTTCCTGTCCACGCTCCGGATCATTTCCAGTTCGGCCCGCTGTCCCTTGTTGGCGAATAGCGCATAGGCGGAAGTCATTTCGGCCAATGTCACTTCCGTTCCACCCAGTGCCGTCGAAGGATACGGCTTGATATCGCTCCGTATCCCGGCATCACGGGCAAAACGGATCACTTTATCGGGGCCGATCTGCATAAAGAGTTTCACCGACGCCACATTCATGGAATGGGTGAGCGCCTTGCGCAACGTTACTTTGCCGTAGAAACGGTTTTCGTAATTCTTCGGTTTCCAGCTACCGCCAAAGGACGGGTCGTCCATCTCTATGGGGGAATCGATGAGGAATGTGGAAGGGGTGAGGCCGTCGCGGATGGCGGCGGCATACACAATCGGTTTGAAGGCGGAACCGGGCTGGCGCCTGGCCTGCAGCGCGCGGTTAAACTGGCTCTCGGTGAAATCGCGCCCGCCCACCATGGCTTTCACGGCGCCGGTGGCAGGGTCGATGGCGATCAGCGCCCCCTGCAACGGCAACCCCTCCGGATTGCCGCCGCGGCGCCCGATCCGCCCTTCCGCTTCTTTCAGCCCCGCGGCAAGCGCTTGCGTGGCGGCCAATTGCATCTCGATGTTCAGGGTTGTATGAACGGCAAGTCCTTGGCGGTACATCGTCTCGCCGCCGTACTTTTCTTCCAGCGCCTGACGGATAATCTCCACAAAATACGGAGCCACCTCCGGCTTTTTATGGGGCGACAGCGTGATCGGTTCCACCTCGGCCGCGGCGCGCTGCTCTTCGGTTATGAATCCTTCCCGCGCCATCCGCCCCAGCACCCAAGCCCGGCGGGCGCGGGCTTTGGCCATATCGTTATAGGGAGAGTAGATGCTGGGGCCGCGCGGCAGCGCCCCGATCAAGGCGCATTCGGCGACTGTGAGATCGGCGGCGTGTTTGCCGAAATACACCTCCGCCGCCGCTTCCAGCCCATAGGCGCCAGAGCCGAAATAAATCTGATTGAAGTAAAACGTCAGGATTTCGCTCTTGCTGTAATTGATTTCCAGTTGCAGGGCTATCATGAGCTCTTTCAACTTGCGGCTAAACGTCTTTTCGGAACTGAGGAACAGCGTTTTGGCCAGCTGTTGGGTAAGAGTGCTTCCCCCCTGCACGAAACGGCGGGCGCGTATATCGGCGGCAAGCGCGCGGAGAAGGGAATAGACGCGGAACCCCCGGTGTTTGTAAAAATGCGCATCTTCCGCGGCAAGCACGGCGTTGACGGCGTCTTTGGGAATTTGGGAAAAACCGAGCAGCTCCCGTTTCTCCTGGAAAAACTCGCCGATGATCCGTCCGTCGTCGGAATAAATCTTGGTGCTTGTCGGCGGCGTGTAATTCTGCAACGCCCGGACGGAGGGAATATCGGAGAAACGCACAAAGACGGATCCCACCAATCCGCCCGCCAGCGCCCCCGCCAGCAAAGCCGCGGCCACGGTCTTTTTACGAAACAGCATTTCCCTTTCCGCCGCCGCCCCGCCCGGCCGCGGGCGGCGGACTAGTCGCTGTATTTATACCCAGACACCACGCCGTCCTTGCCAAACTCCACATGAAGGGCGCGGAGATTGAAATCCTTGTAGAAGTGGCGTTCAACGCCATCAATCACCAGCACGTCGAGCGGTTTGCCAAGCAGCCCTTCGGTTTCCGCCTTCGTTGACTTGCCGACGACCAGTTGCGCCACCTTCTCCCGCGACAATGCGTTCGGCACCGGTAGATTAAGGTGTTCCACGCTGCACGCCGACAACAACGCCATGACGGCGGTTAACATCAATATTTTTTTGGTCTGCATCGGGGCATTATAGCAATGTCGGCCTGAATTCACTACCAAAGGAAATCGAGGCCCCGGGACCGGCATGTTTAGCCGTGACGCAAACGGTTCCCCTCGGGCCGCTCACCGGTATACGAAAAAAGCGGCACTCCCCACCCGCAGGATTCCTGCGCGCGGTAAACATCAAATATAAAAATGTTCCGTATCCGTTCGCTGGTGAAACCGTTCCACAACGGAAGCAATTCCTCGAAGCGGGGATCGCCGGAGGCCAGCGCCTCGGCCCGGCAATAAAGACGCAGGATGAGCGGTTTTTCGCCGAAGCTGCAGAACATCAGCGTCACCCCGCTCCCCGCCGCAATGTCTTCCGCGGTCCGGTTGCCGCTGCCGGAGGTGTGGATGTATGCCAAGCGGTTGGGGCCGGCGTTCTTCAGATCGAACATCCCCTTGGGGGATATGTTGGTATCCTTCCCCGGCGCGGAGGAGCCGATAAAAAACACCTTTTGCGCCGCGATAAAATCAAGGTGCGACTGGTTCAGGGAATCAAAAAGCTTCGCCATGCCCCGATTGTATGCGCGGCCGCGCCGTGCCGCAAGCCCGGATCAGCGGGCGGCCAACGCCCCCTTCAGGATCAGCGCCGCCGACGCCATGAACGACAACCCGCCCACCAGCGTCACCGGCGCGAACGTAAGCGCACCGCCGTCAAGCCCGCGCAACAGAAGCCCCAACGGCATTAAAAACGCGCCGGCGGCCAGCCACGAACACCACTTCATTTCCCCCTCGCCCAGTCCGAAACGGTCAATCAATCCGCCGACGATAAGGTTGTAAAATGCCATCGGCATGCCGTGGGAATGTCCGGCTTTGGTGAGAAAGCGTGCCAGGCCGGGGGAATAATGCCCCAGCACAAAATGATGCTCCACCGTAAAGCCGAGGGCAAACCCGCCAATGCCGGCCACGATGATTACCGCGGAACCAAGAATAATATTCAGCCGTCCCTGTTTCATCCATTCCTCCATTGATAACCAAGCCATCTCCATGACCGCGTCGCAACATAATTATTGTATCTTGTTTTGCCGTGTTCAGGGAACCTGGGTACATCCCCGATACGCCAGAAAAAAACGTCATAATTTTCCCGCAACCGGCAAAAAAGTTCACCTTTCATCGCCGTGCTTAACCATGCCGATTTGAACACTCGGTATTTTCGATAGTTGCGGCCGGTTTTTCTTATTGTCCTTGGGCACACCTTATGCACAACCGATAAGTATGGTGAGCGACATGGCAACAGTAAAAAAACTTCAGATCGGCGGCTCTTCGATAGCGGGCCTGAAAAACATCCTGCTGGATGAAGCGATGCGGCTGGAGCATAACAATAAGGAAAGGGCCGAAGCCCTAATGGAGGAAATCATGCACGGCATGGAAGAGGAAGCGGCAACTGCCCGCGCGTTCCGCCCGCCGCGCCCTAAAAGAGGAGCATAACCTCTTTCATCGAGGGATAAAGCGGAGGGAATGCTCCCTTACTTGAGATGGGTTCCGTCGCAGAAAGGTCTTGTTTTAGTCCTGTAACATTGGCATATCTTATAGGTCTTTTGGGGATCGAGCTTCACTTCTTCCGGGCCCGCACCGCCAAAGCTGTGATGCGCGCCATCACAATACGGCCACATCTCCGACTGCATGCAGGTGCACACCCAGATTGAATCCTGGCCGGTAAGGTCCACAGGCCCCGTTCCGTCACCCACCTTGCAGCTCCTTTATTACGGGTGTTTATCCCCCGCCGATGGCTGCTCTTCGCTGAAGCGGAAAACCACTTCGTTTTGGCGGGCCATCAGTAATTTTTCTCGCGCGTACTTTTCCATCAAATAAGTACCGTCGCGCACGGAACGTATCTTTTCCCTCAAAACCTCATTCTCGGCCTGGAGCTTTTTCAGCCCTTCCATATCCGCCGCCAGCTTGTTGTCGTACTCGAACACGCTCTTGATGCCGTCCGCCTTGAACCATGAAGCAAGGAACACGATGGCGAGGAACAGCAGGCTGAAAAAGAAGAGCGGCCGCGCGCGGCCGCCGCCGCCCCACAAAATTTTCAGTGCCGCCTGCTTCCACATGTTGCGGCGTTATTTTCCCCGCTTGCCGAATGCGCTCCAGCCCGGAAAAACCGCCAAATCGCCCAGTTCCTCTTCGATACGCAATAACTGGTTGTATTTCGCGATGCGATCCGAGCGGCAGAGCGACCCGGTCTTGATCTGTCCGGCGTTGAGGGCCACCGCAAGATCGGCGATGGTGCTGTCTTCGGTCTCGCCGGAGCGGTGCGATATGACGGTGGTATACGAAGCCCGCTGGGCCGTTTGCACCGCGTCTATCGTTTCGGTCAACGTGCCGATCTGGTTCAGCTTCACCAGTATGGAGTTCGCCACCCCCTTCTGGATGCCTTCCTTCAGTATCTTAGTGTTGGTCACAAACAGGTCGTCGCCAACGAGTTGGACGGTGCCGCCGATGGAGTCGGTGATGTTTTTCCAGCCTTTCCAATCCTGCTCGGCCAAGCCGTCTTCGAGGGAGATGATGGGGTACTGCTTCACCCAGCTTTCCCAAATCTTGATCATCTGGTCACTGGATATTTTTTTCCCTTCAACTTCGTATTTGCCGTTGTTGTAGAATTCGCTGGCGGCGGGGTCGAGCGCGATCATAACGTCCTTGCCGGGCTTGAACCCGGCTTTGGAAACGGCCTCCAGCACCAGCTCGATAGCGTCGGCGTTTGATTTAAGGTCTGGCGCGAAGCCCCCCTCATCCCCCACCGCGGTGGATAGCCCCCGCTTGTGCAACACGGCTTTGAGAGTATGAAAAATCTCGGCCCCCGTGCGCAATGCTTCGGCAAACGACTTGGCGCCCACCGGCATGACCATGAATTCCTGGAAATCCACGTTGTTATCAGCATGTGCGCCGCCGTTGAGCACGTTCATCATCGGCACCGGCGTCATGCGGGCGTTGGCTCCGCCGATGTAGCGGTAGAGCGGCAGGCCGCAAGAGATAGCCGCGGCCTTCGCCACGGCGAGGGAAACGCCCAAAATGGCGTTGGCCCCAAGCTTTCCTTTGTTCTCGGTGCCATCCATATCGATCATGATGGTGTCGATGAGGCTTTGCTCCACGGCATCGTAGCCCAACAGCGCCGGGGTGATGATGTCGTTAACGTTCCGTACCGCCTTACGCACCCCTTTACCGCCGAACCGCTTTTCCTTGTCACGCAGCTCCAGAGCCTCACGCGTGCCGGTGGAAGCGCCGCTTGGCACCGCCGCCCGGCCCAACGAGCCATCATCAAGATAAACGTCGACTTCGACGGTAGGATTGCCACGGGAATCGAGAATTTCACGGCCAATGATTGCGGTAATTTCGCTCATACACTCTCCTTTAAAGTCCGGTACGTCCAGCGCTCCGGCATTAATGGCCGGTATTTGTCGTATATGTAAAAAGTGTAACTCAAATTTCCGCAAAACTGAACAGCTTTCGCGGTTCATGCCGCCGCAGACGATCCCCTTTCCGGCGCGGGAATGCTAGAATAGGGGGTAATGAAAGAGCGGGGACATGACGATAAGAAAGACATGCAGGAATCCGCTGAAGAACTGCGCCGGCGCGTTGCGCGAACGATGCGCACTGAAAAAGAAGCCCTGGAACGGCTGAAGGATGTCATTCACAAATACCGGCTTGCCCTCCCTTTTATGTTCGACCGCACAAAAACCCTTAATGAACGCCTGACGCTGATTACCACCCACCGCGACGAATGCAACACCGCCCTTGCGGCATTGCGGGGCAAGATCACCCTCACCCAGCACAAGCTGAAAGAAAGCATATCGGCCCACGAGGCGGCGCGGCAGACGGCCAAAACCCTCGTGGCACAGTACACGGGACTGATGGAAGGAAAATTTCCCTGTTCCTTCGCCCCGGAAGAAAACGGCGGCAGCCTGGCCGATAAGAAAGTGAAATTCATGGAACGCCTTTCCGCCGAAATGGATCGTCTGCAAAGGCAGGCCGATACCGCCGAGGTGGAACAAACACAACTGGCCGAGGAACGGAAAAAACTCAAAGCGCGGTCGGTCAAGCTGGCCAAACGGGCCGGCTTGCTGGAAACCAAGCTGGCGATATACCAAAAGGACATTCGGGATATCATCCTCGACCTCAACGGCCAGATGCGCAACGAACAGTCACTGGCGGAAGACTATGCGAAGCTGACGGAGCTGATGAAAAAAATCCCCTCCCTTTCAGAATGGGGGGAAAAGATTTTCCGCGAAGCCGTGAAAACAAAACTGCCGGACGGCGGCTTTCTGGAGTTGGGCGTACCGCTGGAAAAGACGGCGCGGATCCTGCCGCTGAACAACCGGGCCGGAAGCCCCCGCCGGGCCGGGCCGCTTCAATAACCGATGATCCTGGGTCACGGTATCGACATCGTTGAAGTGGCGCGCATGCGCCGCGCCATCTCACGCCATAGCGGCGCATTCATCACCCGCGTATTCGCCCCGGATGAAATCGTCGGCGCCGCGAGCCTCAAGGAACCGGCCGCATACTACGCCGCCCGCTTCGCCGCGAAGGAAGCGTTCGCCAAAGCGTTGGGAACCGGCTTTCATGGGTTTGGCCCCAAAGATGTCTGGGTGATCCGCGGTGACAGGGAACCGCCCGCGCTTGCCTTTAGCCAACCGTTGCAATCGCTCATCGCGGCGAAGGGAGGCGGTGACTTTATCCTTTCCCTCACCCATGAAAAGAAATTCGCCGTTGCCTCCGTGATCCGATCGGGAAAATACTAACAACCAATTTCTGCCCCTTAAGTGTTACATGAAGCGGCAACCCCCGTTTGAGCCGCGAAAAGCAAGCATTATGCTTGCTTTTGCAAACCGATTCTGGTTAAATTATCCGAAGCAATTTTAGGACTAAGCGAAATAAAAGAGTGGGAAACTAAAAACTTTTTAAAAGGGGAATACTAATGGCAAAACAGATGACCAAGTCCGCAATCGCCGATCACGTAGCGAAGGCCCATGGGCTGACCAAGAAGGCCGCCGTGGCGGTTCTCGAAACCGTTGTGCAGCTTGCGTACAAAGAATCGAAAAACGGCTTCACCATCCCCGGCCTCGGCAAGCTGGTTCTCGTGAACCGCAAAGCCCGCATGGGCCGCAATCCCCAGACCGGCGAAGCGATCAAAATCCCGGCCAAGAAAGTTCTGAAGTTCCGCGTCGCCAAGGCGGCCAAGGACTCCGTGCTGGGTGCGAAAAAGAAATAACTTCCGGTTACGGAATCAACCGCTGGCCTCCCGGTTATACGGAGGCCTTTTTTATTTTCCTTACATAAGGCGAATGGCATGATTAAAATCGTTTCCGCCGCGCAGATGAGGGAAATCGACCGCACGGTCATTGAACAGTACCGCGTGCCCGAATTAATTCTGATGGAAAACGCCGGCATTCAGGCAATGCTGCTCCTTGAACAGTTCGCCGGACGGCGTGCCCGGCGCATCTGCATATTCTGCGGCAAGGGAAACAACGGTGGCGATGGTTTTGTGCTGGCCCGCCAACTCCATGTCCGAGGCTACGATCCGGCGGTCTACCTGCTGGCCGCGCGGGAAAGCCTGAAAGGAAGCGCCAAAATAAACATGGAGGCCTACGCCGCCATGGACGGACGCATTCTGGAATGCGTGAACGAAGCCGATCTGCTTAAACATGAACCGGCCATCCGCCATGCCGAGGTGCTGGTGGACGCAATCCTCGGCACCGGATTCGGCGGGGAACTCAAAGGGATATATAAAACGGCAGTTGAAGCTATCAATGGATGGAAACGCTTCTGCCTCGCGCTCGACATTCCCTCCGGCCTTGATGCGGACAAGGGGATCACGCAACCGCTTTACGTGCATGCCGACGCCACCGTCACCTTCGGCCTGCCAAAGGTGGGAATGATGTCGTACCCGGCAACCGGTGCGGTTGGCGCGCTGCATATCGCCAATATCAATTTTCCCCAAAAACTGTTGGACGATTCCCCCTTTGAAGCGTGGCTGCCGGACGATGCGTGGGCGCGCGCCACGCTTCCGCCCCGTCCTGAGCATGCGCACAAGGGAACTTACGGCCATGCCGTTATTGTTGGCGGCAACGAAGGGATGGAGGGGGCGGCCACGCTTGCCGCCTTGGCGGCGCTCAAAATTGGTGCGGGGCTTTCAACGGCCGCCGCACGGTTGCCATTGAGCCGCCAGCTTGAACTGGGCGCGCTGGAGGTCATGAGCCTGCCGCTTTCCGAACGGCTTGGAGATATGGCCAATGCTGGCAAAATTCTGGATTTTACAGAAAACAAATCGGTGCTGTTGCTCGGCCCCGGCATGGGACGCGGAACGGAACTGGAGACATTGGCGGAAAAAATTGTGGCAGGGTGCACTGTTCCTCTGATAATCGACGCCGACGGACTGAACAACATCGCTCCAAAAAAAGAACTGCTGAAACAGCGTACAGCCCCAACCATTGTTACGCCGCATCCGGGGGAGATGGCGCGGCTCATCGGCACAACCGCCGAGGCGGTCAACGCCGACCGGCTGAACTGCGCCAAGAGATTCGCCAGAGAGTTCAGCTGTGTCACCGTGCTGAAAGGGGCGCGCACCATTATCGCCGCGCCGGACGGCACCGCCTTCATCAACCCCACTGGCAACCAAAATCTCGCCAGCGGCGGCACCGGCGATGTGCTGGGTGGCATGATCGCCGGATTTATCGCACAGCGGCTCACACCGCTGAACGCCGCCGTGCTGGGAGTCTATTTGCATGGGCGCGCCGCTGATAACTACACGGCGGAACACGATCCCTACTCCCTCACCGCCTCTTCGCTGCTGGCGGCGCTCCCGTCTGCCATCGGCCAGATAGTCCGCCTCCCGTTACCCGAAAATATTGACAACGTGAGACCCTAGGAAGTAGTATCCGTCAATGCACAGATCGAAAGCGACCGCCATTATTTCCCGCAATGCCCTTGGTGCATCCAAAATGCTATGGGCCAAAAAGGGATCGGCTGCGGTCGCGTTCATTCAATAGTTCACGCAACACCGCGGCCATCGGGCCGCGGCGGTTCGCGGTTCCGGTGTCCGCATATTATCCAAGGAGATGTGTCATGGCGGACGAAGACGATCGATCAACCGGGCTGAGAAACGCCCTGCTGGGGGCGCTTGCCGTGCTTATCGCGGCGGTGAGTTTTTCCGGCAAAGCGGTGCTTGTCAAGCTGGCATACCGTCACGGCGTGGACGCCACAACGCTGCTGGCCCTGCGAATGCTGATGGCCCTCCCCTTCTTCGCGGCGCTGGCGGCGTGGGGTGAATGGAAAAGCGAACAAAAAACGACGCGGCGTGAACTGGGCATGATTGCCGCTATCGGCCTGCTCGGTTTTTACCTGGCGGCGCTTACCGATTTCATCGGCCTGCAGTACGTCTCGGCGGGGCTGGAACGGCTGATACTTTTTCTCTACCCCACGATGGTGGTGCTGATCTCCGCCGCGTTTCTGAAACGCCCCGTCACCGGAACCGATGTGATGTCGTTGCTGCTCAGCTACGCCGGAGTGGGGCTGGCGGTGTTCCACGATATTTCTTTCAACGGCAGCCAAGCATGGTTGGGCGGAGCGCTTGTTTTAACCAGTGCGCTTACCTACGCGATCTATCTTGTGGGAGGCGGCGAACTGATAAAAAAGGCCGGATCGGCCCGATTCACCGCATACGCCATGATTTCTTCCACGGCGGCGATTACGGCGCACTTTTTTGTGACGCGCCCGTTCTCCGCTTTTGTGCAGCCGCAACCGGTTTACCAACTCACCGCGGTGATGGCATTTTTCTCCACGGTGATCCCGGCGTTCCTGATGTCGGAAGGGATGAAACGGATCGGCGCAAGCCGAAGCTCCATCATCAATTCAATCGGGCCGGTGAGCACCATCGCGCTGGCATGGTATTTTTTGGGTGAACAGGTATCGGTAGCACAAGCGGGGGGGACCGTGCTGGTCATCGCCGGTGTGCTGCTCACCACTCTCAGGCGCGGAAAATAAAAAAGGGGCGCGGCATCCACCGCGCCCTTTATCACTTGAAAATCCCCTTAGCGGTTGACGACCTCCAGCAGTTTTTCGTTCGGCAACACCACATGGGTATTCATCTTCAACTCGTCGAGGTTCGCCCCCAACGCCAGTGCGATCAGTTGCGGATAGTGGAGCACCGGCATATTGATCTTCCGGTCAAGCATCTCCTCGATCTCCGGCTGATAGCTGTCCATGTTCAGATGGCAAAGCGGACACGGCGTGACGATCACATCGGCACCGGCCTTCAACGCGCCGATCATGGCGTTGCCCGATAGCTGAAGCGCGTTGGCCTTATTCGGCATGAGAATCGGGAAACCGCAACACTTCTGTTTTTCCGCGTAATCAACCGGCGTGGCCCCCACCGCCGCGATCAGTTTTTCAAGGTAATCCGGGCGATCCGGCACTTTGGTGTCGCTGTATTCATGCGGACGGAGAACATAGCAGCCATAGAACGGAGCCACCTTGAGGCCGGTAAGCTTGCGGGTGACCCGCTTGACGAGGTTCTCCAACCCGTAGTCTTCCTCCACGATCTGGTAAAAGTGTTTCACCTTTACCTTGCCCTGATACTCGCGGCCGCTATCACGCTTAAGGGCGGCATTGACCCGTTCCTTGTGGGCCGGGTTGTGCTCCATCTTTATCTGGGCGGTACGCATGACCCCCTGGCAGGTGCCGCAGATGGTCATAATGTCCAACCCCTGCTCTTCCGCCAGTGAAAAAGTGCGGGCGTTAAGGGCATCGGCGAGCAGCGGGTTGTCTTCCTGTATGGCCCCCGCGCCGCAGCAGGAGGCGTCTTTCATCTCCCTGATCTGTATGCCGAGGCGTTCGGCGGCATATACGGTGGCGCTCATCAGTTCACGGCCCGCGCCTTTGGCGACACAGCCGGTATACAGGGCGTACTTCATTTCCGGTACTCCTTGCGATAGTCGTTGAAGCGGCGGAACATCGCGCGCACCTCGCCGAATTTGTCAATGATGTGCGGTAGAATCGGCGGATTCTTGCCGCGGATGATCATGCGGACGCCCACGGGGATGATGCTCAATATCCCATCCAGGTTGAAGAACCCGACGGAACGCACCGGTATGTAGTTCTCGTTGAGCATGCCGCCGCCAATGCCGGGCACCGTGCCGCCCACCGATTCGCGAAACGCAAGCACGTGCCGCGCGCCGTTGTTGTTCGTGATCTTGTGGGTCATCGCCGCAGTGCGAAGCTCCTTGATACGGAAGAGCGGTTTGGCGTCGGTGGGACAACGTGTGGCGCACTCGGCGCAGTGCGTGCAATCCCACATGCCGGTAACGCGGCTTAAAAACTCGATACGGCCGATGGTATCGCTATCGCGCGAATCGTGGACGAAGCGTTGCGCCTTGGCCAGCGCGGCCGGCCCGAGAAAGCGGGGATCAACCTCCAGCACATTGCAATCGGACCAGCAGGAGGCGCACATGATGCAGGTGCTGGCATCCTCGATCTTCCGGTAATCGTCGTGGCTTTGAAGCATTTCGCGTTTCCACTGTCTGCTTTCGTCCGGGACGAGGTAAGGCTTCACCCGGTCGATGGAATCGAAAAACGGTTCGAGATCCACGGCCAAATCGCGGATGAGGGGCAGGTTCCCCATCGGCTCGATGGTGACCGCGCCGTCGATAACGACATCCGCCGCCTGCGTTTTGCACGCCAGCCGGGCATGCCCATTCACCTTCATGGAGCAGGAGCCACAAATGGCGCTGCGGCAGGACATGCGGTAGGTCAGGGTGCCGTCCTGCGTCCACTTGATAAGGTTGATGCAGTCAAGCAGCGTCGCCCCTTGGGGGATTTCAAGCCGGAATTCCTGCAGGTATGGCTTTGTATCCCGCGCCGCGTCATAGCGTGAAACAAGGAATTTCGTCTTGGCCATCAGTACTTCCTTTCTTCCGGCTGGTGCTTCGTGACGACCACCGGTTTGTACTTAAGCTGGATGGCCCCATCCGCGCCGGCGGAGACCATGGTGTGTTTCATCCAATTCACGTCATCGCGTGTTGGATAATCGACGCGGGCATGGGCGCCGCGGCTTTCAGTGCGGGCCTCGGCGCCGGCGATAATCAGCTCGCTGTAGGCAAGCATATTGGCGAGTTCCAGCGCTTCGATGATCTCGGTGTTGAAGACCTTCCCTTTGTCCTCCACGCGGACCTTGGTGAAGCGCTGTTGCAGTTCCTTCAGCTTTTTGTGGGCGGCGGCCAACCTTTCCTTGTCGCGGTAGACGCCGACGTTAGTGGTCATGGCCTCCTTCAACTCATTGCGGATGTTGTTGGCCGATTCGGTCGAGGGGGTATACAGCAGATCGTCGATCCGCTTGCGGGCTTTACGTTTTTCCTCCGCCTCATTGACCGGTTCGTGTTTCGCCCCCACAAGATAATTGAGAATGCTCTTGCCGGCGCGGCGGCCAAACACGGTGGCATCCAAAAGGGAATTGGTGCCGAGGCGGTTTGCGCCGTGAACCGAGATGCAGGAGCATTCACCCGCGGCATAGAAACCTTTCACAATGGTTCCCTTTTCGTCGCTATACACTTCGCAATCCTTGCTGGCCGGTATGCCGCCCATGCTGTAGTGGGCGGTCGGCTGGATCGGTATCGGGTTGTCGATGCAATCGACGCCGAGGAAATCGATGGCGAGCTGGCGTATCTGCGGCAGCTTTTCCAGAATCTTCTCGCGGCCGAGATGGCGGAGGTCGATGTAGATATAGTCCTTGTTGGGCCCGGCACCGCGCCCTTCGTTGATTTCAGACTGTTCGGCGCGGGAAACGATGTCGCGCGGGGCCAGTTCCATGCGCGATTTGGCATAGCGCTCCATGAATCGTTCCATGTTGCCGTTGAGGAGATAGCCCCCTTCGCCGCGGGCCGCCTCGCTCATCAATATTCCCTGCTGGTAAAGGCCGGTCGGGTGGAACTGGACAAACTCCATGTCTTCCAGCGGCAACCCCGCCCGGTAAGCGGCCATAATGCCGTCGCCGGTGTTGGCGAACGCATTTGAGGTAATCTTGTAGGCGCGGCCATACCCGCCGGTTCCAAAAAGCACCGCCTTGGCGTGAATCACTTCGATGTCACCGGTCTTCATGTCCATCGCAACGATGCCGCGCGCGCTGCCATCCTGATATATCAGGTCGAGCAGATACCACTCGTTGTAGAAGGTGATGTCCTTTTTATACTTGAACGACTGCTCGTACAGCGTGTGCAGCATCGCATGACCGGTGCGGTCCGCGGCATAGCAGGCGCGCGGCTTGCTGTGGCCGCCGAACTCGCGCTGGGCGATGCGCCCTTCGGCGTCGCGGGAAAAAACGCAGCCCAGATGTTCCATCTCGGTGATGGTGATGGGCGCGTCATGGGTCATTATCTCTATCGCGTCCTGGTCTCCCAGATAGTCCGAACCCTTGACGGTGTCGTACATGTGGAGTTCGGGGCTGTCATCGCTTTCGTTGGCCATTGCCGCGGCCACGCCCCCCTGCGCCGCGCCCGAGTGGGAGCGGGAAGGATAGACTTTGGAGACGACCGCCACATCCACTTTGCCGGCCAGTTCCAGCGCCGCGCGCAGGCCAGCCAGACCCGCGCCAACTATAACCACATCATGTTTTCTCATTTAGCCACCCTGTATTGCGCCTTTCCTATATCATATAGGTCGTTGCCGTAAATGTCATTGATGACCACCGCTTTGAAATCCTCGACTTCCATGCGGCGCACCGCTTCGGGGCCGAGGTCTTCATACGCGATAATTTCGACGGCTTTGATGGAACGGGCGATGAGCGCGGCGGCCCCGCCGATGGCGGCGAAGTAGACGCACTTGTGTTTCTTCATCGCTTCAATGACCTTTTTGTCCCGCATTCCTTTACCGATCATCCCCTTCATCCCTTTTTCCATAAGCCGCTCGGCATAAAGATCCATACGGTAGCTCGTGGTGGGACCGGCGGAACCGATTACTTTGCCCGGTTTCGCCGGAGATGGGCCGACATAATAGATAACCTGTCCATTCATGTCAAACGGCAGCGGCTGTCCAGCGTCGAGTGCGTCCACCAGACGTTTGTGGGCCGTATCCCGCGCGGTGTAAATAACCCCGGTGATCGATACTTGATCCCCCGCCTTGAGCTTCGCCACCGCGGCGTCATCAAGCGGGGCCGTGATTTTGATTTCGTTCGCCATTAGAGCACCGCCTCTTTATGCCTGCTGGCGTGGCAGCAGATGTTTACCGCAAGCGGGAGCGAGGCGATATGGCACGGGTGCTTTTCAACGTGCACCGCCAACGCGTAGGTCGTACCGCCAAGCCCCTGCGGACCCATGCCCAGGGCGTTGATCTTCTCCAGCATTTCCGCCTCAAGCGCCGCCAGCTCCGGATCGGGACTCGGCTCCCCCACATGGCGGAGCAACGCCTTTTTCGCCAAAATCATGCACTTCTCGGCCGATCCGCCGATGCCCACCCCCACGATGACCGGCGGACAGGGATTGCTGCCGGCCTCTTCGCAACGCTTCACTACAAAATCAACGATCCCCTTCTTGCCAGCGCTGGGAGCCAACATCGTCAGGCGGCTCATGTTTTCGCTGCCGCCCCCCTTGGGCGCGGCGGTTATTTTCAGCGCATCCCCAGCCACCACGTCAAGAATCACAACCGCGGGGGTATTGTCGCCGGTGTTCTTCCGCGTGAACGGGTCGCAGATCGACTTGCGGAGGTAACCGTCTTTATAGCCTTGCCGTACCCCTTCGTCGATTGCGTCCTGCAGCAATGCTCCCTCAATATGAACATCCTGCCCCATCTCCACAAAAAAAACTGCCATACCGGTGTCCTGGCAGATCGGCACCTGCTCGTCGTGGGCGATGCGGGCATTTTCGATAAGGGTGTTAAGAACCGCCCTGCCGACCGGCGAGGCCTCCTGTTTAAGCCCTTTTTCAAAGGCGCGGATGACATCATCACCGAGATCGTAGTTGGCCCCCATCACCATCTTTTTAACCACGGCGATGATGGCATTTGAATGAATCGTTCTCAAGATCGGCTCCCAAAAAACATTAAAGTCGTTGGACTTGAAGGGGTTATTATCCCCAAACCAGCAAGGGAAGTCGAGTGTTTTTTCGCCGCGCCCGCTGCGGAGAAAGGCGGTAAATGATCCCACTTCCACGGCACATGCGCGCCTCCCTCCGATTCGGATGTTATGCCGAAGCCTGTATCACCGCCTTCTTGTAAGCGGTGATAACGTCCTTGCGCCGGAGCATGCCCACCGCGATTTTCTTTTCCGGGTCCGCCACCACCGGCAATTCGTCAAGATCGCGTAGCGAGAACTTTTCCAGCGCATCGTTAAGGTTGTCATCCGGCATGAGGAAGAGCACCTTCTGCGCCGCCATGTCTTTGGCCACCACCACGTCGGCCAATTCCTCATCCAGCATGAATTGGCGGATGTCCTGCACCGAGATAATGCCGGTCATCCGCCCTTCGGCATTTACACAGGGGAAATAATACGCCTTCGATTTGGCCATGATGCCGAGAATGTCGCGAAAGCAGGTATCTTCCCGCAGAACGTCGAACTCCGTATTCATGACATCGCGCACAAAAAGCGAGCCCATGATGGATGATTCGCGCCCCTGCCAGATATTGATCCCCATCCGCCTCAGGATCTCCACGTCCAATGAGTTCTTGCAGAAAAAGGCGTACGCCACCGTGGCTGAGATGCAAGCGACCATGATCGGCACAACGATCTGGTAACTGTTCGTGAGCTCGAACGTCATCAGGATATTCGTCATCGGCATGTGGCCAACGGCGCTCATCACGGCTCCCATCCCGACTAATGCGTAGGAGCCGGCGGAGCCCGTCAAACCGGGAAAAAAGTAATTGAGCAGCGCCCCGAACGCGCCCCCCACCATGCTGCCGATGAAAAGGGAGGGGCCATATAACCCCCCCGATCCGCCCGATCCGAGCGTCAGGCCGGAGAGCAATATTTTCACGAATACCAAAAGCAGCGCCATATGCCACAGCATCTGGCCGTTCAACACCTTGTTCATACCGTCATACCCGCTGCCCAACGCATCGGGATAGAAAATGCCGAACGATCCGGCCAGCACTCCGCCCACGGCCGGCAGCAGGATCGGGTGTATTTTCAGCTTTTTGAATTTGTCGCCAATATCGAGGTAAGTTTTGTAAAACAACGCCGCCACAAGGCCCGCGGCCAGGCCCAAGATGATGAAAAAAAGGATTTCCACCGTGGACACCAGCGTGTAGGCGGGCAATTTGAACGCGGGAACATCCCCCTCCAGATGGCGCGCCGTGACAGTGGCGATCACCGACGAGAAAATAAGCGGCGAAAAGACTTTAATGTTGAAATCGCCGAGCACGACTTCGAGGGCGAAGACAATGCCGCCGAGGGGGGCATTGAATGACGCCGCGATGGCCCCGGCCGAGCCGCATCCCATCAGAAGCCGCCGCCGTTCCGACGATGCTTTCATGATGCCGCTTACCAGTGAGCCGACCGCGGCGCCGATCTGCACGGTGGGGGCTTCGCGCCCCGCCGAGCCGCCACTGCCGATGGTGAAGGCGGAAGCGATGGGGCGGAACCAGATTATGTGTTTCGGCACCCGCCCCTGATCGACGGCGGCCCACTTCATCGGTTCGGCCAGGCCGCCCCCTTCACGGCTGGGATTGAAATAATGGTTTAACAGGCCGACAATCAGGCCTCCCAGCCCCACGGAAACCGGAACCAGCAACAACCAGAGCGAAGAACCGGTGGAAGCCCGGTTGAAAAATTCCTTGAGAAATACCAGATGCACCCCTTGGATCATCCATTTGAAAATGACGGCGCATAAGCCGGTGAAATAGCCGATCACACACGCCACCACCACCATGAAGACGTGTTCCTGCATGAACACCCGCCGGAGCGATTCCAGCGCCCCTCGCGCAACCCGTTTCAGTGTATGACGAAACATTTGCCTCCCAGCCTTTGCGTCCCGGTATGGGCAAGATTCTGTGTGGAACTGTCATGATAATCAATTGAACATGACCGCCGCAATGTATTTCTCCCTATTTCACCCGCATTTCTTCCGGATGGGCTTG
Source organism: Nitrospinales bacterium (assembly GCA_023248535.1). GTDB lineage: Bacteria > Nitrospinota_A > UBA7883 > JACRGQ01 > JACRGQ01 > JACRGQ01. The sequence continues at coordinate 12,639 of JAHFEJ010000006.1, read as the reverse complement.
CGGGTCTGCAGGCGCTGTTATAGAATCGCCCGTATGATTAAGTTTGCAATGTGTGACCTGCCGTTGCTTCTGGACTTTGACTGGTTACAGGCACTTTTGGACTTTGACTGGTTCCAGGCGGTTCTGGACATTGACTTGCTGCAAGCTCTTTTTGCTGTTTTTCCCGTCGTCATTTTAATCACTTTCGCCGCAACGCTTCGCTCTTTTAACGGCAAAGTGGTGGGGCGGGCCGTACTGTTTTTCAGAAAAACTCTTTTGAACGAAGCGGGTTTCCACCGCCCCGAAAGCCCCCTCTGGTTCGCCCTCGGACCGTAATCCCGCCCCGTTCCTCCTCCTAAACAAATTCTACGGAGCCCATGTTGTCGGTTTGGTGCGTTCAAGCCGGCACCGCATTTATTGGCAATTTTTATTGGAGATGTGTTTATGCATCCTTTCAGCAGGAATCTCTACGCCATTTCATTAACCCTTTTGATGATAGGCGGTGTGACCGCGTGCGCATCAAAGGAAAAAGCTGCCGTCGGCCCCAGCGCAAACCGCGCCGCTGAAGCCAGCCCAGACGCGGAAAAAGCCGCAACGGCGCAAGCCCCGGATATGCAGGATATGAAGCGTCAAGAAGCCGCGGAGGCCGAGCGTCAGAAACAATTGGAACTCGATAAATTGAAGGTGGAAGAGGCTGCCAAAATCGCAACCGCCAATGCCCTGCATCCAGAAAAGTTTGGAAAGGCTTATTTCGACTTTGACAAATATGACATCAAGCCGAATTTCCGCGCACCGCTTGAACATGATGCAGCCGCAATAAAGAACCACACATCAACCAACGTGGTGGTGGAAGGCCATTGCGATGAGCGCGGCAGCGAGGAATACAATTTGGCCTTAGGTCAACGCCGGGCCGCGTCGGTAAAAAAATATCTGGTGTCCCTGGGGGTGAGCGAGGCACAGCTTCACACCATAAGCTATGGCGAGGAACGGCCGGCGGATACCGGCCACAACGAAAATGCCTGGGCCTTAAATCGGCGCGTGCAGTTCGCGCAGGAATAAGAAACCGGATTTTACCGGGATATTTCCGCCGCATTAAAAAGAAAACGGCCCCTTGGATCGCTCCAAGGGGCCGTGATTTATAACATAACGCGAACCTACTCGGCCAAGCTTTCCTCGGTTGCCTTGGTCTTCTTAAAATCAAAGATCGGCAGATTGGTCGGCAGGACGCTCAGGTTCTGGTAGTTCCGCGAACCGGTTCCGGCGGGAACCAGGCGGCCCATGATAACGTTCTCCTTAAGCCCCTTAAGCGGATCCATCTTGCCCGATATGGCCACTTCGGTAAGCACCCGCGTGGTCTCCTGGAAGGACGCCGCGGAGATGAAGCTTTCCGTCGAAAGCGAGGATTTTGTGATCCCCATCAGGATCGGCCTGCCCTTCGCCGGCTTCTTGCCCGCCTTGATCACTTCCATATTCCTGTTTTGGAACGTTTTCTTCATCACCTGTTCGCCCACGAGGAAATCGGTATCGCCCGGATCCTCGATCACCAGATGCTTGAGCATCTGGCGGACGATGACTTCGATGTGCTGGTCGTTGATCTGCACGCCCTGGAGCCGGTAGACTTCCTGCACTTCGTTCACGAGGAACTTCTGCAGCTCCTTTTCGCCCATGATGTTCAGGATGTCGTGCGGGTTCGGCGCGCCGTCCACCAGCGGTTCGCCGGCGTTGACGAAGTCGCCTTCGTGCACGTTCACGTGCTTGCCGCGGGGCACCACGTACTTGTGTTCCACGCCATCCTCGGTGGTCACCAGAATCTCCCGGGTCCGCTTGATGAACGCGCCGAATTTAACCCGGCCGCTCACTTCGGAAATGGTGGCCTGGTCGTGCGGCTTGCGGGCCTCGAAGAGTTCCGCAACGCGGGGCAGACCGCCGGTGATGTCCTTGGTCTTGGTTGTTTCACGCGGTATCTTGGCGATGATGTCGCCCACGTCCACCGCCTGCCCTTCCTTCACGTTGATGTGCGCGCCGGCCGGCAGCACATAGCGGCTTACGGTTTTGCCGTGCGAATCCTTGATCGAAATGCGCGGATGTTTCTTCTCTTCCCGGTGATCCATAATGATCTTTTCCGAGTGGCCGGTCACTTCGTCCACTTCTTCGCGCATCGTCACGTTTTCGACAATATCGCCATAGGCGATGGTGCCGGTTGTTTCAGTGAGGATCGACACGGTGTAAGGATCCCATTCCGCGATGGTATCGCCTTCGCTTACCCGCGCGCCATCCGGCACCTTCAGCTTGGCGCCGTAGATGATCTTGTAGCGTTCCTTTTCGCGCCCTTCGTCATCCTGCACGATGATGCCGCCGTTGCGGTTCATCGCTATCATCTCGCCGGTGTTAAGCGCCACGGTGCGCAGGTCGATATATTTGACCACGCCCCCCTTGGCGGATATCAGTTTGGTCTGCTCGGCAACGCGGCTGGCCACGCCGCCGATGTGGAAGGTCCGCATCGTCAGCTGGGTGCCCGGTTCGCCGATCGACTGGGCGGCGATGACGCCCACCGCCTCACCCGATTCCACCATCCTGCCGGTGGCCAAATTACGGCCGTAACAGTTGGCGCACACGCCGTCCGGGGCGTCGCAGGTGAGCATGGAGCGGATTTTCACCTGCTCCACGCCGGCGTTTTCGATCTTTTCGACCGCTTCCTCGTTGATCTCCTTGTTGGCCCCAAGCAATACTTCCTTGGTGAACGGGTCGATTATCGGTTCCAGCGTCACGCGGCCCAGAAGGCGCTCGCCAAGGCGTTGAATCACTTCGCCGCCTTCGATAAGGGCGGAGGTATCAATACCGTTCATGGTGCCGCAATCGTTGATCGTTATGATCACATCCTGCGAAACGTCCACGAGGCGGCGGGTAAGGTAACCCGAGTTCGCGGTTTTGAGCGCGGTGTCGGCCAGCCCTTTGCGGGCGCCGTGCGTCGAGATGAAGTACTGAGCCACGGTAAGGCCTTCGCGGAAGTTGGCGGTAATCGGCGTCTCGATGATCTCGCCCGAGGGCTTTGCCATCAGGCCGCGCATGCCGGCCAGCTGGGCAATCTGCGCCTTGCTGCCGCGGGCTCCCGAATCGGCCATCAGGTAAACGCCGTTCCATTGGGCTTCCGACGGCGCGGAACCGTCACTCAGCTGTTTGTCTTCGTGTTTGAGTTCGGCAAACACCTCTTCGGTGACTTTATCAGTTACCTGCGCCCACACGTCGATGATCTTGTTGTACCCTTCGCCTTTGGTGATAAGACCGTTATGGTATTGGTCTTCCACCTCGCCGGTGCGTTTCTTCGCATCGTCGATCAGCGCAAATTTCCGCTGGGGGATGCGCATGTTTTCCATGCTGATGGAAAGGCCGGACTTGGTGGCGTAGAAGAACCCCATATCTTTCAGGTTGTCGAGGAATTTCACAACTATGTCGAGCGAGGTTTTGGTGTAAACCTCATTCACGATCTGAAGGATCCCCGCCTTGTTCAGCACTTTGTTCACGCGGGAGAACGGAACCTCCTTCGGCACGATCTCGTGGAAGAGGACGCGGCCCACAGTGGTTTCATGCACCTGTCCGGCCATCCGCACGCGGATTTTCGCCTGAAGGTGCACGGCGCCGTGATCAAACGCGGAACGCACTTCGGCGGGGCTGGAAAAGGCTTTCCCTTCGCCCTTCACGCCGCCACGTTCCTTCGTAAGGTAGTAGTTGCCCAACACGATATCCTGCGACGGCACCGCGATCGGGCGGCCGTTGGCCGGCGAAAGAATGTTGTTGATGGAAAGCATAAGTATCCGCGCTTCCACCTGGGCTTCGAGCGACAGCGGCACGTGTACGGCCATCTGGTCGCCGTCAAAGTCGGCGTTGAACGCGGCGCAAACCAGCGGATGCAGGCGGATAGCCTTCCCTTCGACCAGCACCGGCTCGAAAGCCTGCACGCCAAGGCGGTGCAGGGTCGGAGCGCGGTTCAGAAGTATCGGGTGATCCTTGATAACTTCATCAAGAACTTCCCACACTTCCGGCTGTTCCGATTCCACCATCTTTTTGGCGCTCTTGATGGTGGCGGCATAACCCTTTACTTCCAGCTTGTGGTAAATGAACGGCTTGAAGAGTTCGATGGCCATTTTTTTGGGCAGGCCGCACTGGTAGAACTTCAGTTCCGGGCCGACCACGATAACGGAACGGCCGGAATAGTCGACGCGCTTGCCCAGCAGGTTCTGGCGAAAGCGTCCCTGCTTGCCTTTCAGCATGTCGGCCAGCGATTTCAGCGGGCGTTTGTTAGGCCCCTTCAGCACGCGCCCGCGGCGGCCGTTATCGAACAGCGCCGAGACGGCTTCCTGCAACATCCGTTTTTCGTTGCGGATGATGATTTCAGGCGCGCGCAGTTCCATCAGCCGCTTGAGGCGGTTGTTGCGGTTGATCACGCGGCGGTAGAGGTCGTTAAGATCGGACGTTGCGAACCGGCCGCCGTCAAGCGGGACGAGCGGGCGCAACTCGGGAGGAATGACCGGAATCACGGACGGCACCATCCACTCGGGCCGGTTGCCGGATTTGCGGAAGGCTTCCACAATCTTGAGCTGCTTCACCAGTTTGCGGCGGGTCTGCACCGACTGCGTGGTGCGAAGGTGCTCCTTGAGGTCGAGCGCCAATTGATCCATATCGGCGCCTTTCAGGATTGTCTGAACGGCTTCGGCGCCAATACCATAGTCAAAGGCGTCTTCGCCCCAGGTCTTGACCGCTTCCTGCAGGTCGTCCTCGTTGAGCACCTGCTTGTATTTCAGCTTGGTGTTCCTCGGGTCTATAATGATGTACTTTTCAAAATAGATGACCGCTTCCAATTCGGTAAGCGTCATATCAAGGAAATTGCCGATCTTGCTCGGCAGCCCCTTGAAGAACCAGATGTGCGCCACCGGGCTGGCCAGTTCGATATGGCCCATGCGCTCGCGCCGAACCTTGGACAGGGTCACTTCCACGCCACACTTTTCGCACACGGTGCCTTTGTATTTCATCCGCTTGTACTTGCCGCACAGACATTCCCAGTCCTTGACCGGACCGAAAATCTTGGCGCAGAAGAGACCGTCCCGCTCCGGTTTAAAGGTGCGGTAGTTGATGGTTTCCGGTTTCCGCACTTCACCAAACGACCACGAACGGATCTTCTCCGGCGACGCGAGCCGGATCATCACCGAATCAAAGGACAACGGATCCTTGGGCCTTTCAAACAATCGAAGAACTTTTTCCACTTGCTAGTTCCTCCTTAAATGGTCTTAGGTCTTTCGTCGAGGGAAATATCCAGGCAAAGGCTCTGGAGTTCCTTGACGAGAACGTTAAAGGATTCCGGCAACCCGGGCTGCAGGGTGTTGTCTCCCTTGACGATGGCTTCATACATCCGCTTGCGCCCTTCCACGTCGTCCGATTTCACGGTAAGCATTTCCTGCAACGTGTAGGCGGCGCCGTAGGCTTCAAGCGCCCACACTTCCATTTCGCCCAAGCGCTGGCCGCCAAACTGCGCTTTTCCGCCCAACGGCTGCTGGGTGACGAGCGAGTATGGGCCGGTGCTCCGGGCGTGTATTTTGTCTTCGACAAGATGGTGCAGCTTAAGCATGTAGATCATGCCGACGAAGGTGCGCTGGTCGAAATACTCGCCGGTGCGGCCGTCAATCAGCTTCATCATGCCATCTTCAGGCAACCCATTCTGCTTAAGCAGCGCGCGGATGTCCGATTCCCGCGCGCCGTCGAACACCGGAGTTTCAAAAAAGACGCCCATCATCTTGGCGGCCATGCCAAGCGAGGTTTCCATCAATTGGCCCACGTTCATACGGCTTGGCACGCCCAGCGGGTTCAGGACGATGTCAAGCGGGGTACCGTTTTCAAGGCGGGGCATGTCTTCTTCCGGCACGATGACCGAGATAACGCCTTTGTTGCCGTGGCGGCCGGCCATTTTGTCGCCCACTTGCAGGCGCCGCTTTACGGCCACGTAAACCTTCACCAGCTTGATCACGCCCGGGGCGAGTTCATCCCCTTTTTCCAGCTTGCCCAGCTTATCGTTGAGATCGGCCTTCAGATCGCGGATCAACTCGTTGGTGGTCTCTTCGATGTCTTCCACCGCGGCGCTGATGTTTTCCTTGACCGCTATTTTAAGCAGGTCTTTTCCGTCCACCTGGCGAAGCGCGGCGGCGGTAAGCTTGGCCTTGGCTTCGACCAGCACTTCTTTGGAGCCGGACGCGATGATGGCTTTCTCGGCCACCTTGCCTTCCAGCAGCAGGCGTATGCGGTTATCGCGCTCTTCCTTGACAATGCGGATCTGCTCTTCGGAATCCGCCTCGATCCGCGCCTTCTCGGCGGCTTCTATCTCGAGGGTGCGGACGTCTTTCTCCGCGCCGCTGCGGTTGAAAATGCGTACATCGACGACGATGCCGTCAACGCCCGGCGGCACGCGGTAGGAGGTGTCCATCACGTTGCCCGCTTTTTCGCCAAAGATCGCCTTGAGCAGTTTTTCCTCGGGCGACAAAAGGGTTTCCCCCTTCGGCGTGATCTTGCATACGAGAATGTCTCCCGGCTTTACTTTCGCGCCGATACGGATAATGCCGCTCTCATCTATGTTGCGTTGCGATTCCTCGGAAAGACCCGGCACATCGCGGGTAATTTCCTCTTTACCGTATTTGGTGTCACGGGCATCCACTTCGAACTCTTCGATATGGATCGAGGTGAAGAAATCCTTCTTGATCACGTTTTCATTGATGATGATCGCGTCTTCGAAGTTGTAACCGCGCCACGGCATGAACGCCACCAACAGGTTGCGGCCCAATGCCAGGTCGCCGCGGTCGGTTGACTGGCCGTCAGCCAAAACATCGGTCCTCTTGACCTTCTGGCCGGGCGTAACGATCGGACGCATATTGATGCATGTGTTCTGGTTGGAGCGGCCAAACTTGATGAGATTGTAAATATCGACTTTGTGCCCGGGCTTGGCCTTTTTGTCATTGACGCGCACAACAATGCGGCGCGAATCAACGCTGATCACCTCGCCATCATGGCGGGCTATCGTAAGCGTGCCGGAGTAACGGGCCGCTATTTTTTCCATCCCGGTGCCAACCAGCGGGGCGTCGGTTCGTATCGGTGGCACCGCCTGCCGCTGCATGTTCGATCCCATCAACGCGCGGTTCGCGTCGTCGTTCTCAAGGAACGGTATAAGGGCCGCGGCAATCGAGAAAAGCTGGTTGGGCGACACGTCCATATAGTCCACCTGGTCGACAGGGGTCATCAGCACTTCGCCTTCGTGGCGTGCGATAACGGAGGTGGCGATGAAGTAGCCGTTTTCATCAACCGACGCGTTTGCCTGGGCAATGGTGTGTGTATATTCTTCCGTCGCGGTGAGATAGGCGACATCGTCGGTCACACGCCCGCCGGTGACCTTCTTGTATGCGCTTTCGATGAAGCCGTACTTGTTCACTCGCGCAAAAGTGGAAAGCGATGCAATGAGACCGATATTCGGACCTTCCGGGGTTTCAACCGGACAAATACGTCCATAGTGCGTCGGGTGCACGTCGCGCACCTCGAAGCCGGCCCGTTCGCGGGCCAAGCCTCCTGGTCCCAGCGACGACAAACGCCGTTTGTGGGTAAGAGCGGAAAGCGGATTGGTTTCATCCATAAACTGGGAAAGCTGGGATGAACCGAAAAATTCCTTGATGGCGGCGGTGACCGGCTTGGAGTTTATCAGATCGTGCGGCATGCAGGCCGCCAGATCCATGATATTCATCCGTTCAATGATCGCCTTTTCCATGCGAACCATGCCGACCCGGAACTGTGCGGCGACTGACTCGCCCACGGCGCGGACGCGGCGGTTTCCCAAATGGTCGATGTCGTCCTTGCTGCCAAGCCCTTTGCGGAGATCGAAAAGGTACTTTACGGTGACGAGGATGTCTTCTTTGGTCAAAAGGCGCACATCGGGCGGAATGTTCAAGCCAAGCTTTTCATTGATCTTCTTGCGGCCGACTTCGCTGAGGTCGTAGCGCTTGTCGTTAAAGAAAAGATTGTGGAAAAACGCTTTGACCGATTCGGCGGTGGGCGGATCGCCCGGCCTCATCCGCTTGTAGATTTCGCGTAGCGCCTCGTCGGCGGTCTCAAGACCATCGGCGGCCAGCGTGTCGCGGAACGATGTGTCGCGGAGTTGGTCGTCAATGCCGAGCACCTCGAACTGGGTGATCTTGTTTTCGCGTACCGCATCCGCTGCCGCATCGCTAAACTGCGCATTGGCCTCCAGCAGGATTACGCCGGTTTTTTCATCAATGATGTCCTGCGCGATAAATTCGGTATTGAGTTGCGACTGGTCGATCTTGAATTCAGTGATGCCTGCGGCCAAGCACTTGCGGGTGGCGCCTTTGGTAAATTTGCGCCCGGCTTTCACCAGTACATCGCCCCCCTTGGGGTCGGTGATATCTTCCAACGGCTTGAACGGCAAGGTGTAAATAAAATCGGACACCGTGGTGAAATATTCGTTAGTGGCCGGATTGTAGCGTACGGGCTGGAAGCGGTAGAAATGACCCAACAGGTCATTGGTGCCATATCCAAGAGCCTTAAGAAGGATCGAAACCGGGAATTTCTTGCGGCGGTCAATACGGACGTGGCAAACCTCTTTGGTGTCGAATTCGAAATCGAGCCAGGAACCGCGTTGCGGGATGACACGGGCCGAGTAAACCATTCTGCCCAAGTGAATGCCTTTTCCCTTTTCGCGGATGAAAAACACGCCGGGAGAGCGGTGGAGCTGGCTGACGATAATGCGCTCCGTCCCGTTAATGATAAAGGTGCCGGTCTCGGTCATGAGCGGCAATTCGCCCAGATAGATTTTTTGTTCCTTGATTTCGCGGATATCCATATGTCCGGTCGCTTCATCCCTCTCCTTGAGGGCCAACTGAACAATGATTTTCAGCGGATCGGCATAGGTCACGCCGCGTTGGCGGCTTTCTTCCACGGTATACTTCGGTTTATAGATGGTTTCTTTTTTGCATTTTTCGCAAACAACCCCGGGGCCGCCGAGATTTTTAAATTCACCGCATCGGCACAGCCATGTACCGAGTTCATAGCCTACATACTCAAGCGTTGCATCGCCCTTATAATTGGTAATGGGGAAAATCGACCGGAAGACCTCTTCCAGCCCCCTGTTTTCGCGATCCGCCGGCTTGACATCGGCCTGGATAAGGGCTTCATAAGACCGTATCTGGGTTTCCAAAAGGTTGGGAATCTCCAACACTTTCGGAATGCGCGCGAAACTCTTGCGCTGGATTGTGGAACTGCCCGGCGAATATTCTTTTGACATAAGCACACGCCTCCCGGCTCTGGTTATTTAAATAAAAATAGACGCGGGGGCGCACCGAGAGCGCCCCGCGTCACAGACAGCATTGAAATTAAGTATCCGGGTTGCCGGGTTACTTAATCTCAACAGTCGCTCCGGACTCTTCCAGAAGTTTTTTCAACTTCTCGGCTTCGTCCTTCTTGATCTTCTCCTTGACGTTTTTCGGAGCGCCATCAACGAGATCCTTGGCTTCTTTCAGGCCAAGTCCGGTGGCTTCGCGCACAACCTTGATCACCTGTATCTTCTTGTCGCCCGCGTTGGTAAGAACGACGTTGAATTCGGTCTTCTCCTCGGCGGCGGCGGCGGCTGCCGGAGCTGCCACGGCGGCTGCCGGAGCGGCGGCGCTCACGCCCCACGCTTCTTCAAGCGACTTGGTCAACTCGACGAGTTGCAGGACCGAAAGGTTGTTGAGATAGCTCTTGATATCTTCTGATGTTACGTTGGACATTTCCTGACCTCCTATGGAATCCGGGTTATTTTCTTTCTTTTCCTTAAGCGCATTTAGCAAATACGCAAATTTCCGTAATGCGCCATTGAGAACGCTGACGAAACTGCGGGGTCCCCCCAGCATCGTGCTCAACAGCATGGCGCGCAGCACATCCCTGCCGGGTAAAGCGCCGATCCGCTTGATCTGATCCGCGCCGTAGTACTGACCGCCAACGACGCCGCCAACCAACACAAGGGAATTTTCCTTTTTGGCGTACTCGCTCACCAGTTTCGCCGCCGCCACTTCGCTTTCATAGCTGAACGCCAGCGACATCGGCCCGGTGAACTTCTCGGCCATAACCTCGAACGGCGTTCCCTTGGCCGCGATCCTGGCAAGCCTGTTTTTCGCGATCTTGATCTCCACCTTTTCCACGCGAAGCTTCGCGCGGATGGCATCCATATCGCCCGCCTTCACGCCGCGGAACTCGGCCCCCACCACGCTCACCGCGCGGGAAAACCGTTCCCTAAGCTCGGCTACCTGTTTCTCTTTTTCCATTGTAGGCATGACACCACCTCTCGTTTAACCAGCCAACCCGACAGCGACGGCCTCGTCAACCTTGATTCCCGGCCCCATCGTGGTGGAGAGGGAAATGGACTTGACATAGGTTCCTTTCGCCGTGGACGGTTTCATACGGACGATTGTTTCAAGCACCGCCATCGCGTTCTTAAGCAAGGCGTCTTTGTCGAAGCTCGACTTGCCGATAGGCGCATGAACCACCCCGGCCTTGTCGGCGCGGAACTCAACCCGGCCCGACCGAATTTCGGCGATGGCCCTGTTGAGATCGAATGTTACAGTGCCGGACTTGGGGTTCGGCATCAGGCCGCGCGGTCCAAGCACTTTACCCACTTTACCGACGGCGCCCATCATGTCCGGCGTGGCGACGGCCACGTCGAAATCCAGCCAGCCGCCCTGTATCTTCTGCACAAGATCATCGCTGCCGACAAAATCGGCGCCCGCATTCTTGGCTTCAATCTCTTTTTCGCCCTTGGCAAACACGACAATCCGCACCTTCTTGCCGGTGCCGCCCGGAAGAACCACCGAGCCGCGCACCATCTGGTCTGCCTTGCTCGGATCCACGCCAAGACGGATTGCCAGATCGACCGTCTCGTCGAACTTCGCAAACTTTATCTCCTTGGCCAAGGCAATCGCCTGTTCAAGGGAGCATTTTTTGTTCAACGTCGTCAGGCGCGTTTCCGCTTTTTTCCTGTTTTTGGTTATTGTGGGCATTTCATTCCTCCACTACCAAGCCCATATTTTTCGCCGTTCCTTCGATGCAGCGGGCTGCCGATTCCACCGAGGAGCTATTCATATCCTGCATCTTCATTTGGGCGATTTCCCGTATCTGAGTCCGGTTCACTTTGCCCACTTTAATTTTGTGCGGCTCGGGGGAACCTTTGACGATCCCCGCGGCGCGTTTAAGCAGCACCGCGGCGGGCGGCGACTTCATGATGAACGAGAACGTGCGATCCTCGTACACCGAAATCACCACCGGAATGATCATTCCTTCCTTACCCTGCGTGGCGGCGTTAAACTGCTTGCAGAACTCCATGATGTTCACGCCGTGCTGGCCAAGCGCCGGTCCCACGGGAGGGGCCGGATTCGCCGCGCCGGCGGGAACCTGCAACTTGATAAAGGCCTTTATTTTCTTGGGAGCCATATTGTTACACCTTCTCTATCTGGGGGAAATCAAGCTCCACCGGCGTCGCACGCCCAAAGATGGATACCATCAACTTCACTTTGCCGCGTTCGGCATTCACTTCCTCGATTCTGCCGGAGAAATGGGTAAACGGACCATCGGTCACGCGGACTGAATCGCCGACCGAGAACTCGACCTTCGGCCGCGGCTTCTCCACCGTGCCAGCCATCTGGTCCATCAAATTCTTAACATCCTTGTCGGAAAGCGGGGTAGGGGTCGATCCGCCCAAAAAGCCGGTAACCCGCGGCGACTCCTTGATCGCCATCAACACCTTCTCATTAAGATCAAGCTGTATCAGCACATAGCCGGGGAAAAACTTGCGCGAGGTCACCCGCTGTTTGCCGTTACGAAATTCCTTCACGTCCTCCATCGGCACCAGAATGTCGCCCAAACGGTCGCTGATGCCATGCATGGCAAACTGTTCCTTCAGGGAAGTCTTCACTTTGTGCTCAAATCCCGAGTACGTGTGAATGACATACCATTTAAAACCCACTTTTCACCTACCTGATCAGATACTTAATCAATTCCGCGAGGAGCCAGTCGACCACCCCGAGGTATACGCACATGATGGCACACGCGATGATCACCACGCTGGTGATCCCCGTTGTCTCCTTTTTAGTCGGCCACGTCACTTTCCGGAGTTCGCCCTTCGCCTCGTTGACGAACTGCATCGCACTCTGGACCGGATTGGTCTTCATTACCGCCACTTCGTATCCGCCTTTCCCTTGTTATATGGCAGGCCAGGAGGGATTCGAACCCACAACACCCGGATTTGGAGTCCGGTGCTCTAGCCGTTAGAGCTACTGGCCTATCTGTCTTCGCCTTAAACCTTGGTTTCCTTGTGAACCGTATGCACCCTGCAGAAAGGGCAGAACTTCTTCGTCTGCAATTTCTCCTGCTTCAGCTTCTTGTTGCGCGTCGTGGTGTAGTTCTTCTGCTTGCACGGCTCGCACTGCAATCCAATCACTTCTCTCATTGTCTTACTCTATAATCTCGGTGACGACGCCCGCGCCCACGGTGCGGCCCCCTTCGCGGATGGCGAACCGGAGTTCCTTTTCCATCGCTATGGGGTGAATGAGCTCGACCGTCATCGTCACGTTGTCGCCCGGCATC
>JAHFEJ010000063.1 GCA_023248535.1 Nitrospinales bacterium | reverse complement strand
GCGATGCTGAAAACCTATCCCGACGCGGCGCTGGAAGACGCGCAACCGCGGGGAAAGCAGGTTTTTAAAAAATACTGCATGGGGTGCCATCACGAAACCATCGTGGCCTTTGGCCCGCCGTTCGCCGAGATAGCCTCGCGCAGAACCGAAGAGGAGATCCGCGTCCATATCGCCATGCCGAAAGAGAGCGCGGCCGCGCACAACTACAAAATAAATTCAATGCCGGTCATCCCCCTCAACACGCGCGAGATGGATGACATCGTGGCCTACATCATCAGCTTTAAGGAGAAATGAGATGTTCCGCCTGACCGGTCTGCTGAAAGCCGCCTATGGGAAGGAGGGCCACGGCGGCCCGCCGCCGGGGAACGGCATGCACCGCACCGCTCCTGCCGAGGGGCCGGTGGTGATCTGGAACCTCACCCGGCGCTGCAACCTCGTCTGCGCCCACTGCTATGCGTGGGCGACCAACGCCACCTACCGCACCGAGCTTTCCGGGCCGGACGCCTTGCGGGTGGTGGACGACCTGAAAGAGGCCGGGTGCCGCCATCTGATATTCTCCGGCGGCGAGCCGCTGCTGCGCGCCGATATTTTTGGCCTCGCCGAGCGCGCGAAAGGGCATGGGATGCTCATCTCGCTTTCCAGCAACGGCACGGTGATCACCGATGCCGTGGCCGGCCGCATGGCCGAAACCGGTTTCGATTACGTGGGGGTGAGCCTCGACGGTATCGGCTCCACGCACGACCGGTTCAGGGGGAAGGAGGGGGCGTTTGAAGAATCGCTTGAAGGGTTGCTGCGTTGCAACCGGCGGGGACTCAAGACCGGCCTGCGGTTCACCATCACCACGGAAAACGTATCGGAACTGCCGTTTCTCTTCCGGCTTGCGGAGGAGCAGGGATTCCAGAAAATATATATATCCCACCTCGTTTCATCGGGCAGGGGCCGGCTTAATATGGCGCTCGATCCCGGCCTGGCGGCGATACGCGGCGTGATGGATTACATTTTCGATAAAGGGCGCGAATACGTCGCCAGCGGCCGCCCGGTCGATATCGTCACCGGCAACAACGAGGCCGATGCCGCCTACTTCCTGCTCAAGATGAGGGAACAGCGCCCCGAACGGTATGCCGCCCTGCTTTCGCGCCTGCGCCGCTGGGGAGGCAACAGCTCCGGCATCGGCATAGCCAATATCGATGCGCGGGGGAACGTACACCCCGATCCGCTTCTTTCGTCCGTCACGCTGGGTAACGTGCTGGAAAAACCGTTCGGCGAAATCTGGTGCGAAAGCCGCGATCCGGTGCTTGCCCGGTTGCGCCAGCGGCCCCGCCGGGTCGGCGGGCGTTGCGGAAGCTGTGTCTGGGTTGACGTCTGCAATGGCGGGTCGCGCGCCCGCGCCGCCGGCTCTGGAAATATTTGGGGGGCCGATCCCGGCTGCTACCTCACCGAAGAGGAAATCCATGCGGCCGAGATGGTTGTTTCTTAGCCTGCTGCTTTTCACCGGATCGGCGGCCCACGCCGCCTCGTGGGGCACCGGCGCGCTCATGATGGTGGTGGAGCGCGAAAAAGGGGCGGTGATGGTGATAGACGCCGCTCAGAACCACAAGGTGCTGGGGGAAGTGGGCGGGCTGGGGATACTGCATCACGCATCGGCGGTCTTCTCGCGCGATGGCCGGTACGCATACATGGTCAGCCGCGACGGCCTGCTGAGCAAGATAGACCTGCTGGGGCCGTCGCTGGCCGCGCAGGTGAAGGTGGGCGACAGCTCGATAGGCCTCGCTGTCACCACCGACGGCAAAAATGTGGCCGTGAGCAATTACAAGCCGGGGAGTATCGTCATTGTGGACGACGCCAGCTTCAAAGTGGTGAAAACCATAGAGGCGGATGCGTCGCGCACCGTCGGCCTGGTGGATGCGCCGGGAAACCTGCTGATCGTCGCGTTGATGGACGCCAACGAGATATGGACCATCGACGCGGGAAATCCCGATTTCCCGGTGGTGAAGAAGTACGCCGATGTCGGCGTGAAACCGTACGATGGCATGATCACCTCGGACGGTCGTTATTATCTCGCCGGTTTCTTCCACTCCGAATGGGTGTCGATCATCGATCTGTGGGATAGGGATACCGTGGTGAAGCTGCCGCTCCCCAAACCGGGCTTCCGGATGGAGGAGGCGCCGCCGGTTTTGAAGCTGCCGCACCTGCGGGGATGGACTATGAGCGGCGGGCATCTCTTCACCCCCATCGTCGGCTTTTCCGGCCTGGCGGTGATCGGCACGCGCGAGTGGAAAGTGGAAAAAACGATCGACCTCGCCGCCTATCCGGTTTTCACCGTGCTCCGTCCCGATGGGCGGCAGATGTGGGTAAATTACGCAATGGGCGAAAAGCACGATACGATGCAGGTGATCGACTTGAAGACTTTGAGCGTGGTGAAAACGCTAAAACCGGGCGCGAAGGTGTATCACATGCAGTTCACGCCCAAGGGGAATGAGATATACGCTTCGTCGAACGGCGATGACAAGGTGGTGATCTATAACGCCGAAACCTTTGAGGTTATCAAGACGATTCCCGTCCCCGGCCCCTCCGGCATTTTTTGCAGCAACCGCTCCAGCCTATTCGGGATGTAACCTTCCCCCCCCCTCTCTCCCACGTCCCCGGGCTGGAGTTAAAAAAAACCCCCGGCGAACCAATGTTCGCCGGGGGTTGTATTTCGGGTCTAAAGCGCTGCGCGGAAGTTTAGTACATCCCTTCCATGCCGCCCATGCCGCCCATGCCGCCACCGCCGGGCATACCGGCTTCCTTCTTCTCCTCGATCTCGGCGATGAGGACTTCGGTGGTGAGCATCAGGCCGGCGATGGACGCGGCGTTCTGCAATGCCGAGCGGGTGACCTTGGTCGGATCGATGATACCGGCCTTCACCATGTCGACATATTTTTCGGCGCCGGCGTCGAAGCCGATGTCGCCCGCTTCGTTCTTCACGCGTTCCACAACCACCGAGCCTTCAAGTCCGGCGTTCTGGGCGATCTGGCGGAGCGGCTCTTCCAGCGCGCGGCGGACGATGTCCACGCCGAACGCCTGATCCTTGTTGTCCGTTTCGATCTTCTTGAGCACGTCGATGCAGCGGATGAGGGCCACGCCGCCGCCGGCGACGATCCCTTCTTCCACCGCGGCGCGGGTGGCGTGCAGCGCGTCTTCAACGCGGGCTTTCTTTTCCTTCATTTCGATTTCGGTCGCCGCGCCGACATTGATGACCGCCACGCCGCCGACGAGTTTCGCCAGGCGTTCCTGCAGTTTTTCTTTGTCGTAGTCCGAGGTGGTTTCCTCGATCTGCGCGCGGATCTGCTTCACGCGGGCTTCGATCTCCTTGGCGGAGCCTTTGCCTTCGACGATGGTGGTGTTTTCCTTGTCCACGACCACGCGCTTGGCGGTGCCGAGGTCGGAAAGCTCGACGTTCTCAAGCTTCACGCCGATGTCTTCGGAGATCACGTTGCCGCCGGTGAGGATGGCGATGTCTTTCAGCATCTCCTTACGGCGGTCGCCGAAGCCGGGGGCTTTCACGGCCACTGCCTGCAGGGTGCCGCGCAGCTTGTTCACCACGAGGGTGGCAAGGGCTTCGCCTTCAATTTCCTCGGCGATGATGACGAAGGGGCGTCCCTGGCGCGCGACCTTTTCCAGAAGCGGCAACAGGTCCTTCATGTTGGATATTTTCTTGTCGTTGATGAGGATGAGCGGGTTTTCCATTTCGCAGGTCATCCGGTCGGCGTTGGTGACCATGTAGGGGGAGAGGTAGCCGCGGTCGAACTGCATCCCTTCGACGACTTCGAGGGAGGTTTCCATGCTCTTGGCCTCTTCCACGGTGATGACGCCGTCTTTGCCGACCTTTTCCATCGCTTCGGCGATGAGGTTGCCGATGGTTGCGTCGGCGTTGGCCGAGATGGTGCCGACCTGCGCGATCTCTTTCTTGTCTTTGGTCGGCTTGCTCATTTTCTTGAGCTTCGCCACGACCGCTTCCACGGATTTATCGATGCCGCGTTTCACGTCCATCGGGTTCGCGCCCGCGGCGACGACCTTGATGCCTTCGCGGTAGATGGACTGCGCCAGCACGGTGGCGGTGGTGGTGCCGTCGCCCGCCACGTCCGAAGTCTTGCTCGCCACTTCGTTGAGCATCTGGGCGCCCATGTTCTCAAACGGGTCTTTCAGCTCGATCTCTTTCGCCACGGAAACGCCGTCTTTGGTGATGACCGGCGCGCCGAACTTTTTATCGAGGATGACGTTGCGGCCTTTCGGTCCGAGGGTGGCCTTCACGGCGTTGGCAAGGGTGTCGACCCCTTTGAGTATCTTCGCGCGCGCGGCTTCATGGAACAGCAGTTGTTTCGGTGCCATCTATTAAACTCTCCTTATCGGTAGGGTGGTTGTTGGATTATTCGATAATGCCGAGGATGTCGTCCTCGCGCATCAGGAGATATTCATCGCCGTTCAGCTTGATCTCGGTGCCGGCGTATTTGCCGTAAATGACCTTATCGCCTTTTTTGACGTTCATCGGGACTTTGTTCCCCTTTTCGTCGGTGCGGCCGGGGCCGACGGCGATCACTTCGCCTTCCTGCGGACGTTCTTTGGCGCTGTCGGGGATGATTATCGCCCCCTTCTTGGGTTCCTTTTCTTCCATCGGGCGGACAATCACGCGGTCGGCCAGAGGTTTAATTTTCACTGCCATTCAGAGACCTCCAATAAAAAAGTTGTTCATCTTCGGGAAGAGTTATCCCTCCCGTAATCCTAGCGAAAAACCGTTCGCCCACGGCCACAAAGCCGCTGGCGGGAAACGTAAAACATAGCATATCAATCGCTTTGCTTCTGCCGTTAGCGCTCATCCTCTGAGAGTGCTAACACAATATAAAACCCGCCCCCGGAAAAGCAAGCTCAGGGATAAAAAAACAATCATTTTTCATAGGTTCTCATTTTTCGGGTAAGGCGTTATTAAACAATGCATTTAAGGAACTTTGGCAACCTGCCGATAAATAATCTGGTAAAATATGCAACCAATGACAAAGAAGTACGAGCAGGCGGTGCGGGAGTTCGTGCGCCTTGCCGATGTCCTGATCATTTTCATCGCTTTCTACTGCGCCTATTTTGTGCGCAACCATCCGTGGTTTACCGACAGCATGAATTGGCTGTTCGCCGGCATGTTGCCGCTGCCGCTCCGGTACGAATTCCATGTGGAGAATTTTGAAAAACTTCTTTGGTTCATCGTGCCGCTCTGGCTGTTCCTTCTCTCCTATTTCAAGTCGTATGATTTCGAGCGGACCGGCACGTTCTACAGCACGCTGAAGTCGATTTTCAAGGCGCATGTGGCGGGGGGACTGGCGATAGCCAGCTACATTTTCTTCACCAGCCAGTTGGATTACCGCCGCACCTTTTTCATCCTGTTTATTTTGATCAGCGGCCTGCTGATGCTTGCGCTGCGTTTTGTGGTTCAGTTCGGCCTGCGGGCCATGCGGATGCGGGGGCGCAACCGCTACCGCGCCGCCATCATCGGCAACGGCGAAAAGGCGCTTTGCGCGCTGGTGGAACTGACGCGGCACCAATATTGGGGTTTCGTCATTGACGGCATCATCACCGAGAATCCTATCAATGAGGAAAAGCTGCTGGGAATGAAGGTTCTCGGCTCGCTGGCGGATGTGGAAAAAATCCTGCGCAAAACGCCGGTGGACGACGTTTTTGTGGCGATGGACGAGGGGAAATATGTGGAATTGAAACAGATACTCCGTGTCTGCGAAAACATCGGCGTTACCGTTCACATGGTGCCGGACAAGTACGACCTCGAGATCGCCAAATCGAGTCTCGGCAGCATGGGCGACATGGAGTTCGTCACCTTTTTCACCGTGCAGGACAATCCGGCACAGCGTTTCGCCAAACGCGCGCTTGATATCGCCATTTCGCTCATGCTTCTGCCGCTGGTGGCGGTGGTTTACGCCGCCGCCGGCGTCGCCATCAAAATCGATTCGCCCGGCCCGGTGATATACCAATCCATGCGGCTTACCCGCAACCGCCGCCAATTCGTGTTCTACAAGCTCCGCACGATGGAGCAGGGGGCCGAAGAGAAATTCGAACTGGTCTCGCAGCGCAACACCTTGCACGGGCCGATCGTGAAGATAAAGGATGATCCCCGCGTTACCCGCGTCGGCAGGTTTCTCCGCAAATGGAGCATCGACGAGCTGCCGCAGATCGTCAACGTGCTCATGGGGGACATGAGCCTGGTCGGCCCCCGCCCGCCGCTGCCGGAAGAGGTGGACCTGTATTCCCTGCCGCAACTGCGCAAGCTTTCAATGCCGCAGGGGATCACCGGCCTGTGGCAGGTATCGGGGCGCGACGACATCGTCCGTTTTGAAGACCGGCTGAAAATGGATTTGCAATACATCGACCAGTGGTCGCTCTGGCTGGACATGAAAATCCTTTTCAAAACGGTGTTTATTCTCTTTCGCGGCGCGCTCTGATTTTCTTCATTTAAACTCCCCCATGAATCGCCTGCACTCCGGCAGGGGTGCATTTCGGCCTTCAACGCGTTAAGATTTCCCCATGAGCGGATTGCGGTTCCTGTTCTTCTTTGTCACCTCCAGCGCCGTGCTTTATGGCATGCACCTGTTCGTCTACCTCCGCGTGGCGCAGGGGCTGGCGCTTGGCCCCCGCGAGGCGACACTGCTGAAATGGCTGCTGGTGATCGGCGGCGTTTCATTTTACGCGGGGATGTTTTACCGCAAGTGGCCCGAGCTGTACCAGGTCCTCTATGTGGGGCGCGTATGGATGGGTTTTATTTCCATAGCGTTCGCGTTTCTGGTTGTGAAGCTGGGGTTCGATACCGCGCTCCCCGCGCATGCCAGAACGATAACGCTTGTCACCCTGCTGTTGATCGTTTTGGCTACTTGCTATTCGTTATGGAACGCACATGGCCAGCCCCGCGTAAAGGAAGTGCGGGTGGATGGCGTCAAGGGAGCGCCCCCCGGGTTCACCATCGTGCAGATATCGGATCTGCATCTCTGGCGGCTTGGCAGCGTGGAATGGCTGGAAGGGGTAGCGGCGTCGGCCAACGCCTTGGCGCCCGACATCATTGTGATAACCGGCGATGTGATGGACGACACAGCCGAAGGCCTGAACGAGTATCTACCGCCGCTGCAAAAGCTGAAGGCGAAGTATGGCGTGTATGCCGTGGCGGGAAACCACGATCACTACGCCGGCCTCGAAAATTTTTACAGCATGATGGCCGCGGCGGGCATCAACGTGTTGCGCAACCAAAAAACCGGCATCGGCGGGGTGATCGAGTTGCTGGGCGTGGACGACGAAGACCCGCGGGTGATGGCCGGGTTCGACGCGTTTTTGAAAGGGCAGATAAAACCCGGCGGCAAACCGGTGATCGTGCTGAAACACCGCCCCACGGAGTATGAACATGTTGCACGGGCGGGCGCGGCGCTGATGCTGGCGGGTCACAGCCACGCGGGGCAGATACCGCCGCTGGATCTGATCGTCGCACTTTACTATAAGCATCCCTACGGACTGTACAAAGAAAACGGGACGTGGTTCTACACCACCTGCGGCACCGGCACCTGGGGCCCCCCCATGCGCCTTTTTTCCCGCTCGGAAGTGGTGAAGCTCACCCTGTATCCTTAGAGCCTCAACCCCGTTTCCGAAATTGAAAATGATAAACGTGGATGTTTCGCATTGCTTTTCAGATATGTTCACAATCAAAGCCATTTTCGCGCTTCGCAAAAGAGTGTGTTTCCAATTTCGATCCGGGACGAACCCGATGAGGGAACTTCCCGCGTTTTCCGTGAATTGCGTTTTGCCTCAAACCACCCTCATCAAAAAGCGGCATCCAGCTTTGGAATCCGGGTTCAATAGACGTTGATGGCGTTCAGGAGGATGGCGTCGACGCGGCCGGTTTGCAGCGAGCGGTCGACGTTGTACCGGATGTCCTTCATCAGAGCTTCGCGTTTTGCCGGATCGATGAGATCGCCCTGGGGATGGGTGCTGATGGCAAAGAGGATCGAGTTGCGGATGAGCGGGAGGTTGTTGCTGATCTCATCGATCACCTCGGCATCGTTCACCTGCAGGGCGAAAACTATCTGGATGAATCCATCCTGCCCCTTGTTCTTGTAGGGGATGACAAAGGGGTCGAGGACGATGTTGTTCAATTTTTCAAACTTTGCTTCTTCGGCCTTCTTTTTTTCAGCGCCTTTGGCCTTTTCGCCATGGCGATCCTTGTTTTTTGCGGCGGCCGGGGGCTTTCTTTTTTCCACGATCGCCACCCCAATGACGATCGCCAGCACCACGGCGGCGATAATGCCGATGGAGATAATGACCCTTTTGTTTAGCGGCTTGCGCGGTTCCCCCGCCGATGCGGCATCCTGTGCCATTTCCTGTTCGAGTGAAACGGGGGGTGCGGCGGATTCGGGGGGGGCGGCCGGAGCCGGTATGGCGCCGGTTTCAATGTCGAGTTCGGTCTTCCTTTTTTTCGCCATACGCCCTTTCCGCGGCGGTTACGCCGAGGTTATCAAAATATATCCAGCTGTTTGAGCATGTCGCGGCATTCGGCGAACTCGGGATCGATCTGCAAGGCTTTCCTGAACGCGATGATCGCCGATTCGCGCTGCCCGTCTTCCATCAAGGCCTTGCCGACGTTGTAATAGAGAACTTCGTCATTGGGCGCGACGGCCAGGGCTTTCCGGTATTCCTGGATGGCTTCTTTAAACCTCTTTTTCCGGCGGAGCGCGATGCCGAGGCGGTTGTAAACGTTAATGTCCTCGGTGATGGTAAGCGAGCCGCGAAAGGCGTCGGCGGCTTTGTCGTCATGCCCGGCGGCAAGGTAGGCTTCGCCGACCGAAGTGTGGATGTCGGCGTTTTTGGATGATACTTTGAGCGCCTGCTTGAACGCCTGGTCGGCTTCTTCCAGCCGGCCGGCCTTTATCAGCAACTTGCCGAATTCCACCTGCCGCGACGGGTTGTTGGGGCTTAGGGAAGTGGCGGCATGCAACGCTTTTATCGCGGCTTCGTCGTTTCCCCTGCGTATCTGGAAATCGGCGAGCGTGTGGTAACCTTTCACGAAGCGGGCATTGTTGGATATGGCCGCGGTGAATAATTCTTCGGCCTTGCGATGATCCCCCATCGCTTCATATATCTGCGCCATCGCCAGCGGTATGCGCGCGCTTTTCGGATTGAGTTCATGCGCATGCTCGAATTCGCGCATCGCTTCGTTCAGCATGCCGTTTTCCATATAGGCATACCCCACCTTCAGGTGAATTTCCACCTGCGAGGGGTTGGCTTTCTTTTCCAGCACGGAGGTGATTTTGCGGCCCAGCACGTCCGCCACAAAGGGCTTGATGATGTATCCGTCCACGTCCTCTTCGGCGGCGCGCACGATCTGCCCGTCGTCCACCTCGGCGGTTATCATGATAAAGGGAAGATCGCGCAGCATCGGTTCGTCGCGGATTTCCCGCAGCAATTCGACGCCCGGCACGCGGGGCATATTCCAATCGGCGATGACGAAGTCGTGCGGCCCCTGTTTAAGGCGGGAAAGCGCGGTGTCGCCGTCGTCGGCTTCCGTCACATGGTCGTAGCCGAGCATTTTGAGCATGCCGCGGAGCGTTTTGCGCATGTTCGCCATGTCATCGACGACGAGGAACCGCATCGCCGATTTCGGATTGTCGGTTTTAGACATTTTTTGGAAGGGCGAAATAAAATTCAGAGCCGCGTTCGGGGCTGTTCAATCCCACTTTGCCGCCGTGCGCCTCGACCGCCATTTTGCAGAAAGGGAGGCCCAGCCCCGTCGAGCCCTGCCGCCGGTGCGTACGAAGTTCCACTTGCACATATTTTTCAAATATCGATTCCCGGTATTCCACCGGCACGCCCGGGCCATGGTCTTTTATCACCACAATGGCCGCCGTGCCGCCGTCGGAGATGGAGATTTTAAGGAGAGCCCCGGGGGGCGAGTATTTCAGCCCGTTGGAAATCAGGTTCGCCGCCACGCGGGCAATGAGTTTCTGGTCGGCATTGACCGTCAGTTCAGCGGGACACTTCAGTTCCACGGTCACGCGGTTGTCCTCGGCCTGCCGCCGCACTTTTTCCAGCTCGGCCTTCACCACCTCGCAAAGGTTGAACGGCGCTTTTTCCAGGTTCATCATGCCGGATTCCATCCGGCCGATATTCAGCATGTCCTGCACCATGTCATACAGTCCGGTGCATCCTTCCATGGCGGTTTGCGCGAATTCCTTTTCGTTTTCATCAAGGTGTTCGCTGTTGGCAATGAGGTCGAGATTGGAGATCACTTCCATCAGGGGGCCTTTGAGATCGTGAACCATCATGTTGATGAGATCCCCCTGCAAGGCCAGTTTCTGTTCCGCGGTCTTTGCTGTTTCGCCCATATGCCCGTCAATCCGCCAGGTGTCCGCCAATCAATGCCATCAGCCGGGGATACACCACGCCGGCGGCGGCGCGCACCTCCTCGTGGGCATCGGCCAAGGCTTCCATCACCGGTGGCACGCAGGCCGCCGAGCGGATATTTCCCAGCGATTGCACGGCTGCCTTGCGTACCTGCCACGCCTCGTCTTTTTGCGCCGCTTCGGCCAGCGCGGGCACCGGCTCTTCGCTTTTAAAGTTTCCCAGGGCAATGGCGATAGTCCGCCGCACATCGGGGGTGTCGTCTTCTTTCAGTTTTTTCGCCAACGGCCCGATGGTATCTTCGGATTTGATGTGGTTCAGGGCGATCGCCGCCTCCACCCGCACCGCGAACCGGCTGTCGGCCATCAGGCCCAGCAAGGCCGGCACGGCGGCGGCGAATTTCATCTTCCCCAGCGCTTGCGCGGCCGCTTTGCGCACTTCCCACGAGTCCACTTTAAGCAGTTCAATCATGTTGGGCCCCGCGATGTCGGCTTCCATGTTGCCGAGGCCCGCCAGCGCGGCAATGCGCGCCTGGTCGTTCTCCATGCCCAGCATCTGCACCAGCGGATGTACGGCGATTTCTGGTTTCAGCTTGCAGAGCACCAACGCGGCGGCTTTGCGCACACGCCACGGTGTTTGGACATCTTTCTTTTGTCCGCCCGCCAGCGCCCCCGCGCCGGTGGCGGCGGGTTTGTCGTCCTCATCCCCCTTCAGGGAAACCCCTTTCAGGATCGCTTTGCGCGGATCCGTGTCATCGCCCAGGAGTTTCGCCAGCAAGTCGGCCGCTTCCACCACGTTCAGTTTTCCCAACGCGTAAATGGCGGCCTCTTTCACCAGCGGTTCCTTGTCCTTGAGGAGCTTTGCCAGCGCATTTTTCGCGGTGGAGTTTCCCAACTCGCCCAAAGCCATCGCCACTGCACGGCGGACGTTTGGATTTTCGTCCTCGCTTGATTTGATAAGCTGGTCAATAAGTTGCACGGAACCTTCTCCTCGGTACTGTACCGTTGATGTTACAACCTTCAATTTATCAAATTCTTCCCGAATATCAAAGCATTCCTTTTTGCGGTGCAGCCGTAAAGAACAAGTATCTGGGCGTGAAATCATCCGGCATTACGCTCGTTTAGGGGTGATAAACCGGGCAACTATTGCAGCCCTAGCCCCATGTGCCGCCATCGGCGGTACATCCGGCCGAAAGTGCGCTCACAGGCGTATTGAGCGAGATGATCAGATACCCCTGATAGTAAAATATCGTGTGGGTGCTGAAGTTACAGCTTCCAATCAGGTTGGTGGTGGGGCAGGCCTCGACCAGGAAATTGACGTATCCGTAATACGGATTGAGCTGGCAGGCCACCATGGATGCGTATTGAGGGTGGTCGGAGCAGTTGATGTCGTTTCCATTGATGTTATTGAAGCGGACCAGGCATCCACCCGCCACCGGCGCCGCCGGGTCGCTTCCCGCAGTTGGATTCATCCCAGTGCCGTTGAGCAACACCGCGCCGCTGCCGAGCGGGGTGTCAAAAACGCTTGGCCCCGCTTTTGAATTGTTGCTTGTAGTGGTGTTGCCGCATGCCGCTAAAACCAGCAGCGCCAGAATGAATCTTGCCTTTATTGACCGCATGATTTACGTATCGGAAACGTGAGGGGCGGCTTTAATTGTTTTTGCCCATCCAATCTGCGGGGCGGAGCGGGTCGACGTGGTATTTTCCATAATTTCCCGCCGGGGTTTTTGACACCACGGTGATTTCGCGCGATTGGAGCCAGCCCGCCGCCATCAGCAACAACACCGCCCCGAAAAATGCCGCCTCTGTTCGCGCCGGCCGCAGCCCGGTTGCGCGCCAAAGGTATTCGATGCCTGCCGCCATCAGCAGGTAGTAATAGGGGAGGGCCGGGAAAACCATCCGGCTCAGCCCGTAAAAGATCATCATTGTGGCGAACGTCGCAACCAGCGGCAAGACGATGATCCATCGTTCATATCCCGCCTCGCGCCGCCGCCAAAGGGCGAGCACGCCGATGAGGGCCAGAGGCATTCCGGCCCAGAGCGCTATTTTGGAATCGGGCACAAAACTGTCGGCGGCGCTTTCCACCGTGCCGGTGAGGCCGCAAGGAAAATTGCCCAGCATCACCCCATTGGCGAATCCATTGGCGAAAACCGCGAGTTTTACCGGCAGCATGGCGAGTTCATGCGCGGGGTGTTCAAGCAGGTAGCGCCAGCCGATGACATAGCCGTCGCGCACCATCCGCAGGTGATCCGGATTGTTGTAGTCCAGATTGACGAAGTAGCCATATTCCAATTGCGTTTGTGTGACGGCGGGGGAGTAAGTGCCGTTGGCGGACGGGTTATGCCCCTCAAGAAAATTGAACGGGCCGTTCATCGCCACCGGAACAATGACCGGCAGTTTCACTTCGGCCAGTTTTTTGTTGAATTCCGTCAGGTAGAAGTAGTTGCGCGCCGTCCACGGCAGGACGAGCAGTGCGATGCCGGCAGCGGTTGCCGCGGCGATCCGCATTTTTTTCGCGGCTGGCCAGCCGGGCCGGGCAATGCCGAGAATCAAAAATCCCAGCAGCATCAGCGCGAATTCCGAGCGGCTCAGAAGGGATGCCCCGGCCACGATGCCGAATGCGAATGCGGAGGCCCCCGGCCATGCCGCGGCAAAATATTTTTCCCGGTAAATCGCCGTGAAAAGGGCCGCGGCCCACGCGGTGGCGAAAAGATACACATTCTCCGTGTTCAGGCCGCCGGTGATGAAGATAAGCGTGAACGATATTGCGCAGAGCATGATGCCGTCCCGGGCCGCGGGTTTTCCCAACAGTTCGCGTCCGGTGAAATAAATGGCGGGGATCGCCAGCGCCCCCATCGCCGCATAGACGGTCTTGGCGGTGAAGAAATCGTATCCAAGGATTTTATAGACGGCGGCAAGCAGCAGGGTGGTTCCCGGCGGCGTAAACGGCATGCTCAGCCCCCGCCCTTCCAGGAAATCGCGCGCCAACCTGCCGTAGACATCGGCGTCGGAAAAATGGAGGAGGGAATAGGTGGTGGTCCGCATCCCCGCCAGCAGCATCTTGCCGTCGGCCACCCATCCAAAGGAAGTCAGATGCCAATAGCGCAGCAAAAACGCGCAAAGCGTCACCAGCGCCACAAACGCCGCTTCCCGTTTCCGCTCCGTCATGTCCATTATTCCCACATGCGGCGCAAAATTTTTCTATTGTATTTTTTCAGCAACGAATGCCAATATCTTTTCGGCTGTCACAACCGCCGCATTGGCATCTGAATAATCAATTTCGATAGGCCCTCCTTCTTGAGGATATCTCAGTAATGTCGAAGGGAAGTCAATCCGCGAAACATCCTCTTCCAATGCTTTGAAGGAACCATCAAGATCGGAACATTTCAGCAAGAGCAAGGCAAGGTCATGGGTTTTGATAATGGGTTGCGCTTTAAAAGCCAAGAAACCCTTTAATGCTTTTTCAATAGCGGCAAGGGTATGTTCAAACGCCACCTCCAGTACCGGGTCGCCAGGCGCGGCAAGCGTTTGGGCTGCCTTCAAATCCCGTCGCGCGTTGGCAAGCCATGCCTCATGGGGCTTCATACAGTATCTTCCCTTTATTTTTGACGCTGTAACATAGTGTTGAGGGTGAAGCGGCCATCCGCTCAAATTCCGTGATGGTATACACCAAAATATCTTTGGGGAAGGGAAAATGGGCAAGGGCGTTTTGCCCTTTCATGCTTCTGCGTCTTATATCCCCTTCTAGGTCATCTTGGACAATCACCATGAAGTCTAGGTCGCTATCGGAATCCGGCAGTTTTATTCCCCATACGTAGGATCCGAATAGATAAATCGCCTTTGGATCGTAAGCCGCTAAAAGTTTTTCTTTTGCTTCATCAATCAGCTTTTCGCTGGCACGCCCTTTTTCAAACTCCGGGAGGTGAGGGCTGGTTTTGGGGCCAAATATTATGAAGCGGTCGGGTGTTTCGCAATGGATTATTTTGTCGCTCTCCGCATTTGGCGTATAGCCCGGTCCTCCACGTTTCATGTGGACGAAATAATCTATTGATCCACATAGGTGGATTTCTTGCTCGCCGATATCGTGGGATTCCATCTTTCCCCAAGGGTCGTCCTGTCTGTGTTCCCTAAAAAAATAAAAATGGGCAAAGTCCTCCACCCAGTCATTCTGAAGAATGGTTCCCTTGCCGCACAAGATAAGGGTAAAAATGTCCTTTTCCCGTTTTTCCGTGTTGGTGATTTTTTCTTCAAGGCCGAGGGCATGATCCCGCATTTTTTTTCGTGCGGTATACATTTTATGAAATAATTCTCCCCCTCGCCAGTCCTTGTCTAAAAGGATATGGGTGTTGCCAGAAAAGAGGTTTTCCGCGTTAATCTTCTGATAGTTATCCCAACCATCTTTAGCGTCGGGATTTAGGGTTTTTACATCGAAATAAATTCTTCTTCCGTCCTTGGTTTTTATCAGGAAATCGATGTTTTTCCCGCCGGGCAATTCTTGCTCATAAACCGCTTCCGTCAGAGTGTCTTGAAAGAGCGTGAAAAGCCAATTGGCGACAGCTATTTCATCGCATAATGATTTCAGACGGTCCGCATCCGTCAAATTCCCATCAAGATAGTCTTGAAATTTCCGTATAAGCTTATTGAACGAGGGGTATCGGGATGCTTTATTTTGGACGGAATAAAACTTCTGAACGTCGAATTCGCCCAATAAAAACCGCACCCGCTCTTCTTTCGTTACGGGCATCATCTTCATCGGCTTATTATATCCCAATCTCTGCGGACATCAGCTTTTTCTACCCAATCGTTTTAGCGCTTCTTTGAAAACGGTCTCGGCCTGAGGGCCGTACAGGCAGAAGGTGACCAGCCGCAGGCCTGTTTTTTCTTTTTCCAGATAGTCCATTGTGGTTTTCAACATTATGCCGGCGCACCGGTCGATTGGAAAACCAAATATGCCGGCGCTGATGGCGGGGAAAGCGATGCTGGCGAGGCCGTTTTCATCCGCCAGTTTGAGCGAATTCAGGGTGGCGTTTTTCAGTTTTTCGTCCTCGTTTCCTTCCCCCATGCGCGGCCCCACGGCGTGGATTACGTGCCGCGCTTTGAGATTGCCGCCGGTGGTGATCACTGCGCCGCCGACGAACGTGCCGCCGATGGCGTCGCACTCTTTCTGTATCGCCGGGCCGCCGCGCTGCCGGATCGCCCCCGCCACGCCGCCTCCCAACAGCAGTTGTTCGTTTGCGGCGTTGACTATCGCGTCCCGGTCGAGGAGCGTGATGTCCCCTTCGACTATCTCGATAACCCCGTGGCCAATCTCGAATATCATGAAAAACCTAGCAGATCTGAATGATGATTTGCCGAATTGCCCATATTAAAAGAGTGCCATCAAGAATCACCATTATGGCTATGAGCACAGTAGGTGCGTTCCATTTTCTCGTTGGCTTTTCAAAATCAGGAATAAAGCACGATAATTTCTTTTGCTTTCTTAATTCACTTTCAGCCGCTTGTAACGCCTTTATTATGCATGATTGATGCCTTGCCATTCGCCAATAAGCAAAAATAAAGGCGCCGTTGAAAAACGCCAAAAGTAGCATCACCCAAGGTTCGGCTCTCACTTTGTCAAACGCCACCATATTCGTTGCCATTAAGGCTGTTGGACCTTGCCAAATGGCAGCTATATACTTGTGGTGTTGGTCAATAAGTGATTTGTAGAGATCTATCCGATTCTTATTTACATCATCCATGTAAACTTGGGTCTTCTCCTTATCGAGTGGGTAAAAAGGTGGGGTGAAGCGGCTCCAGAGCCTTTATTAGCAAGGGGATAAGGCATTTTTCTTGTCTTCGGAATCTGTCATGATTATCCGATGGGT